>NZ_NPDR01000004.1:300000-435797 GCF_002811765.1 Leptospira saintgironsiae | reverse complement strand
CTCAGGCTCTTTCCCTCCCGGGCGATATCCTTCAGGCGTAAAGACCATATTAATTACGTCGCCCAACCGGTCAAATCTCTTTTGTATTTATTGAGAAGATTTTCGAAAGAAAATTTGAGAAAATTCCCCAGTGTTTTCTGAAAGATTCTCAAATTTTAGGGGGAAAGTAGAAAAAAATCCTAAAGAAACCTAGTTCATAACGAAAGTGGAGAAGAGAAATATTTGTGATCTGAAATAGTATATTAGAAAATCAGAAACAATTTATTGAAGAATAAAAGATAATCCCGTTCAATCTTAATTAAAATTCTGATTTTATAATATAGTATGGGGAATGATCAAAGCAATGATCTTCTATATAAAATATTTTCCATTTATATCTACTTATTCTGAATCGATCCAGCATTCCCTTGCAGCGCAACACTTGGTTCAAATAAAAAGATCTACATGGAATCTACAATACACTCTTCTACCCTTGACTCTGTTCAAAACTATTACGGAAAAATCCTAAAATCCAGTTCAGATCTAAAAACTGGAGCTTGCTGTTCCACAGACTCTCTTCCCAAAAATCTTCAGCCGGTCTTATCACTAGTCCATGAGGATGTAAAAGAAAAATTTTACGGATGTGGCTCCCCTTTTCCTCCTAATCTGAAAGGTTTAACAGTATTGGATCTTGGCTGTGGAAGCGGAAGAGATTCTTATCTACTCTCTCACTTAGTAGGTCCAGAGGGAAAAGTGATCGGAGTAGATATGACCGAAGAACAGATTTCTATAGCGAAAAATTTTATAGATTATCATACTGAAAAATTTGGATACTCTAAACCGAATATAGAATTCAAACAGGGCTTTATCGAAGACTTAGAAAGTTTAGGCATAGAATCCGAATCCATAGATCTAGTAATTTCAAATTGTGTGATTAATTTATCTCCGGATAAACCAAAAGTTTTTAAAGAAATCTTGAGAGTATTAAAACCAGGTGGAGAACTTTATTTTAGCGATGTATTTTCCAGCAGAAGGATACCAAACGAACTAAAAACAGATCCTGTTTTATTAGGAGAATGTTTGGGTGGAGCCTTATACACCGAGGATTTTAGAAGATTAATTTTTGATTTGGGAATATATGATTTCAGAGTAATTTCTACTAGCAAGATCGCTCTTAAGAATGAAGAAATCGAATCTAAAGTTGGAATGATCGATTTTTATTCCGTTACCTATAGGATTTTCAAATTAGATTTAGAAGATAAATGTGAGGATTACGGACAAGTAGCGTTTTATCTAGGTACAATCCCGGACCACCCTCATGAATTTCTATTAGATGATCATCATATTTTGAAAAAAGGATTACCAATGCTTGTCTGCGGAAATACGGCCGCCATGTTATCCAAATCCAGATTCGGAAAATTTTTCAAGATTATTGGAGATACTTCTGTACATTACGGACTATTTGATTGTGGACCAAGCCCTGCTTCCTTAACAATTACTGCGAGAGAATCGTCTATAAAAGAAACTTCAGAGATCGGTGGAGCTTGCTGCTAATGAATAACACTAAAGTGTAAATCCGCGGCAGTGATGCGCAGACCTTTAGTCCCGGTCTTGCCGGGATGAGCGCGGCTGCGCGAAGTCGAAGCAGCACGGTCCGCAGGAGCCGCCCAGTTTGACATCTGCGATGTCACCGACTCGCTAATGCGGTCGTTTCCTCACTCCCTACGGGTGTCGCTGCGGAATGTTGCAAAAAAGTCTATTTTTGGGAAGAAAAAGGAAATCGAATTTGGGATTTGGAAGTTCAAGTTTCTTGCAAATGGAGAAGGGTCGAAAACTTTATCTTTAGATGAGTTCGTATTTTTCTCCTGGAGAATCGGAACAATCCGGAATGATGATTGGTTTGCCCAAGGCCAAAAAAGGTGCAAGGGCATTGGTAGTTGCTGGTGGAGGAATGAAAGGTTCCTTTGCGGGCGGTGCCTTGTATGCAATTAACCAGGCGGTGCCTTCTACATATTTCGATTTAATTTTGGGAGTTTCTTCCGGTTCTTGCGCTGCTGCTTATTATACTACTGGTTATGAGACAGATCATGCTCATGGTTTGAAAATCCTGGATATTTGGAGAAAAGAACTTACTGGTAGCCAATTGATCTCTTTTTTGAATCCTTTCCGAGGCAAAACTTTTCTAGATCAAGAATATCTAATAGACTATTTGTTCGGAACAAAGTATAGGCTTCCTTCTGAATATTTGGAGAAAAAAGAAACTTCTCCTTTTTATGTGGTGGTCACGAATCTTGCAAAAGCAAGAGCAGAATATGTTAAAGCGACCGCTTCTAATGTTTTAAATTTGTTGAAAGCAGCGACTTCTTTGCCTATCGCTACCAGAGGAAAATGGAAATTGGGTGGGCAATATTATGGAGATGGAGGGATCTCTGATCCAATCCCTGTTGAATCAGTCATCCAAGCTGGATATAAGGATATTACTGTTGTATTAAATAGTCCTGAGGATGAATTTTCGGATCCTATCCCTGGTTTCCAAGGTTGGCTTTCTTATCCTTCTAACAAAAAACTTTCTCATATGATCACCAAAGTGCATCATACTATGTACAATCGTGCAGTTAATATCATTCATTCTCCACCTAAAGGTGTGAAGATCAGAGTAATTTCTCCGGACGAATCAGAGTTGAGTATGGTCACCACGAGTGCCAAACTTTTAAATCGTTCCGTTACCAAAGGTATGGAAGCCGGACAAAGATTGGTCGCAAACATGATCGCAGAAATTTCAGGACTCAAAAACAAATCTAAACTTTTGAGAAAACTTTGGCTTCCTACGATCCGTCCTGAAGAAGGCAAAAGCTGATCTTTAAGCCGCTTCTGAAAATCTGATCTTTTTTAGATCTTCTTTTCTTCTTAATTCCGAGATTGCAAAATAATACGATTTTCGGACAGAATGTTCGCTGAGTCCCAAATACCAGCCAATCTTTTTGAAACTTTTTTCTTCGGTTACTGCACCACAGACTTCGAGTAACTGTTTTCGGGACATTTTCCATCTTTCTAAATTTTCGAAATGATGGATCTGCATGTTTTGGTAAAGCCTGGAAAGTTTTTCGTTTAGTTCTTTTTTTCTTAGCCAGGATTTTCTTTCTTCTTCTATATCCTTTGTATAATAATCCCTGAGTTTTAACTTTTTCTCTTTAAGTTTAGAATGGAATAATCTGGATTCTTTCAAATTTAGAGGGATCCTATGTTTTAATTTGAGGATAAGAGAAACAATTGGATCCATTTCGGATAGAATGTTTTGAACCAAATAAGAAGTTTCCCGGGTTTGATTCAGTATCTCTCTCGTGAATTCAGATCTTGGATCATAAAATCTTTCGAATCCATCTGATATAATTTCACTTCGGTTGAGACGGATCTCTTTCCTTCTCTGGTTCCATATTAAATTTTTAGTATATGTCGTGAAAAATGCAGGGAAATTAGTATATCCTCTCTCCTTGTATAAATGTAATACTTCTTCTGCGTCCAAAACCAGTTTTAAAACGATTTCTGAACAAGAATCTTCATCCAAACGATATCTTCCTTTGGCGAGTGTCCAGGCCCAGATCCATGCTTCTTTCAGAAAATTTTCGGAGTTCCCTTCTCTATAATAAAATTCTACGGAAGAGATAAGTCTTTTGTCTTTTTCGGAGTATTTTTCCATGATCGGATTTCAGAAAAGAAGATCCGATCTTCTACAAATATAAAAATGGAACCGTTCGCCTTAGAACCTAAATTGGGAGCTAAGACGAACTTTTCTGTATTTTTTTAATTTGCGATCCCTACTGTTGGCTGGCAATAAACCCTCCGGTGGAAGAGTCCTCAGTGATCGCGCATAATTCCAAACTTAGATCATCAATTAAGGATCACCGATAAACAATTCGTTTGACTCAAAGATAAAATCGACTCATCCTGCAAATTCTATGTCAGAATTATCCCAGAAAATGAAACGAGTTTTAGATGTATTTTTTTCGGAAAAATTAATAACCTCTATTTTCTTATTTCTGACTGCATACGGTTTTTATCTTAGATTTTATGGAATAGCCGATCAAAGTTTATGGTTTGATGAATTATTCTCTACGATCCATAGCAGTAATGCATCTTCCCTATCTGAACTCGTAAACGGTATCAAGGGTGATGTTCACCCGCCAGGCTACCAAGTTCTTTTATATTATTGGATTAGAATTTTTGGAGATTCCGATTTTGCAGTCCGATCATTATCTGCAATTTTCAATATTCTATCCATTTCTGCTGTATCCGCCCTGTATTATTACAAAATCAAAAAAGATAAACTAATATCTCTTTCTCTGGCAGCAAGTTTAGCGGCCTGTTCTATTCTTTTATGGTATAGCCAAGAAACTCGTTCCTATTGTATAATGGCTTCCTTAGGAGCTTTAGGAATATTACTTACTATCATTTATGATAGAGAAGAAAAGAAAAGCCTAAGCCCAATTGCGATATCTTTATTCTTAATACTTTTATTAGGGGCTTGGACGCATTATCTTGGACTATTATGGTCCGGATCTATTATCATTATATCTTTTATATATAATGTTTTTCAAAAAGATAAACGCAAAATTATTTTCTGGTTTTTAGCCGGATCTCTTATTTTAATTTCGTATATTCCTTGGATCTTATATAGCATTGCTGAAAGCACCAAGTTAAAACCAATGGGTCATATTCCTCCTGCTGGATTCTTTTTCCCATTTATCTCTATGTTTTCTTTCTTTGGAAGAGGATTTATTATTTATTTTCCTATATTATTATTCTTAACAATACGGGAATTTATCTATTTCAAAAAGAACTCTTCTTACTTATTTCTTTTTTCAATAATATTTTTATATTTTGTGATCTTGTTCTCATTGCAGATTTTTGCAAATCTTCCGATGATCAATGAACGAAATACGATTATAATCTCTGCTGCTTATATTATTTTAATATCCTTAAGTTCAGAATTGAATGAAAAATATAAGAAGTTTTTCTACATTCTATTAATTTGCGCAAGTGCTGTACAACTATACGACTTTAAGAAATATACAAAGAAAAATCTTAAAAAAGAAGATTATAGAAGCGCTTCTATAGAAGCTTTAAACACAAAAAAAGATCTGGAAGCTAAAGATAAATCCCAATATTCTTTCGTGTCTATTCATCCAGATCTTCAATCTCATTATTTGCCGGATGAAAAAATCGAAAAATGTGCGGCAAATACTCAATTCGACAGTAAGGATAAACCCCAAGGATCTTATATCATTTATATTTGGGGTCATCTGAAAGAAAACTTTTCGAAAAACCCTGCAAAACATTGTATATTCTCTGGCTACGAAACTGTAAAAGAAGAAGTTTTCTATGACGCAGGCTTTGCTCTCCTAAAGAAAAAAATCTAAAAACCAAATTCTTTTAGAAACGTTCCTGATAAATATAGAAGGATCAAATAATCTTTAATCTACCATGAAATAGATTTTCGGTAACTTATTTATCTCAGGAACCAATTTCTAAATTAGGGAGGTCCCACCTTTAAATAAAACAAAGGAACGAATAAACTCCCGCAAGAGATAAATATTATGAAAAAACTAATCTTACATTCTGCATTAGCCTTAATCTTAACTGGAACAGCATTCGCACAACCAAGCGGTGGGCCTGGAGGACCTCCAGGAGAAGATCCATGTAAAACAGAAAGACAAACTTATTGTAAGGATTCCAGATACGGCCATGAGTCCGATCGTTGTTTGAAAGAATATATGTCCAAACTATCAGAGTCTTGCAAAAACCATATAAACGAAATGCTATCTCGTTTTGAAAAATTCAGATCAGCTTGTGCTGCAGATGAGGAGAAATATTGCAAGAACGTAGAACGAGGACATGCTCATATGAAATGTATGAGAGAAAATGAAAACAAGTTATCTGCTTCTTGTAAGGCGGCACTTCCGCCTCCTCCACCTGGAGGCGGACCTAGGAGTTAGGTTTTACATCAACTTACGCTGGCAAAATCCCTGGATCGTATTCATCCGTAGGTAAAGGAGTACATCCAGGAATTTTGCTCCAGTCCGGTTCGTCTCCAATATGACGATAAGAATGAGACCATAAAATTCTATCTTTCAAAACTAAAAACACACCAGGCATTCTAAGCAAATGTCTTCCTTGGACTCCGTAAAAATTTCCTTTTGCAAGTGCGCGTACTGCACTTACCCAAACTTCTGGACCTGCTAATTCTATTAAATTGCCTTCTTGCACATTGATCTGTTCATAAAAGGAAGCGCTTGGATTCGAGATAGCTTTTGCTTCCGGCCAGAATCTGGAAAAAAAATCTTCTCCATCTCTCACCGACTCAGGATATACAAATAAAATGGGAGGGAATGCGGCCATTTCTGAACTGAAAACACGAAGGTCTTCCACAGTTTCTCTGCAAAATATACAACCAAGGTGACGCAGAAAAACGACCAAACTAGGTTTTTGAGGAAGATTGTCCCCGAAACTTAGGCCGGTTAAATTTCTTCCTTGGACCTGGGATTCCAAAATTTCTTTCGGTAGGAATTTCATCTCTCTTTCAAATCTTCTACGATACCGGAAAGGAAATCGATTGCTTTTCTAGTCATTAGACGAATTTCTTTCTACAATGGATTTGCATCTTGTAGACCTTATCGTTTCTCTTCTGACCCTTACAGCAATGGAAATCGTTCTAGGAATTGATAATATTGTATTTCTTTCCATAGTAGTTGGTAAACTTCCGAAAGAACAACAGGCAAGCGGCCGAACAATCGGCCTCTTAGCGGCATTAGGTTTTAGGATAGGCTTATTATTTACCGTAAGTTGGCTTGCAAGCCTTACAAACGGACTTTTTCAAGTGGGAAATTTTACAGTAACAGGAAGAGACCTCATCATGCTAGGTGGAGGACTTTTCCTAATCGCAAAAAGTACAAGTGAGATCCATCATAAAATGGAAGAAGGTGAAACGGATCTGGGAGCCGAATCTTCTCCTTCTTTTCTGAATGTGATTGTACAGATTATCATTTTAGATATTATTTTTTCAGTAGATTCTATCATCACTGCGGTGGGACTTTCTGGAAATCTGATGATAATGGTACTTGCAGTAGTCATTTCACTTGTGATCATGCTAATTTTTTCGGGCAAGGTAAGCGATTTTATAAACGAACATCCAACCATGAAAATTTTGGCGCTTTCCTTTCTGATCATGATTGGAGTGATGTTATTCGCAGATGGTTTACATTTCCATATTCCGAAAGGATATATTTATTTCTCTATGGCGTTCTCACTTTTGGTGGAATTCATAAATATGCGGGTTCGTAAGGCAAATCAATCCCCTTAAGAACTCTGGAATTGATCCTCGCTTTTCGATTCCAAATCGCCCAGCTCAGATTATAAAGTGGAGAAGACCAGATATTCGGAAGAATATTTCCGTTCACTGCAAGTTCTAATACTTGATTTCTCCACTTTCTGTAAAGTTTATCGACTTCTTCCGAGGCTTCTTTGGTGATCGGATCCAATGAAAAATTTCTGCTTAGGCCAAGTGTATATTCTACTTTTTGAATATATTTTTCCTGCTTCTCCTTTAGCTCCGCACTAAAAATAGAAACTGCCTTATCATAGTTTTTTAGGCAAAGCCTGTATAAAATTTCATGATTCCACCAAAGAGAAGAATCCGGACTTGCTCCTGGTTGGACAACATTTCCTTCTAAGAAAGTTTTTCCTGGAATGGAGAATGGAATAAAAACGGATAAAGAAGGAATAGAACATCCAGTCGCCCAAAATTGAGAGTATGCAGGATTCGTATCCAATTCCGCTACAAAGGAAGAAGTTGTTTGGTTAGGAGACAAAGGACCTCCCGCATGAAGACAAACAGATCCCATACCCGCCTTGCGAGGAGAATATCCTATACTCTTAGAAGGAAAACCTCCTTGGCTGATAGAAAGAGGAACACTTCCCTTTTCTTTACCTTCTAACCTCAGGATCTGCATTGCTTGCTGAACACCTAGCTTGGAGCCGAAAAATTTTCCTCCGCCGGTAACAATCTCTCTTCGAACTTTACATTTACTGAAACTAGTGAATAAAGAATCAGAGAATGCTTCTTTAAAGGAGAAAGTTTGTCCCTTCTTCAACCAACCTTTCGCTCTTGCAAAATCGATTGCATGTGAATGAAGTCCATCATAATCGGACTCTAAAGTGAGACCATTCGAAATTGCGTAAAAACCCTTGATCTTCTTCCAAGCCCAATATCTATCTGCAGTTTCCAGAACATATGCTTCTTTAGGATCAGCGATTATAAAACTATTATGATAGAAGAAGTTCCGATTTGAATAACCACCACATGCATCTTGGCCAAATCTTTCTAAATATTCTATGATAAGATCTCTTGCTTCTGCAGCCGTATCGGAACGTTCTAATCCGAGTCGTAAAAGATCCATTCCAGTAAGACCATCATTCTTCTTTTCGATCTTAAGTTTGGTGAATACTGCCTCGTTCCCAATTACAACACCTTTTGAATTTGCTCCCATCTCTGCTCCCCACATATGAAGAGGACGAGAGATCAAAACCTCTCTGGATTTTTTAGAACTTGGAACATCTATAAATGTAAGTCTTTGTTGGCTTTCCTTAGAAATTCTTTCAGGATATCTAACGAGACATTGAGGTTCATTCGGCTCTCTATCTGAATTTTTTCCGAAGATCATTTTTCCAGAAGAAGTGGAATCTGGAGTGGCTACAAAAGTATCACACATGGGCAGTGATACTAACTCTTCTCACGAGAAGAGCAAGATGTTTTTTTAGTTTAGAGAACTTCCAAAAGTAGCATAGTCATATCATCTTTAGGCGGAGAAGAATGTAGTCCTAGAACAGCTTCTCCCAAAGAATCCAAAAATACTCTTCCGGAAAGAGATGTATAATCTCGGATCAGATCTAAGAATGCTTCATTACCGAAAAATTCATTTTCTTCCGTATAAAACTCGAACATTCCATCAGAGAAAAGTACGACCCTATCACCAGGTTCTAGTATAATTTCATAATCTCGATTGAATAGTTTAGGAAGAGCAAGTAACACAGTACCCTTCCCAGTTAATTCTTGGACAGAACCATCTGACTTAATTAAAACTGCAGGATGATGTCCCGCATAAGAATAGGTCAGACTTTTTTTCTCTTGATCGAGTCTCATATAAACTGCAGTGATAAAAAATCCACCGATCATGGTCATCAAAGACTCATGGATCAGAGTTAAACCTTTAGACGGACTTTCCGCAACTGGAGCAATAGTCTTAAAGGCCATTACCGCCATAGCTGAAACCATTGCCGCAGAAACTCCGTGGCCTGCAGCATCCGCAAAGAAAAAGTCAAGCACCCCCTCTTTGCCCAGATTTGTTTTGATCAAATCCCCACCAACACTTTCCAAAGGTTTAAAATAAGAATAGATCCTAAAGCTCCCAGCCTCCGGAAATTCAAGATCTACCAGGCTCTTTTGGGTTTTCTGAGCGATCTCCAATTCTTCTTCTATATTGACCTGGAATTTTTCCATCTGCACATCTGCTTCTAATAAAGTTTCGAATGTTCTCATTCTAAAACCGATCACAAGTACAGACAAAACACCTGAGGAGATTAGGCCGAAATAATACATCCCAACATCTATCTTAGGATTTTTTACATGTATCCCAACAAAGAATGCAACCGCTATGAATAGTAGAAGGACCGGAATAAGGACCCTGCGATTATTAATAGAAACACCGGTGCTAAATACAACGAGTATCAACCCGAATAAATAACCCAGATATAAACCATTCACATACAAAAGATAAAATGAATGAATACTCATCACCGCGAAATGGAATAATAAAACCAACTCGCTGTATTTTTTAAAATTTTCGAATTTAAAACTTAAGAATATAGAGATACAAATTAATGTAACATGAACGACTCTTATCCATCTTGGATCTAAGAGGCCCTCAGAAGCAGGGTCGCCTAACAATAAACCAAATCCCGCGAAAAAAAGAAAAAGGGACATCGCGAAACGAAATCGCGAAAGAGATTCCTCTGATAAAAATTCTTTTACGCTTGTGATTGCCGGCGTTTCATTTGTTTTGTTGGAAGAATTGTTCCTTGTAGGCATCTGGGATCGCCGCCGGTTTTCCGGTAGAAAAATTAAACCATAACAGTTCCGCTTTTCCAGTCAACACGCATTCCCCTGCCTGATTCCACATGGAACAAACGATAGAAAAAGATCTGTTCTTTACAGATTCCAATTTTACGGAAATATCAATCGTTTCCGGAAAACGAACCTGCTTTCTATAATCCATTTCTATATGAGTAAGGACCGGCCCACCTTCCATAGGCTTCTGAGGAGATTCCCATAGACCCATATCATCAAAATATGATGCCCTTGCAGTTTCGAAATATCTTGCATAGACAACATTATTCACATGACCAAATGCATCCATATCTCCCCATGCCACTTTTTGTTGAACGCTGTACGGGTATTTTTCCGGTTTAGACATAGAGCTAGAAAAATCGAAGGGAGAAATTCTGGAAAGGAAAGAATTAATAAGAAAAATTGATTTATGAAAAGGTTTGTCCTCAGGACTTTCTTAAAAACTTCTTATACTTTCGAAATGCATCTTCATACAGATCGGGTGCAACAGATTCTTCCAGAGCAGATAAAAAAATCTCAAAGCCAGACAAAAGGCTAACTACTTCTATTTGATTCTTACCATCGTTTAGGAAAAAAGTAGATCTTTCGAATCGAACCGATTGAATATCCTTCCAAAAGAGCCTTTTATGTTTTCGGAAAACTCCTTCAGATAAGATAGCATCCTTCTCTAATACGATCCTATAATTCTTACAATAGAATATAAGTAATGTCCCAGCCAAAAATAACAGAAAAGAAACCAAACATAAGATCGGGTCCGGAAAACTGAAGATCCCATTCTTCTGAAAAGTAAAATATGTATCTCCTAAAAGGAGGATTGGAACTAAGGAGATTAAAAAGAAACCTGCCAATCTATACAATATGGGCAATCTCAAATAACGTTTTGTATTCTTTTGAAACTGAAGTTTATCTGTATGTTTAATCAAATATTCGAATGTATAAGTAAGTAAAAAAGCAAAAACAGATCCAAGTATTAAAACCAGGATCGCTTCTCTTGTGAACCATTCCATATTTATAATATTCATATAAGGACAGTGGAAGATCTGCGTATAGTCGCTTCGCTCCTGAAGCCAGGCAGATCCTCGTTTTATACATAATGCCAAGTGGAAGGCCTGACTATAAGCCGGATTTTGTACTCTTGCGAGCGATGATCATTTATCTTGGTCTTTTAGTTACCGAAAAGACTCTTTGCTCTCTACCCACGGCCCTGCAGAACCAACGATGGCCGCCTATTCGAGATTGCACCCGGGAGGGTTTACATTGCCCGCTTCTTCACAAAAGCGGCGGTGGGCTCTTACCCCGCCATTTCACCCTTACTAGAAAACTAGCGGTATATTTTCTGCTGCACTTTCCATATCCGGTTTCTTACGATCCCGAACTCCGGGAATTACCCGGTCCCGTGGTTCTATGGTGTCCGGACTTTCCTCACAAACTTCCCGAATGAGGGAAAATCCACTCGATCAGAAAAGAAAGCGCGACCATCCGGCAGACCTTCCAAAACGAGTTTAGAAGAATTCCATGCCAAGGCTATTCGTTTTTTAGGCTCGGGCGACTCACTCGCTTCGCTCGGACCGGGCTCTACGCTCCAATCAGCGACGCACCATTACATGTCACGTCGCCGGATTTCCGCTGCGATCCCTGTCGCGGACTTTCTCAGGCAACTAAATTGTAACGCAATTGCCTACGCTATTTTGCAACCTTCTCCGCTAACAAACCTCTAATTTAACAATGCCATCCAAGAATATACAAAAACCTCATCCAGGAAGTTCTGAATTAGCCAGAAAAGCATTACGCTGGTTCGGAAGACTCTACGGATCCTTATTTTATAAAACAGAAGTTTATGGATTAGAAAATGTACCTCAAACCGGAAAGGTTTTAGTACTCTCCAAACACCAAAGGAATGATGATATTCCTCTGGGACTTTCCAAAGCATTATATCATAGAAGAATGGATATCTGGGCGATCATGAAAGATTCTCTCGCAGCTCCTATTTTCATGGACTATTTTCTAAAATGCGGAGGGATTCCTCTCAATAGAAAAGAACCTAGAAAAAGTAAGAACGATCTTCTATTTGCTAAGAAAGTGCTCAACGAAGGCAATATGCTCGTGATCTTCCCGGAACAAACCACCGTCCCTTATAAAATGGGGAAAGGCCGCCCGGGCGGATTCAGATTTATTGTAGGAAAACCAGAAGAACCACTAGCAGTTCTTTGCCTAGGATTAGAATATAAGCCCAGAGGATTCTTGCGTAGGACGAGCTTCATAGTTCGTGCTGGAAAACTGAGACATTTTGAGCCTGATATGGACCATGAAGATTTCCTTCACGATTGTATGCACGAGATCGCAAGCCTTACGAATCTCAAATATCCATTCGAACAGGGTAAAAAATCAGCAGATTTAGAGTTAGAAGAGGCATCGATCTAAGAAACAGTCCAGCTTCTTCCATTTAATACCTTCCTAACGGGGTGGAAGGAACTCCTTACACCCCTCCCCATATACATCCAGAACCCAAAAGGCTATACTATGCCAAGTTCCGGGAAATTTTCAGGTTTTATAAATAAAAAATCGCGAGAATCCCAGAAACTTGGCACGGCGCTTGCACTATATTAGACAAAGCCTCGGCTGGGAGATAAAAAGATGAACAAATTAATTAAAATTGCCTTAATTTTAAGCATCTCCACTGCAATTTATGCAGAACCTGAAACCAACGTGATCGAAAGTTCGCTCAAGAACTACACACCGGAGACAGATACCCAGCTGGCAAATAAGCTTACTGCCCTCGGAAGCCTAAAACAAAAAACCAGGGACTACGAAGGTGCAATCGCTTTTTACGATCAGTCCTTAGCAGTGAGAACAAAAATCGGTGATAAAGAAAGTGCTGGATACGCTCTGGTTCTTTACCTGAAATCAATCTCCGAATTTCGTCTCGGCAAATCCTGCCAAGCCTTAGAGAACATTAAAGAAGTTATTCATGTATACCAAAAGATTGGTGACCTTGATTCCGCTCTTCACGCAGAGGAAGAAGGTCTTAAAAAATACCAGGAAGCATGTGGCCTGGCTTTTGCGAAACAGCCAAGCCTGACTCTAAATAAGGACTAAGAAACGCTAGGAAATCATCCCATCTCTAGTTCTAACTTCCCTGGTCCGCCCCTTTCGGGGCGGGCGCTTTTTTTGATTTGACTCTGATTTTTTCCATCCTAATCTTACAGGAATTCCTGGGTTGGGATGACTCCCTTTCTTTCCCCGTCCAAAAATAAGTTTCTTTAGTTTTTTCTGATCCGCATTCGTGCTATGATAAAACTTTGAGAAGCCAATAAATAAATTCCGCGGAGGCTTTACATGAAAATCGTTTTTAATTGGAAAAACTTGGATCATTCCGGAACGGCAGAAGATTATGCCGGAAAAAAATTAGAACGAGTCTCTAAATATATACAAAAGTTAGTTTCGATGGAAATTTCATTCGAACAGGTGCATGGATTGATCAGCGCTAATTTAAATTTAGCCGCGGATGGAAGTAAATTTAACGCACAACACGAAGACAAAGATATTTATTCCTGCATAGACGGTTTAGAAGATAAGATCGTAAAACAAGTAAGCAAACATCACGACAAAAAAGCCGCTCATTGATGGACCAAGACAGGAAGTACGAAGAAGCGATAAAACATTTATCCGAAGGAGAATTCGAACTCTCTCGGAACATATTCGACTCCCTATTGGAAGAAGATCCAGAAAACCCCGAGTTCGCCTCGGGGTTTTATATTTCTTCTTTCTGGGATCATAGAATAGATCGGATCCACCTCACAAAAGAAGGAAGAGAAAGAACGGGACTTTTATTAGAATTCCTAAAAGATTTCGATTCAGTTTATAAAAGTAAATCATTTCCAAAAGAACTCTCATATCATTCGGCGATGAGTTCTATTCTACAAGAAACCACAGATCAAGTGCGTATTGCTCTCAGAAAAGAAGGAATCCAATCTCTTTCTCCAGGATTAATCGCAGAACTTGCTTATAGACTTTTACTTGCAGAAGATACAGATCTTGCTTCCGAAGTATTGAGAGATTCTTCAGGACTAGAAAGATTTTCCCCTGAGCTATTATTTTTTAGAGCAGAATGTACATACTTAAGCGGACAACAAGCACAGGGACTCTTATTATATAGAGAAGCTTTTTTAAAAGAGCCTAGTGCCATTCGCCTGGAATCTGTTCGTTCAGAACCGATCTTCTCCGCTATCCAAATCCTAAGAGAAGAATTTAAAGAAGAAGGTGAACTGAAAGAAGCATTGCCTGTTCTTCTTCTCGAAAGAGGAGTATTCAAAGAGATCCGTAAAATGAACGATAAGGAATTAGAAGCATATCGTTCCGAATTGTTTAGACTTAGGGATTCTTTGGGGCTAAGAAAAGGAGGAACTGAATTTAAAGTAAAGTGCAGAATGATCCAACTCTGTTGTGCCTTACTCGACTCCAGAACTTCTATCCTTTATGGAGAAGTGGCTCAGGAAGCAAAACGTATCTTAGATTCTTTAGATCCAAATTTATATCATAAAAGACTGAAGGTCTAATACTGGCTGCACAAGCTGCAGAGGGAGAATTGTCTTGGCTCTCGAAAATCAGATTGTTAAAAAGTTTGGGTTAAAAGGCCCACTTATTCTTTCCCCATTGGCCGGAGGTCCCTCTACTCCTGAATTGGTTTCTGCAGTTTCTAATGCAGGTGGACTTGGATCTTTAGGGCTCGCTTATGAAACCCCAGAGCAGATCACTCAGATCATCCAAAAAACAAGAAGTCTAACTTCCAAACCAATCGCTGTGAATCTTTTTGTGCCTACAAAAACTCCAGAACTCAGTGCGGAACAAATCAATCAGGCAATCGAAGATACAAAAAAATATAGAGAAGAATTAGGAGTTCCTTCTCCCAAACTTGAACCTCCTTATTCACTCGATTTTGACAGGCAATTCGAAACAATGTTAAGCCAAAGGCCTGAGGTATTTAGTTTCACATTCGGACTTCTATCTTCTGATTATATTAAAGAATGTAAGAAGAATCATATCATTACCTGTGGAACTGCCACCACTTTGGAAGAAGGAATTTTAGCAGAGGAAAGCGGTGTAGACTTGCTCGTAGCGCAAGGTATAGAAGCAGGTGGGCATCGTGGAATCTTCTCCGCAAATGAAGAAGATTCTGGGATTGGATTATTTCCTCTCGTAAGAAGTTTAGTTCATAATTTGAAGATCCCTGTAATTGCAGCAGGTGGTATCATGGATGGAGCAGGAATTGCAGCGGTTCTTGCTTTAGGAGCAAGTGCAGCACAATTAGGCACGGCATTTTTATTATGTGAAGAAGCTGGAACTTCTAAACCTTACAGAGAAGCTTTAGTTTCTAAAAATCGTAAAACAAAAACCACTCGTGTATTTTCCGGAAGGATCGCAAGAGGTTTAGAAAATAGATTTATGAAAGAAATGGAGACTCGGCAAATTCTACCCTTCCCCGCTCAAAATGCTTTTACAAGAGATATCAGAAAGAGATCTGCAGAACTTGGAAAGTCCGACTTCTTATCTCTTTGGTCAGGACAAGGAATAGAGTTAATCAGGGAAATGAAGGCCGGTCAACTTGTTGCGGTCTTATTCGAAGAACTAAAGACCGCAACTCGAGGTTAGTTAAAATTATTTGGTAGCTGATTCCAGAACGTGGCGGATTTCTTGAGCAGTTCTATAATCACCCTTTTCAATAAAGTATTGCTCTAAAGAACCTAAAGTTTTAGAAGCTTGGGGATTTTTGGAAATCTCAAGTAGATGACGTGAATTCAGATCCACATCTACTCTTGCAGAAGAAGGAAGATCCACGAATTCGCGGTCTTCGCCTACTGTAAGAGTCCCTGATCTTTCTGCTAAACTTGTTTCGTTAGAAGAAGAAAAACGACCTACTGTAACTGCGAGAACTAAGATTGCTAGAGCTGCGCTGAGTGAGTATTGGAAAGAACGGTTCCAGACAAAACCGCGGGAGAACTTGGACCAAGAAGTTTCTTCGTCGAAGCGGACATCTTTGAGTAGATTTTCTAATCTAAGATTGAAGTCCTTGGAGAGGCTGATATCCTTCATCTGTTCCGTTCGCAGTTCGGAGACTGCTCGAACCAGAGAGTTTTCTAATTTAACATGATCCGGATCTTCTTTCTGAAAAATTGAAGAGAAGCCGAACTTCGTGCCCTGTTGTTTACTTGTTTGTTTTTCCATACCTTACTACCTAAAAAAGCCTTCGCTCTTCCCATCTTTCATAATCAGATGTTTCAAAAATTCCTTTGCCTTAAAGAGCCGGCTTTTGACTGTTCCGATATTTGTTCCGAGGATCTCTGCTATTTGTGAATAGGACATTTCCTCGAAATACCGGAGCTCGATGACTTCTTTGTATATATCCTCGAGTTCGTTGATTTTGTTGATTAGATAGTTACTCTCGTCGGAAAGTTCTACTTTTTTTTCGAAGCTGATACGATCGTCAGTGACCTGGAACTCCGAATCGTCCATGGAATTCTCCCTGGCCCTCTTTCTTTTGGCCAGAAGGTCCTTGGATTTATTGACCACGATACGGTAAAGCCAGGTATAAACCCCGGATTCTGCCCTAAAATTGCGTATGGAGCGATACCCTGAGATCAGTGCGTCTTGGACGATATCCTCTGCGTCATCCCCATCTTTTACCATGGAGACAGCTTTTCTGTACAATCTTTCCCTATAAGGGCCAGTCAGCTCTATGTAAGCCTTGTCGTCCCCTTCTTTGATCCGTTTTAGAAGTTGGATTTCTTTTTCTCTTACGGTTTGTTTGCGATGAGGATTATCGGTTTCGATCATTAGAAGCCTTTACGACATAGGTAGGCTCTTCCCTGGCCTTTGCAATAAAAATATGACGTAAGGAATTGGGCGCTTACCTATGCGATTTTAGGATTTTAACCTTCTAAGGAAAGATTAATGAGTATAAGAGATTCTGTGAGTTCTAAAGGCTCTCTGAAACGTATTCCGTATAAGAACTTTCGTTTTGAGTCTACTTGCTTTGGGATTTTCCAAACTACATCGCCTAAAAATTCTAAACGTTTGCCAGTTCTTCTTTCTATGACTGAACCTTCGATCGGAATGGAGCCTGGTAGATCTTCTCCGCTCATTAATATACAAATACCAGATTCGGAAATATTGCCGAGCTTACCTTCTAACGTGATGAGCCCAGAGTCCACTTGAACGATATACTCGTCGAAATCTCTGGGATAAAATCTGGGACTCCTAGGTTTTTGACCGGGCTCGCTCATCGATAAGGGTTCAAATTAGAAACGAATTCGACAAGTGTCCAGCGTTTTACTTTTTTCAGAAGTCGAAGTAGATAAAAGGGATCTCTCCGTCAGGACTTAAGATCGCAAAACAAAATGCGATCAAAGGATAAAGAGAAAATTCCAACCAAACTGGGATCTTGAACTCCTTTCCTTTTTCATAAACAAGCCAGCCAATATAATGTCCAATGATCACACAAAGTATCGCAGGGATTCCTTGCTTTAACATATAAGGCCTAAGTTCTCCGCTTTGATACACATACATTCCGTGTATCATTTTCAGAGCAGATTCTATATTCGCGGATCTGAATATAACTCCAAAAGTAACCGCCACTGTGCTCGCGTATAAAACTCTAACAGGGGTTAGTGCCTTATCCCAAGAATCTGAGATTGTTAGGTTCGGGAACCATTTTGCTT
This sequence comes from Leptospira saintgironsiae, assembly GCF_002811765.1. Lineage (NCBI taxonomy): Bacteria > Pseudomonadati > Spirochaetota > Leptospiria > Leptospirales > Leptospiraceae > Leptospira > Leptospira saintgironsiae. Next base: position 417,923 of record NZ_NPDR01000004.1, on the reverse strand, counting down.
TCCATTCTTTTAATACAGATTCTATTAATAGAAATCCACCTTGGATAGAACCCCAAATGAGGAAGGTCCAATTGGCTCCATGCCAAATTCCTCCCACAAACATTGTGAACCAAACATTGAATCTATGACGGAAAAGCCCTACACGATTCCCGCCTAAGGAAATATATACATAATCTCTGAGCCAAGTGGAAAGAGTGATATGCCATCTTCTCCAATGTTCCGTAACTGATTGAGAAATATAAGGCATTCTAAAGTTTTCAGGCAGCTCATAACCTAATAGAAGCGCGGCAGAATATGCCATATCAGTATAACCGCTAAAATCACAGTATACCTGCACCCAGAAGAGAAATGCACCTAACCAAAGCGCTTCCGTAGAATAAACATCTGGGTTTTTAAAGATGAGATCGGCAATCGGAGAAATATTATCCGATAGTACAACCTTCTTAAAATATCCCATTAAAAAATAGCGGATCGCTTTTCTAAATGGAATATCCTCTATCTTCTTTTCAGTTTGTAATTGAGGTAAAAAACTTTTGGCAGTAACGATAGGTCCTGCTACCAATTGAGGAAAGAAGGAAACGAATAAAGCAAATCTAATGAAGTTCTTTTCAGAAGGAATTGCTCCCCTATATACATCTATCGTATAACTCAAACTCTGAAATGTATAAAAGGAAATCCCTACAGGAAGAACTATTTTAAGAATAGGGAATAAACTTTGGAAACCTAAAGTATGCAAGAAGGCATTCAAGTTCTCACTTAAGAATCCATAATATTTAAAAAATCCTAAAATGAATACAAGATTCAGCACTAAGCTGATTACGATCATTCTTTTGCGAACAACTTGGTCCTTGGATTCGAAGATCAGATCTGCTAAAAAGAAATCGATTACTGTGGATAATAAGATCAAACCACCGAATTTCCAGTTCCAGCTCATATAGAAGATATAACTCATGATGAGCAGGAAGATATGGATAAGTGATTTGCGTAGTTTTGGCTCTGGAATAAGCGCCGGTAAAATGTACCAATGAGTTACAAATACGAAGGAGAAAAAAAGAAAAAATTCAAGTGTGGGAAAGATCACGTGGGTTCCCTAAATAGTTGGGCATTAGCCCTTAAGAACGAATTTATTATTTAATCCGTCTTTCGGTCCAGAAATATCGAGACTGGAACTAGGTCAAGGGATTCTCATCCCTTTATTGGATCAGTTTAGGCCGGGAATTTTTCAGTCAAGATTTTGCCTCACAAAAAGGAAGGAAGAATGTAAATCTCTTGCAAGATTTTTTCCATACTTTATTCGTAGTTTCGCATTCCATTCATATAGAGGAGTTCCGTTTTCAATGGTGAAAAACGTATTAAAAAAAATCATCCTAACCTTGGTACTGGTAGGAGCAAGCTTCGGTTCCTTAGCGAACTGTTTCGGAAAATTTGCACTTGTAAGAGTTTTTTACAATGCTAACGACGGAATCAATGTGGGCGGTGGCCTTCTTGCTAAGATCGTAAAAACGGTTCTATTTTATATTCCTTTCGGATTTTTAATGGCAATCGGTGGATTTATCGACTTTCTACTTTTCAACCTGATCGAGTTCTGGTCTGGAAGTAACCCAGTAGGACTAAACGAGTACGATAAAGAAGGAAGATACGCAAAATCTTTCGAACAAGACGGAGAAAAACTGACTTTAGTTTATACTGAATTCGGTTCCAGATTGGATCTGACTGCTGTTTCTAAAGAAGGAAAATCAGAAACTCTGACTGCTTTCCGTGCACAGCCTGGAAAATTTTTCGTAGAGAGAGAAGGACAACTTTCTGAGATCGAAGTTACTTCTCAATCAGTAGGATCCCAAGTGATCTTAAAACTAACTGAACAAGGTAAATTAAAATCTTCTAAAGTAGTAGAAGCACAAAGTTTACAAGATCTTCAATTGAGAGCTTCTGAGTCTCTCTAATCTATAAAAATGATCCGTCCACAAAGGGCGGATCATTTTCCTATATATCTATTCTCAATCTTTAAAACTGAATTTTTTCCAAGTCCACGTTTCGCAAACCATCTAGGATTTGCTTCTACTGCATACATTACCTTTTGAGTAGAATGATACAAAACTTGTGTTTGGTTCGGTGCCATTTCATAAACATCGACTAACTTCTTGTCTTTTGAAAAATAGCCAATGCTCAAAGGGATTAAAGTATTCTTCATCCAAAAAGACAGATGGTCCTCGCTGGGAAAAATGAAGATCATTCCCTCATTCTCCCCTAACTTTTTACGGAACATCAATCCTCTTTGTCTGGACTCATCAGTGTTTGCCACTTCTACAAGGAGTGCGTGTTCTCCTATATATATGGTGGTTTTTTCTAAGTATAAGGGAGAATTATATTCTCCCCAACCTGCCATAGGAAGGCAGAACAAAAACGATAGGAGTAAGAATCTGAAAGTTTTCATGTATCTTAGAAATTAGGAGGACGTTTTTCTAAGAATGCTCCCATTCCTTCTTTGGATTCCTTTCCGGAGAACAAATTAGAAAATTCTTTTTTCTCTAATTCTTGTCCTTTAGATAACTGCATATCTAATCCATTTAAGATGACTGATTTTGCAGTAGAAACAGCAATAGGTCCTTTTTTCAGAATGGATTCTGCGGTAACCTTTGCAGTGGCGATCAGATCCTCTCCGTCTTTAGTAAGTTTATTTAATATACCTATACGATAAGCTTCTTCTGCACCGATCATATCTCCAGTGAAGATAAGTTCTGCTGCTCTTCCATAACCGATTAGTCTCGCAAGTCTTTGGGTTCCACCAAATCCAGGGATCAAACCTAAAGAAACTTCAGGAAGTCCTAATTTTGCTTTTTCGGAACCAATACGAATATCACATGCAAGCGCAAGTTCAAGTCCTCCACCCAATGCAAATCCATTTACTGCAGCGATAGAAACTAATCTGCTTTTTTGGATCCGATCGAATGTGCTTTGTCCCAGGGCCGCAAACTTTTCGGCTCCGCTTGCATTCAATTCTTTCATCTTAGAGATATCCGCTCCGGCAACGAATGCTTTTCCTTGTCCGGTGATAATCACTACTCTGATAGATGGATCTTTTTCTAAATTATTGATCTCGCTTGTTAATTCGTTTAATAGTTCTTCGTTTAATGCATTTAACGCAGCAGGACGATTGATCTCTAAGATCGCCAGTTTGCCTTCTTTTTGCAAATGGATCAGTGATTCGCTCATTTATTTACTCCATCTCGATGATCAGAAAAAGTGTGTCGTCTTCGAATTCTGCGTCTCCAAAAAATGCGGAGAGTTCGACTTGGACGGCTTCTTTAAACTGTTTTAAATCGGTAAAAGACTTATTTCTGTTCAGGATTTCAATTAGGCCTTCACTTCCAAGCTGTTTTCCTTGTGGATTTCGATTCTCTATCAATCCGTCAGTATATAAAAACAACCTTTCTGCAGACTGGATCGGTAGAGATACGAGTTCTGCAATTGGCCTTTTGATCCCGAATCCTAATATACTTCCTGTAGTTTCAATTTCCCTAAAGTCATTTCCATTTTGGGAATGCATCAAATAAGGATGTCCCCCGTTTGCAAAATGGATCTCTTTGGAAATAAAATCGAAGAATATATAAACTGCAGAAGCGTGGTGAGACTTGAATTGCCTAAGAAGTGTCTCATCCAGATATTCCAACAGTCGGACAGGATGTAGCTTGAGACGATAAGGCATAGTCGCTACCATAATTTTAATAAATGATGCGACTAACGCAGAAGCGATCCCATGCCCTGCAATATCAGTTAAGAAAACTCCAGTATTTCCTTCCCTTAATTGGATAAAATCGTAAAAATCCCCACCGATCTCGTTGGGAGTAGATCTAAATACCTCGTATTTAAAACCTTTGATACTTACATCTTCCGGAAATAATGTCTCCTGCACTTTTCTAGCGATCTGAAGTTCATGTTGTAAGAATCTATACTCAGAATCCAATTCGGAAGAAATACGGACTAACCTTCTTACGATCACAACAATGGTTGTTCCGATCAAACTTAAGATCAGATATACAACATCCGGAACGAATAGAACTAAAGGAAATCCGGGAAGAGAGCTATTATTGAGTTTGAAATAAATAAACCCAAGATGTAACACTATAGAATAAGTTGCTGTTAAGAAGCAACCCTTCACTTTTAGTCGGAACATTTGGAATAGAACCAAAAATCCAACGAGTAAGAAATAATTATTATAAAGTTGTAAACTATGAAGATCGTCGAAGCTGTAAAAGGATTCGTTTAAGATCAACATTACCAAAAAGATAATGCTAAAGTTAGTACCATGAATGACTGCAGGCAGATATTTTCTTTGGAAAGAAAGAACAAGGCTCAGAATATTTAAACTTAAGACAAGACCGAAATAGATGGTCCCATGAGGAGATCTCTGTATTTCAGGGATTAGGGCCAAAAAATAAACTAAGAAGTGAAGAAAAAAAGCGAGGCGAATGAATGACTGATCAATTCGAACGAAGTCTTTCCATGCGCTTACTTCCCTGTAATTAAACTCGGTTTCTAGGAAAGACCAAGGGTTTAATATTCCGCCAGCTTTTTTATTGGATAGATTCATCTAATATAAATTCGTATATTTCCGATCCGTTAAATCTGATCTTCAAATTGAAGCCTGACTTAAGATACCGATCTAATTTTTCCGCTAATTCCAAACCTTCTTTAGAATCCTTAATATTAGAATAATAGAAAGCGGCTGATTTCGATTTATAGTTATACGGAAATCTTTCGTTAATTAATAAAGTAACGCGAAATCCGCCGGGCCTTGTCTCTAAAACGATATGACTCACATCTTTTCGATTCAAGATCCTCTCGTCTATAGGAAGTTCCCAAGGATTGGTTACATCCGAATAGAGAGAGACTCCATAAAGAAACGAAATGACTATACATAACAAGAGAGAAGTCCGAGCAAAATTGCTGGGAAATCTGCAAGTGTTATAAAAAAAGACATCGGTCTTCATGAGAGACAGGCACAAATCTTACAAAGGGCGTGTGAAATGCAAATCAATATCCCTATCTTTCTCTTTTCGATTTTTTGCGATGCAAAGAAAAATACTTTTCGTTCTAGCTCAAGTTTTGGACATTCAAAGCCGCATGTTTTTATGTCGATTGTTTGTCTTATTCATTCTTACTTTTGAAACCTTCTACTCATGTAAAGAAGCAGGTGATCCTAATCCCTATGCAGATGTTCTATCTTCTACTCCACTCTCTAAAATAGAGAACTATGTCAGGTTGGAATCTGAAGACTGGGCTTCTCGAATTTTTAATTTAGACAAACAAGCCTTAGATTATGTAAATGAATTGAATCGAGTAGATGGATTTAGTGAATCGCCAAGTCCTGTGAAAGATCTTGAGACATTTAAATCTACTCTGATAGATGCTCTGAATTCACAATCCGGCCCAGTTTCATCTCTTTTGAAAAATAAACTTCTTCGTATTTATGTATGTGAGAATTTAGGAGGTTCTGCGGTTACAGGGATCATTCGCAAAGATAATAGATCGATTGGCGGATTTGTGATCTTAGATGCGAATACTCTAAATCGAAATGCAAATGACTGGATTAGTTTTAAAGAAAATTCTGCATTCCAAAAAGGAAATATAAAGATACAAATTCGAATAGAGGAAGATAGACAAAATACTAAAACAAATGCACTTCGCTATATTCTACTCCATGAATTTGGTCATATTCTCTCAGAAACAGAAAGTATAGGTCCGAGTTTCTTTTTACCTAAAAGATCTTATACAAATTTCGAATTTTATCAAGGAGTTTGGAAATCGGAGAAGGTAAGCTTTTTAGATGATTCCAGATTTGTCCTCAGGTCTAAGATCCGTTTTTATTCTGGATCTCTTTCTTTAGATGCTAATTGGGAGAAAATTTACCCAATCCTTGCTAACACACAGTTTCCTACATTATATTCAGCAACTAATGCGGATGATTTTTTTGCAGATTCTTTTGTTTCCTATGTGCATGTAGTCTTAGAAAAGAAACCCTGGGAATTGGAAATATTAAAGAATAATAAACCAATCTTTAGAATGGAGAACGGTATTACAAAAGATTCTCTCCAATCTCAAAGAAAGATATTAGAGAGAATCCTTGCAAATTAAAGTTTAAACTTATCAACAGATTTAAGAAGTCCTTCGGATTGTTGGTGCATCTCACCTGAATAAGAAGTCAGATCATCCGCTCCAGAAGCAACTTCCTGGGTACCTTCTGAAATACTTACAATAGTCTTAGTGATCTCATCAGTAGCACGTTTTTGTTCTTGGACCGCTTCTTCTATCTGTAAACTGAAACTCATGAGGAAATTCGCTGATTGATGGATATCTTGGGTATTCTTCTCTTGGGTTTTAACTGATTCTAATACCTTCTTCGCAGATAAACCGAACGAATCCACTGACGTCCTAAGTTTACGAAGTATATCACTCGCTTCTTTAACCTTAGTGTTTCCGTTATGAACTGCATTATTTGTAGAATCAACAAGCTCTCCAATCTCCTGCACGGAAGAAGAAGTTTGAGACGCAAGTTTGCCGATCTCTTCTGCAACTACTGCAAATCCTTTACCTGCTTCTCCTGCACGCGCCGCTTCAATTGCAGCGTTCAATGCGAGAAGGTTTGTTTTTTCAGAAATCTCTGTGATGATAGATAAGATCTCATTAATACGACTAGCACTTTCTCCAATCTCATCCATTGCTTGGTTCGTGGCACCCATCGCATTCTCTCCAGTCACTGCTCGTTCCTGGGATTCTGAGGCAACTTGAGATAATGTTTGCATCTCATTATTAATAGTACCTATCTGCTCACGAAGAAGAACTACGTTTGTATCTATCTCCTTCATGTTCTCAATCGCTTTTTCCATAGATCTACGAACATTCTCAGCAGATGCCGCAAGCTCTTCTACCGCGGCTGATGATTCTTCCGCGGCTGAGGCTTGTGCCTGAGCTACATCCGAGAAGTTACGACTGGACTCCGCCATTTGATCTGAGGTGGTATTTAGTTTAGTAGAAGATGTTTTGATATCTGATATGATCTTAGAAAGGTTCACTTTCATCATATCCATGGATTTGAGTAATTTACCTATCTCATCTTCTCTTGAGATTTCCATATGAGAAGTCAAGTCTCCATCTGCAATCTTCTCTGAAAAACCAATCGCCTCTAATAATCCACTTGTAATGAGTTTATTAAAGATCAAATTCAGAATGATCAGAATGATCACCATGATAATGAGAGAAGATAAAATTGTCTGAAGTATCACTCCTCTCATATCCGACCAAAAGATTGAATCTGGAATGGATACTTCTACCGCCCAAGGTTTATCATAATTTCCTAATAAAAACGGAAAAAAATGGTGACCTTCTCCGCCCCCATGCAATGAGAAAGGTTTTCCTTTTGCAATACCTTCTGTGATTTGTTTCAACCATTCTTCGTCTGGATTTTTTTTCCCAACCAAGGAAGGATCTTTACCATTGGCAGCATAGGTCCCATTTGGAGAAACAAGTGTCAGATAGCCTTCTCCCCTAAATGGTTTAATAGGTCCCAAGAGTTCCTGCAAGTTTTCCATAGCAAGGTCGATACCAACTACTCCGGAAAAACTTCCCCCTCTAAATACTGGTTTCACCAAAGAAACCATCAGTACATCTTTTCCGCCGACTGGATAAGCAAAAGGATCTGCAACAAAATCATGAAGTGTCTTTTTAGGAACAGTATAGAATGCCCCTGAATCATCCAGATTTTCGTAATATATTACCGGTTCTACACTGACGGCGCCTTTTGACTTGTTTACATAAGGCACAAATCTTCCGGTTTTATCATGATAAGGAGGCGTATTCTTAAATCTTGCATCCTGCCCATCAAAACCGTTCGGTTCAAAAACAACCCAGGTTCCAAAATAATATTGATTGGCCTCGACCAATTTCCAAAGTGCAGAAACCACTTCTGCTCTGGCAGGTTTAGAAGATTCTAATAGAAATTGGGTCCCTCTAAGAGAACCCAATGCAGCATCTAAAAAATCTTTCACTTCATAAGCGAATCTTTCTCCGGCCATTCTGGATCCATCTTCTACCTGATACTTCAGGCTAAAATAAGATCCGACCGAGTTTATTACGGTCAAAATAACCGAACCTGAAAGTAAAACTATCGATAGATAAAGTGAAATCCTGAACCGAATACTCATTTTAGATATTCCTTATATACTTAGAAGTTTTGGCTGAAACCTACACTGAACCAAACCAAATGAGAAGGAATTTTCTGCAGAAGATAAGACTCTCTTACGGATTGTCTTAATTGGTCCGGTATAGTAGTAGAGGTATTGATAAAATCTAATACCAACTGATTGGCAGGACCGTTCACTTTCCCAGGATCAACAATCTTACTATCCTTAGAAGTAGAATTCACATAACCGCCGGTCGCGCCATAATAATTATCTGTATCATACATATATAAATTAGGTCTATATACGTCTGCTGCCTTCACGAAAAACTTTCCGAAAAAGAAAGTTAAAGTAGAAGTTATATCCTGGATCCCATATCTATTATCCACGATATTATTGCTCATCGCATAACCTATGTTAACCTGAGGAAGTATTCGGAAAAAATTCCCTTCAAAAAACTCATGACCCATCGTTAAAGATAGATAGTTTTTACCGGCCATCAAGCCCGCATTCTCCTGAGAGAATTGAGTATAAAAGGAAATAGTTGGATTCACATATTGTAAGAAAGGTAATTTCCAAAAGAAGAAATATTCCTGCCAAGCTAAACGAGTGATTTGGGTAGAAGGGTTATTTGCTCCAGGAACTCCTTGCGCAGCTGCAGAATTAAATCCTCCCAATGCCGGAGAAGTATAAGCAGAACTTTTTTGAAAAGTATTATAAAACCAAATACCTGCCGTAAAAGTTCCCCAACTAGTCTTCTCAAAATTATAATAGAATGCGTAGAATAATCCGTCTGAACGTTTCATACCATTCTGTTCTTTTTTAAAACCCGGAACATCTCCACCGCAAGTGGAACCTGTTGTTGGATTTCCGGCCATGAAGTTGGCTTGAGTATCATAAGGACAAGCAGAGTTCAACGAATCGGGAGAAGGAGCGGAGAATGGACTCAAAGAACCTGAGGATCCTTGCCCTGCATAACCAGGTCCAGCTCCTCCCGGATACATTTGAAATCTTCCGTCATTATCCCTATCATTACGTTCGGTTAATTGAAAGTTTCCCCAAAACTGTACTTGGAAACCTTTTAACGGAGTATTAAAAGTTACAGTTGGTTGGTAAGAAGGGACGAATGTCATTGCTCTATAACTTTCGTTATCTCTACGGTTAGCGATCTCTCCGGAGAAACTAAGTCCCCGCCAAATAAAGTCCGTGACCACCTCATGTATCACTTCTATAGAAGTGTCTCCTCCATTACCGTTACTCGAGCCGGCACTAGGACCATACATATTCGGAGGACCAGTCTCCACGTGGCCTTGGGGAACATCGGAAACTTTTTGTGGAGCCGTTTTTTTATCTAATGTAGAAGCCCCTGCATTCTGTTTTCCTTTTTCATAACTTACCTGAGCTACGTTATCCTTATCTACAAAGCGAACATAATCATCATTCTCAGCGACTAATACTTTCTCATCGTCTTCTAAGATGATCTTACCTCGGACTACCTGTCCGTTTTTTAAACGAACGAAATCGGCTGAGAATACTTCTCCGAAACCGAAAAGAAAAAATAATCCTACCACGTAAGCAAGAGGACGCTTCGGCCAAACTCCAAGGAACATAATTTTGTCTCCAATATTAACTAGGGCGGGCACCCTATTTTCTCTAGATCTATCCCAAGTACATAGAGCGATCTTCTACGGGACGAGAATCCATAAGAAGACGAAAAGAAATGTTCATTTTTCTTAACTCGTCACTCAAAAAATTTTATTATTAGAAATATTGATAATTTATTTCTGAACACTTGGAATATTTCTAATAGTTTAGATTTTCAGCCTGATTGGAATCAGGAAATTTTTGCCTTATTCTTTCCACACAATCACAACAAAGGCCGAATGAAAAACCAGAGCCTCCAGTATTTTTGTTTTCAAAGAGAGATTTTCTCTTTCTATTAAATAGAGAGTGGATCCCAAAAATACAAAACAGAAGGACAATGATCTCCAAACGGAGTTAGATGAGGCGAACCAACGGATCTCCGAGTTAGAGGAAAAAGTAGAGAAACTATCTCGCTCGGAATCTGACAATCGTCTTTTGAAATCGTTAATCGATTATTCTCCTTCCGCGATCACGATTGTTAACTCCGAGACTGGGATCTTTGAGGTAGTCAACTCGACTGCAGAAATTCTTTTCGGATACACAAGAGAAGAATTCTTAAAGTTAGGTCCGGCAGATATCTCTCCTGAATTCCAACCGGATGGAAAAACTTCCAAAGTATCTGCTTATGAAAAAATAACCTTAGCACTACAAGGGGAAACTCCAGTATTTAGATGGAATCATTGTGATAAAAACAAAGAGATCATTCCGTGTGAAATACATTTAGTAAAGATCCCGGGTTCTAATAATCTAGTCCGCGGAAATATAATCGATCTTAGAAAAGAACTCGCAGCTGAAGTTCTACTCAAGACCAGAGAAGAACAATTAGATCTTGTCATAAAAAGTGCAGACCTTGGATTCTGGGATTGGAATATTCCAAACGGTATCGTAACCCCGAATGAAAAATGTGCAAAGATCCTAGGGTACACCTTGGACGAATTCCAAACTACTAGTGAATTCTGGACATCTAGGATCCATCCTGATGACCTGTCTCTCATTGTAGAGAGCCTGAAAGAACATGTAGAAGGCCAAGCCGAATTACTCGAAACAGACTTTCGAATGTTATGTAAGGACGGAACTTGGAAATGGATCCGCTCTAGAGGAAAAGTTTGGGAGAGGGATAAGGATGGCACTCCAATTCGAGCACTCGGTATTCATATAGATATTACCGAAAAAAAAGAAACTGAAAAAATCCTAGAAGATAAAGAAAGCAGATTAGATCTAGCAGTCCAAGGAGCTAACCTTGGTATATGGGATTATAATATTATAACAAACCAACATCATGTAGACGAAAACTGGCTGAAAATGTTAGGTTATCATCCGGGAGAAATTGAACCTACATACGAATTTTGGAATGAAAGCCTTCATCCGGAAGACAGAGACAAAACAAATTCTGCTTGGAAAGATTATGCAAAAGGAGAATTACCTGCTTACTCAATCGCATTCCGATTAAAATGTAAAGACAGCTCCTATAAATGGATCTTAACCAGAGGTAAAATAGCGGAGAGAGACTCGGAAGGAAATCCGGTCAGAATGATCGGTATCCATATAGATATCTCCGAACAAAAACAAATAGAAGATGAATTAAGAGAAACAAAACTATTCCTAGACAGAGCCCAAAAAACGGCCAAGATAGGAAGTTGGGAATACGATATACCTTCCGGAAAAATGACCGCTTCCGAAGGCCTTTATCAAATATTAGAAACAAATGATAGAATGCTTGTACCTACATTCGATTATATGCATTCTGATGATAGAGAAAGAGTAGAAGAACATTTTAAAAGATCAGTAATAGAAGGTATTTCCGCTGAGATAGAATATAGATCCATTACACCTTCTGGAAAGGAGAAGGTCCTATTAAACAGAACCGACTTTATCAAAGATTCAGAAGGAAAAGTCCTTAAACTATTAGGAACGATCCAAGATATCAGCGACGAGATCAAAAGAAAAAAGGAAGAAGAGGACAAAACAAACATAGAAAGACTAACTTCTTCTATTTCCACAGAACTGATCAACCAACCTATATTAGAAATTGAAGAAGCGATCGCCAACTCTATCTCTAAGATCACTCAAACATTCAAAATGTCTAGAGGTAATCTAGTATTATACGATACTGAAAAATTAACGAGGACCTTGGTATACGAGTTTATTTCACCAGAAGCAAAAAACCAAGAACCAAGCTGGCCTGCAGAAAGCCCAGTGGATCCAAATAATTTTCTCACAAAAAAGATCCTGGAAGGAGAAATAGCCACTCTTCAATTAGAAGATTTTCCAGAATCAGATGCACGAGATAAAATGCTCTCATTACAAATTCAGTTCTTGATCGCAGTTCCTCTTACCTTAGAAGGAAAAGTGGTTGGTGGCTTAGGAATGACTTCGGAAATCCCTTTGAGGCAATTAGGAATGAAGTTCGGAGAATTCGAACTCGCAAACTTAAAAGCAATCGGAGAGACACTTACTAACGCATTAGAAAGAAAACGAAAACATAGTGACCTTCTCGCAGAAAGAGACCTTCTCGCAGAAATTATGAAAACTTCAGTCGCGGCGATCACTGTATTAAATCCTGACGGAGAAATTTTATACGCCAATGCTTCCGCAGAAAGTGTACTTGGACTAAGTTTAGAGAAAATCCAAGAAAGAAAATACAATGCACCTGAATGGAAAGCCACCTCAATAGATGGGGGTGAATGGACAATAAACGATCAACCATTCATGCGAGTCCTCACTTCAGGCCAACCTGTATCCGATGTTCGTCACGCAATAGAAGATGAATTCGGAAATAAAAAATTCTTATCCATCAATGGAGCACCTATCAAGGACGCTTCCGGAAAAATAAAAAATTTAGTCTTCTTAGTAACAGATATTACTGAATCACTTTCAGCTGAAAAAGCATTAAAGCTGAGCGAAGAAAGACTCAGACTTGCACTTAACGCTTCCAAAATGGGGACTTGGAGTTGGAATCTAACAGATAGAACTGCTCACTGGTCCACAGACACTGCTTCTATTTTTGGAATAGACCTGCATGATTTTGAGAAAGATAGTTCAATTTTTATGGATTTGGTTCATCCAGATGATAAAGACCTTCTTCGAAAATCAATGCGCACTAGTTTTTATGGAAAAGAAAATGCAATCAATATAGAGTATAGATTCTTTCATCCTGACGGAACAATCCATTGGTTAGAGGTAAAAGGACAAGTATATCGGAATTCTAAAAAGCTTCCGGGAAGAATGGCAGGGATTATTGCTGATATCACTGACAGGAAAAAGTCAGAGGAAAAATTAAAAGCAAGCGAGGCCAGGTTCCAAACCTTTTATAGATTTGCGAACGAGGCAATCATCTTCTTAGATCCGAGAACAGAAAGTATCTTGGATACGAATCCTGCTTTTTTAAGAGTATTTGGTTTTAATCAAAAAGACATTCATTCGATTTCTCCAGTCACATTATTCACTCCTGATTCCTGGGCAACATTACACGCAAGGATTCGCTCTTTCGAAAGTTCCGAAAACCTGGAATTAAGAGCAATACGCGGTAACAAACAAGTGTTTTCCGCAATCGGAAGTGTTCACTTTTATACGGAAAGAGAAACCTATGTAGCAGCAATCAGCCTTTTAGATACTTCTGCTATCCAAGAAGTAGAAGAATTAAAGGTGATCAATGATGAGATATCAGTCAGGAACAGACTGATAGAGATGCAAAAAAATGAACTACAGGAAACATTAGAAAACCTTAAAAAAGCACAGGCTCAACTCATCCAATCAGAAAAGATGGCGGCTCTTGGGCAATTGATCGCTGGTGTGGCACATGAGATCAATAATCCTATTGGAGCAGTACAAGCATCCAATCAAAACTTACAAGAATGTTTGATCCGGTTCCAAACCATTTTACCTGATGTACAAAATGTATTAACCGGAATGAATTCAGAACAAGTAGAATCATTCCGCCAATTCTTAAGTTTAGTCAGACAACCAAAAGATCAATTGGCCGGAATGGAAGAAAGAAACGCTAAAAAAAGTATAGCAGTTCAATTACAAGAATTGAATATTCCTTCTCCTTATGCGATTGCAGATACTCTTACAGATATGGGATTTAGGGAATTGCCTAAGATAGCACTACCCTTCTTGGTCTGCGAAAAAGCAAGTGTGCTCTTGGAATATTCCGCTTTGGAAGCATTCTTCTTCTCCAATACAAATACGATACAGATCGCAGTAGACCGGGTTTCCAAAATTTTATATGCTTTAAAAAACTTCTCTCATTTCGATACTACTTCTGAAAAAATCCCTGCGTCGATCACTGAGAATATAGAAACAGTTCTTACAATCTACCAGAACCAGCTCAAAAAAGGGATCCAAATATCCAAGGAATACGAGAATATTCCAAAAATATTATGTTATCCAGATGATCTCATCCATGTATGGACAAATTTGATCTACAATTCTCTGCAAGCTATGGAGTTCAGAGGAACAATCAAGATCAAGGTTTATCAAAAGGTAGACTCTATCTGTGTGGAAATTACAGACAATGGACCTGGAATCTCTGAAAATATTATAGATAAAATTTTCCAACCATTCTTCACCACAAAACTTCCAGGAGAAGGAAGTGGATTAGGATTGGATATTGTGAAAAAGATCGTAGAAAAACACGAAGGAAAGATAGAAGTAGAAACAAGACCCGGATTTACAATGTTCCGGATCCTTATTCCTTTTTTAGAAGTTAAAGTTTAAACTTATCTACAGATTTAAGAAGTCCTTCGGATTGTTGGTGCATCTCACCTGAATAAGAAGTTAGATCATCCGCTCCAGAAGCAACTTCCTGGGTACCTTCTGAAATACTTACAATAGTCTTAGTGATCTCATCAGTAGCACGTTTTTGTTCTTGGACCGCTTCTTCTATCTGTAAACTGAAACTCATGAGAAAATTTGCTGATTGATGGATATCTTGGGTATTCTTCTCTTGGGTTTTAACGGATTCTAATACCTTCTTCGCTGATAAACCGAATGAATCCACTGACGTCCTAAGTTTACGAAGTATGTCACTCGCTTCTTTAACCTTAGTGTTTCCGTTATGAACTGCATTATTGGTGGAATCAACAAGCTCTCCAATCTCTTGCACTGAAGAAGAAGTTTGAGACGCAAGTTTGCCGATCTCTTCTGCAACTACTGCAAATCCTTTACCCGCTTCTCCTGCACGCGCCGCTTCAATTGCAGCGTTCAAGGCAAGAAGATTTGTTTTTTCGGAAATTTCAGTGATGATAGATAAGATCTCATTAATACGACTAGCACTTTCTCCAATCTCATCCATGGCTTGGTTCGTGGCACCCATCGCATTCTCTCCAGTCACTGCTCGTTCCTGGGATTCTGATGCAACTTGAGACAATATTTGCATTTCGTTGTTAATAGTTCCGATCTGCTCTCGGAGTAAGACTACGTTTGTATCTATCTCCTTCATGTTCTCAATCGCTTTCTCCATAGATCTACGAACATTCTCAGCAGATGCTGCAAGCTCTTCTACCGCAGCTGATGATTCTTCCGCGGCTGAGGCTTGTGCCTGAGCTACATCCGAGAAGTTACGGCTGGACTCTGCCATTTGATCTGAGGTGGTATTTAGTTTAGTAGAAGATGTTTTGATATCCGATATGATCTTAGAAAGGTTTACTTTCATCATATCCATGGATTTGAGTAGTTTTCCTATCTCATCTTCCCTCGTGATTTCCATATGAGAAGTCAAATCTCCATCTGCAATCTTCTCTGAAAAACCAATCGCTTCTAATAATCCAGTTGTGATGAGTTTATTAAAGATCAAATTCAGAATGATCAGGATTATCACCATGATAATGAGAGAAGATAAAATCGTCTGTAAGATCACTCCTCTCATATCCGACCAAAAGATTGAATCAGGGATGGATACTTCTACCGCCCAAGGTTTATCATAATTTCCTAATAAGAATGGAAAAAAATATCTGGTGTGACTTGCACCCTTGATCTGAAAATCTTCTCCTTTCGAACTTAGCTCTTTTACCTGGGCACGGATATTCTCTTCTGGAATTGCCTTACCCACTAAAGAAGGATCTCCACCATTTGCTGCATAGAGCCCGTCGGGAGAAACTAATGCAAGATAACCCTCTCCTCTAAATGGTCGGATGGGCCCCAAGAGTTCTTGGAGATTTTCCATGGCGATATCTGTTCCGACAGTTCCTACAAATTTTCCGTTTCGTAGGATTGGTTTAACCATAGAAACCATTAGTACATCTTTTCCACTTACGGAATATACATAAGGATCTGAAATAAAATCTTTCTGGGTCTTTTTAGGAATTCGATAATAAAAGCTGATCGTATCATCTACGTCATAAGATTCTGCAACCGTAATTTTTAATTCACCAGTCGCTCTATTCCAATATGGCACAAACCTACCAGTTACGTCATGGTAAGGTGCATTTTTGTATCTTGCATCCTGTCCATCAAAAGCATTAGGTTCGTATAATACCCAGGTCCCGAAAAAATGAGAATCTGTTTCGGCTAACTTTTTTAGAGAGGAGACCATTTCGTCTCTATTAGGATGAGAAGTTTCCAACATAAATTGAAAACCTCTTAAAGATCCCAAAACTGAATTCAGAAAGTTAGAAATCTCATATTGATAACGTTTACCTGCCATAGTAGATCCTGAATCCACCTGTGACTTTAAACTGAAATAAGAAGAAAATGAATTGATACCCGCCAGAACAAAGGAACCGGTCAAAAGTACGATCGATAAATAAAGTGAAATCCTATATCTGATACTCATAGTAAAAGCCCGAGCTATATTTTATTCTGATTTTGGAAAAGAAAAGCGAAAGATAGTGCAGCCGGGTTCACTTTCCCAATTCCAGCTGCCACCGTATTTTTTGGAAATGGAAGCAGCAACGGCAAGTCCAATACCTGCACCTTCTCCTTCCGATTTTCCGGAAGATAAAACTTCTCCCACCTTCTCTCTAATATTTTTAGGAATACCAGAGCCGCTATCTTCCACTTCGCAGATTACCTTGGATTCTGCGTCATAGATATTTACTTTAAGTGTCCCTTCGCCGGACATTGCTTGGTATGCGTTATCCACTATTTGAGTCCAAAGTCTTACCAGATCTTCTGGAACACATCTCATGGTAGCTTCTGAAATATAATTTCTTTCGACTGTGACTCTGTTTCCGCCAGCGCCTTCGTATACCCCAAGCACAACTTCCATTGTGTCGGAAACTTTAATCCATCTTTCTTTATCTTCTTTTGCGATCCCTGAATATGTTTCTAAAGCGGATACAATTTTGTACATTCTATCAGTGGATCTGTGAATGACTTCCTCTGAAATTTCTAATCCTCGGACGGCCATCAAAAATTCAGAAATACGTTCCCATTCGGAACATCTGCATAATTGAAGAATAAACTCAGGGCAATCCGCAAATCCAAGCTCTGCAACGACAGCCGCCTTATCCCCTGCCTCTTCTATTTGTTCCTGTTTTAAAAATGCTTCGATAGAATGTCTGGTCTCTCTGAACTTTTTGCCAATCTGTTCTTTATGGTTTTCTAATGTTCTTTTTAAAGTAATATTAAAAAATTCTCTCTCAGACTCGGGACCCTTACTCAAATATTCAAACAGAAAAGGCAGAAGTGCCACAACTCTCTTCACATAAAAGGAAATATTCTCTCTGGAAGCTCCAATTGCCCCGAGTGGATTATTGATCTGGTGACTAACAGCCCCAGATATCCTACCGATAGCCGCTAACCTTTCATTTCTAAGTAAGGTTTCTTGTGCGGTTTTTAATTCCCCTAAAGCAACTTCTAATTCTTCTTTTTGAAGACGGATAATTTCGTTACGTGAATAAATTTCAGCGGATTCTCTTAGGATCTTTTCTGAACGGATCTGTTGATCGATCGCGGCCAGTAACTTCTCCTTCATATTTTCCAATGTTATAAAAAGATGATGGATCTCATCCTGGAATTTTCGAGTAGGTATCTGAGCGGAATAATTTCCAGCTCCTAAAGAATCCGCAAAAGTAGTCGCTTCAGTTAAACCTTCTGATACGAACTTGCAAAAGAATCTATCCAGAAAATATAAACATACAGGCAGAAGAGCGAATGTAATGAGTAAACATCTTAGGATAATAGGCCCAAGATCTTTCCAAAGAACCGAATCCGGAACATATACTTCTATGGCCCAATTCTTTCCGTAGGTTCCCATGCTGAATGGGAAAATGTAGGAGTTCCCACCTTCTACTAAATAAGCAAAAGGTTGCCCCGAGGCTAAGGATTTTTGAATGGAATCTTTTACTTCAGGAGTTCCTGCATTCTTTCCTTGCAGTATCCCTTTTGCACCATGAACCGCATATTTTCCACCCGGAGAGATTAATGCCAAATGTCCGTCACCGAATGGTCTTTTGGAAAATAATTCTTCTTCCAGATCCGAAAGTTTCAGATCTAAACCAACAATCCCTATAAATCTTCCTTGGCGGCTAATAGGCCTGATCAAGGAGATCATAAAAATATTCACTCCTTCTAATGGATAAAAATAAGGTTCTCCAACAAAGTCACTTAACGTAGCTTTAGGGATTTGGTAATAGTTGCCACTTTCGTCGGTATTATCATAATAGACACTTTCTTCTAAACTGATCTCATCTGGGTTTTTGACACTTCTATGAAAGTAAGGAACAAATCTACCATTTGAGTTGGAACCCTTACGACCTATAAAGGAAGAATCTTTTCCATCAAAAAGATTTGGTTCGAAAACTGCACCAGCTCCTAAAAATCTTTTATCATTCTGAAAAAGATCCACTAGATCTTTTTCAACGGAAGCGCGAGAAGGACGAGTAAGTTCCCAACGAGTTTTAACTTCTCCCACCTTGGAAATTGCTTCTGAAAAAATTTTACGCACTTCGAAGGATGCACCTTCTGCTTTTGCAAACGCAGCTTCTTGGGAAGAAACTTTGGAATCATAGAATGCGGCCGCGGCCACCAACAAGGTTAGCAAAACGGAGAATGCAAATAGAACAATAGCGCAATAAAGAGAGAAGCGCGTTCGAAGGCTCATTATGCCCCCCTATTTATTTAAGGGCTGAGGTGATAGTGGTTACTAATTCTTTTTCGTCCCAGGGCTTTTTCAAGTAGCTGTATAAATTGATCTCTTTTTTTAAAGCTTCAACGGAAGCAATGTCCGCATGACCTGTAATGATGATCTTTTGGATCTCCGGATATCTTTGGTGAACGATTCTCAAAAATTCGTCTCCCTTGATATTCGGCATCAGCCAGTCGGAAATTACGATCAGGATCTTGACTCCCTCAGTTACTAATTCTTCGATGATTTGCATCGCTTCGGACGCATCTAGAGCAGTCTCATAACGATAAGTATCACCCAGATGTCTTTTGACTTGGGACTTCATACTCATCAAAATGAGCGCTTCATCATCAACAAAAAGAATCGCTTTCTCCACCGCGCCCCCGGTACCAACCTATAAAATTAGACGAACAAAAACGAAAAAACCCCGGCTCAAAATCCGGAGCAAAACAAGGATACTTACTCTATAAATTATGTTTGCAACTCATTTTCGACTTTATTGTTCGAAAGAATGAATTACAAAACCACCCGGAAAAAAATAGGCCAAAGTACCTACTCAATAATTTTTATCGAAACTGGGGTTATGTCAGGAGAAGGCTGCATAATTAGGTATCCTTGCGAATATTCTATGCCCAGAGAACGTACAACCTTCAATTCTTCCGGAGTAGAAACGAATTCCGCGACTACTTTTGCTCCAATTCTGTGAGCAAGCTCCGTGATGGCAGAAGTTAGAATGAATGCAGTTCGATTTCTTTCCAAAGACTGAATAAATTTTCCATCTATCTTAATGAAGTCAGGTTGGATCTCCAATAATCTGGAAAAATTAGAGTGTTCTACTCCAAAATCATCGATTGCAATTTTCGATCCCAACTCTTTCAGTTCTGCGATCACTTTCAGTCTTTCCGGATTTCCGTGAAAACTTGCAGTTTCTAAAATTTCAAATGTCACTCTAGACGGATCAATTCCGTAATGTTCCATACGAGAAGAAGCCCATTTTGGAAAACTTGGGCTCTCTAATTCTGTCTCAGACAGATTGATAGAAAATGAATAAGAAGACTCTGAAAATTTACGAAGTGCTTTTTCGAAAAGTATAGGACTAATCCTTCTCAAAAGTCCAGTCGACTTTGCTAGATACAAAAAACTCGCAGGCGCATATACTTTTCCATCTTCTACGATCCTGGCGAGGCATTCAAATTTTTCGACCTTACCAGTTTGGTTGTCCATGATCCCTTGGAAATAAGGCACTACATTTCCAGAGTGGATTGCTTGGTTCAGCCTTTTCCCCAGATCCATATTGATCTTATACAGATCCTGGTCGTCCATCTTCTCAGTATAGGAATAGATCCCTGATTCTGAATCGAATTCTGGCTCTTGGCTTGCTTTTACGAGTGCAAGTCTCGCTTTATAATATAGATCTTTTTTTCCACTAGCAGTGGCTATGGTTGCGTTGATCCTAAAAGAAATTCCGGAAGCAGTAAAATAATCAGAGCGGAGAAGTATCCGAAATGCGATCAAATGAGGAAGGAACTCCTCTTCTGATACTTTGGAAAGTATCGCAACCTCATCCTCGTATACATGGAAAATTTCTCCATAGTTTCCCAGAATAGATTTCATAGAATCCAGGAACTTCTTCATTAAATCCTTATAGAGAGAAACTCCAAAATCTCTTGTGGTCAAAGAAGTGGATTCTATACGTATCAACGCGAGAAGAGAATCTTCTTTTTCTTCCACTGCGAGATCCAATCTTCTTCTTAAAGATTCCAAATTAGGAAGTCCAGAGTCTCTATTATAAAGTAACGCTTCTTCTAATTTTTTATTCAGTTCAGAAAGAGATATATCTGATTCATAAGAACGGACTGCTTCTTTTACAGTCATGAGTAGATCGTTTGAGTCCCAGGGTTTGGAAAGATATCTATATAAGTTTGCTTTATTCAAAGCATTTCCCACGGACTCTGCACTCGCCTGTCCAGTGAGCATGATCTTCCTGGTATTAGGATTTGTTTCTTGGATACGGATCAGAAACTCGTCCCCTCTAATCCCAGGCATCACCTGGTCGCTTAATATTGCGGGGATATGAATTCCTGCCTGGTTACATTCTTCTACTATTTGGAGAGCTAGCTCTGCGCTGTCTGCAGCTTCTATTTGGTAAGTTTTTCCAAAGGCGGATTTAAGTTGTTCTTTGAGTCCCCTCAAAATGATCAACTCGTCGTCGACGCATAAAATCACCGATCTTTTAGGTGATTCATCTGATGATCCATTTTCTTGGTTTTTCACGATCGGATACTCGGAGAACTGGGAATTAGACGTGGAAAAAAAGAATTTCCGGCTCGGGCAAAAGAATATTTTTATTCTTAGAGCGCATATCGATCGGTCTGAATATTAGTCTTTTAGTATTTTTCATCTAATATAAAAATGAACAAGGATTTAGATCCAATATTGGTCGCCGGATTCAATCTCCCTTTATGATAAAAATTATCTTCGAAAACGATAAGGAAGTTTTCCTCGAACCTTCCGAATTAAACAAGCCATTATTACAAATTTCACTGGATGCAGGAATCCCTCATATACACGCATGTGGAGGTAACGCACGTTGTTCTACATGTAGGGTATTGATCCAAGAAGGAGATGAAAACCTTCTTCCCCGCAACGAAAAAGAAACGGCGTTAGCTCAGAAGAAAGGATTTCCGGATAACGTAAGGCTCGCCTGCCAAACAAAAACCACAGGTGATATCGTACTCAGAAGATTAGTCATAGATGAGGCGGATCAGGCTCTTGCTTCTACATTTTCCGATCTGACCTCTGGGATAGAAAAACCAGTGGCGATCTTATTTAGTGATATTAGAGGCTTTACAAGTTTTTCAGAAAGTCATTTGCCTTATGATGTAGTCCATATTCTAAATCGTTACTTTTATAGAATGGGTGATAAGGTACTTAAATATGGTGGGATCATCGATAAGTATATAGGCGATGGACTTATGGCGATTTTCGGTTTAGAAGATCCAGATCCAGTCCGTTCAAATCTAAGCGCAATCCGATCCGCTCTGGAGATGAGATCTGAATTAGAAAATTTGAATACATATCTTCAAAATCATTTGGGATCCGAATTCGAAATTGGAATTGGGATCAATTATGGAACTGCAATCCTTGGAAAATTAGGTCATCCATTGAGCATGTCATTCACTGCGATCGGAGACACAGTTAACTCAGCAAGTAGGATCGAAACAACTACGAAGAAGGCAGGCGCCAAGATCTTAATTTCCCAAAAGGTTTATGAATCCGTAAAGGAAAGAATAAATAAGGGAAGAAGTTTCGAAACGAAGCTGAAAGGTAAAACCGGAAATTATAGAGTTCATGAAGTATTAGGAACCAAAAATAATTGTGAAGGAAGCATTTGGCAAGAAACAGGATATAGGATCTGGGACAAGATTGATCCGACAGAAGCTGGAGCTTGGCTTCGTATGGTATTTCATGCTTCTTCCATCTTCTCCGCAGATGGAGAATGGTTAGGCCTCGAAGGTTCTATTCGTTTTCCTACAATCCTAAATGATGAGAATAATCGCGGAGTCACAAAACAATTAGAAGCAATCATCCATTTAAAAGAAGATTTGGAAAAAGAAGGAAGAGTTGGAATTCCTTCTCTTGCTGATATGATCGCACTTTCTGGCGCTCTTGCACTCCAAAAAGCAGGAGGACCTCAGGTCCATATTCTTCCAGGAAGAAAGGATTCCAGTTATCCGAACGGAAGAATGTTAATGCCTGTAGATAGTCCTGATATAAAAGATTCTCTGGATTATTTTTCTATGATGGGATTTTCCACAAGAGATACAGTTTTACTCTTGGGAGTCCATACTTTGGGCTGGCATGCTAAGGGATCTTTTACGGAGACTCCGAATATATTCAATAATCATTATTTTAGAGATCTACTTTTGGATGGTGGGGTCAAAATGCTCGCTACAGATCGGGCTCTACTCGCTTCCGAAGAAACCAAAAGAATGGTGATGGAATACGCGCTCAGCGAATCCTTATTTTTCAAAGACTTCCAAGGACTTTACCAAAGATTGGTAGAACAAAAACGATTGGAAGAATCCTGACTCCGTTTTTTTCTGGAATTAGATGAGATTCCAGCCCGCTTTAGACAAGATCCCGGCTTACGAGGCCGGTAAACCAATTGAACTAGTCGTACGTGAATACGGAATTTCTCCTGACAAAGTTCTTAAACTTGCCTCGAATGAGAATCCATACGGTGTATCTCCCAAGGTTTCCGAGGTCATTAAAGGAGCTGTATATAAGATGCCCTTATATCCTGACGATTCTTATAAGGCGCTAAAGGATGCACTTGCAAAGGCCCACGGAGTAGATTCAAAAAATGTAATACAAGGGAACGGTAGCGATCAAATATTCGATTTTGCTACAAGATCTGTTTTGAATCCAGGAGATAAGATCCTCCAAAATGGAAAAACATTCTCCATGTATTCCATTTACGCAGGACAATGTGGCGCGGAGACAGTCCATACAAATTCAGAACTCCATGATTTGGACCAATTTCTGGATCTGTATAAAAAACATTCTCCTAAGATCATATTCATCTGCACTCCTTGTAACCCAATCGGAGATGCTTTGGATCAGTCAGATCTATATACTTTTCTCCAAAAAATTTCCTCCGATACAATGGTCGTATTGGATGCAGCTTATATGGAATTCGGAAAAACTAGAGATCCTAAAAAAGAAGTAAAAGCTGCAGATGTAATTTCAAAATTCCCAAATGTATTATATACAAATACATTCTCCAAAATTTACGGATTAGGTGGAATGAGAATTGGATACGGGATCGCTTCTGAAGAAATGATCCGGGCATTCTATAAATTAAGACCTCCATTTAATGTTTCTCAACTTTCTCAATTAGCAGCCGCAACTGCGTTAAACGATAGAGAATTTGTGGAGAATTATCTAAAATCAAACTTAAAAGAAATGATCCGCTATGAAGAGTTCGCAAAGAAGAAGGGGCTCTCCTACTTCGAATCCTATGCAAACTTTATCACGATCAAATTGGATTCTGCAAAATTAGATTCCACCCAAACCTTCGAAACATTGCTGAAGGAAGGGATTATATTAAGAAATCTGAAAAGTTACGGATTGAACGCTTTGAGAATTACGATAGGAAGACCCGAACAGAACGACCGGGTATTAGAAAGGCTTTCGGAACTTCTGTGATAAGAAGCTCCGGTTTATTTTTCGTATAGATCTGGTCTAAGTCGGACCACTTTTTCGTCTCTGCTTTCTGCCTTTTTAGTGGAGAAATTTACAGCTTCTGAACGAGCAAATTCCTTTCTTACTTGGATAGGTCCAGCGGATTGGAATTGGCTTTTTTCGTTTTTCTCTTTCTCGGATCGAAACATTCGAAACCTCCTTTTTTCGTCTTGAGGGGTAAGACCCGCGGCTTCCATATTTAGTTTCGTCTCGAAACAGCGATTTCCTTACCGTATTATGTCAAAATTTTTTAGTTCTTTAGTAAGATACCTCTTATCTACAACAAGTGAATGACTAGAATATTACAGAAGGATATTTCTTTTAAAGCGAAGGTAGGAACTCCTTTCCGAAAATTCTCAATAGAATATTCGAAAAGGAACCTATATTTGATCAAGCTGCAACAGAAGATCCAGATTTTTGGTATAATACTCCTACTCCGGATAACGTATCCTTCACAGGGCAAATCCTCTCTATATGAGCAAGTAGAGAATCCACATTTTCTTTAGGAGAATCTGTTTGAATATCTACCCTATAACGGATCTGCGAAAATCCAGGGCGAACAGGTGCAAGTTCTTGGAACCCATCCAAATCCAGATCTCCTTCCACGAATACATGGAAATCCTTCAACTCTACCTTATGAGCAGGAGCATAAAGAGAAACCAAAACTCCCACACAACTTGCTAGTCCACCTAACACGAGTTCAACTGGATTCGGTCCTTGGTCAGTCCCGCCTAAAATTTCAGGTTCGTCCACCACCCATTTATGATTCCTGGATTGTAGGTTTAATTTTAATCCTCCCGCCCAAGAAGCCTTACTTTCGAATACAGTATTTGCCATATCATCCTCCCGATATTGAAATCATTCGGGACTCTTACTTTTGGATGGGAAGAACTTAATATGTTATTACGGATATTTTGGACGCTTTATTGAACAAAAGAATAGACCCTTGCCCAATCACTTGGCCTTACATTTTTTCGCCGGGCAGGTCGCTCGCTTGCTTGATCCAAGAAGAAAGTTGAGCCTCATCTATCTTATCATTCTCTTTGATGTCGAGGTAACGGACTTCCTTTTGTTTGGATTCACCAGGAGGAAGTGGTTTCAAATGGCTTCCTCTAAAGAAAGCAATCTTAACGTATTTATTAAAAACATGAATTCCTAGAAACCAACCATCCCCTTCAATTCCGTATAAAGGAGAATTCCATTTTACCGCTTTATATACATAAGGAACTGTGCGGGTTATGATTTCGTCGAGTTTACGACCAATATCCTTTTTCCAACCAGGCATTGCGGAGATATATTCCTGGACCGGGCCGTCTCCATAACCTTTTGCGATTTGGGGATTCCCACCCGAAAGTAAGACCGGCTGCTTTTTCTTAGGACTCTTCTTTTTAACCGCAGGTTTTGTGGGTTTCTTCTTTGCTACAGCCTTCTTCTTAATCATCTAATCCTTTGCCTTTCAGAATATGCGGGATATACTTTTCTATTCTCGCCTCTCTGGTCTTAGATTGTTTTGCAGAAGAAAAATGAAGAAGGTAACCTCTTTGTCTACCAGGAGTTAATGAGTCGAAAGCAGATTTTAAGTTGGGAGATTCCTCAAGCTTACTTAAGAATTCCTCAGGCATATCAAACTCTTTGGTCTTTTTAAAATTTACTTTTTGTCCGGACTTTTCTACTTCTATCGCATTTTTGATATAAGATTTCAAAGAGGTTTTAAGCTTATCGATTTCTTTAAGATTAGTAAATCGAATTTGGCGAGCGGACTGCACATTTTTAGTTTGTTGGATTAGAATTCCTTTTGGGTCTTTTAATAAAGCGCCTTTGAAAAACAAAAACGCACAATATTCTTTAAATCCATGTATCAAAACTATATTATTTTCTTGAGATGTATAACAAGGCTGACCCCATTTTAATTCTTCGGTAAGTCCGGAAGCTAAAGCGATCTTACGCAACGCCTCATATTCTTCCTTCCATTGTTTGGCCTTATTAAAAAAGAAATCAACCTTAGGATTCATTTAGATCACCCTTGTAATTTTCTGTCAGCCGGTCTGAAATACCAAGACACTACTGTAAGCACCAGTAATAATGCGGGTCCGAAATATTCTTTCGCTCCGTCTCCAGCTGCAAAATGAGAAAACACCGCTCCAGACATTGTAAAGAAAAATCCTGCGTATGCCCATTCCTTTACTAAAGGATATTTAGGAACAAGAACAGCGATCACTCCTAATAATTTCCAAACGCCTAATATGATCATCAAATATGCAGGATAACCTAAATGTGCAAACATATCAGCTTCTTCTTTCATTTGTATCGTCTGAACGATCCCAGTCGACACCATCCCTAAGGAAAGCCATGCAGTAGCGATCCAATATATAATCTTATTTCTCATGTCCAATATCCTATTTTAATTTAATTACGATTTCTTGTAATCTGTTATGAGCCATATTGATACCTTGTGCGAAAGGCATTTTTAATAATTGGTCTCTGAGTGAGACAGACTTAAATATGATATGCATTGTAAGTTTGCTTTTCTCTTCTCCTAAAGATTCGAATTCTAAAAATTCAAGTTGGGGTGGAAATGGAGAATTTTCCATCTCAAAAGTACGGATAATCTTTTGGTCCTGAACAAATTCATGTATAACACCATTAAATCCGTGTTTGTTTCCAAGAGGATCCGTGGTTACATATTGCCAGCTTCCATGCTTATTTGCTTCTAATTTCAGAACTTTTGTTCCCATCCATTCTTCTACAATTTCTGGTTCAATATGTGCCTTAAAAACTAGATCCACAGGAAGATCAAATTCTCTTGTGATCAGCAATTCTTGTTTGCCGTCTTCTGCATCAATTTTGGTTTTTCTTTCCATATTCTATTTTCTTGATTTGTATTTTTTCATTACGGACTCTAGCTTATTGAATCGATCGTCCCACATATTACGGAATGGTTCTATAAAGTCGGCAATTTCTTTCATCTTGTTTGGATTCAATTGGTAATAAATTTCCCTACCATTTTGCTCCTGCTTTAATAATTCACACTCCGTGAGTATTTGTAAATGTTTGGAAACTGTGGGCCTGGCCGTATCAAAATTAGAAGCGATCGCTCCCGCAGTCATTGCCTGAGAAGCCACAAGCAAAAGTATTGCCCTTCGCGTAGGATCGGCTATAGCCTGGAATACGTCCCTTCTTAGATTCATTATGTAGCCACTTAGCTACAATTTAAAATGTAGCTATTTAACTACGCAACAAATATTTGAAGTTTTTTGCGGAAAATATAAGAGTGCTACTCGTAATTTTTGCCGGAGATCTTTTTCCAAATGGAAGCCAGATGTTCTTTAATCTTTCCTTCCATTCCGTTTTTGGTTGGTTTATAAAATTGAGGCGGATTGTCGGAAAGATCATCTGGGAAATAGGAGAATGGCACAAATCCACCAAAATCATGAGGATACTTATAACCCTGTCCTGCTCCCTCTTTTTTATGGGTAGAAGTAGGAGCATTTCTCAATCGATTCGGGATTTTTAAACTCGGGCCCCTCTCTTTTACAAATGAAAGTGCAGAACCAATTCCTAAATAAGACGCGTTGGACTTAGGGCAAGAAGCCAAGAATGTAGTGACCTGTCCTAAAATGATCCTTCCCTCCGGCATTCCGATTGTTTCTAATGCATGAAGTCCTGCAACCGCTAAGGGTAAACCATGAACAGAAGCATTTCCAATATCTTCAGAGGCCAAGATGATAAGTCGCCTTGCGATGAAGAGTGGATCTTCTCCCCCTTCTAACATCATTGCCAAATAAAATAATGCTGCGTCCGGATCACTTCCTCTCACAGACTTGATGAATGCAGAGATCACATCATAATGGCTTTCTCCGCTTTGATCGTATTCGATTACTCTACTTTCTAAAAATGTTTCTATATCGGAGGCCTCTATGGAAGCTCCGGAATCTCTGGAAAGAACAAGACCCTCTAAATTAGAGAGAAGTTTTCTGGCATCTCCACCTGAATATCGAACCAAAAGAGAACTTGCTTCTTTTGTAATATTCGGTTTTGGATCTAAAGATTCTGTTCCTCTGGAAAGTATTTCCAAAAGGTCATTTTCACCCAATGGTTCCAGCCTAAGCACCTGGCATCTGGATAATAGAGGTCTTGTAATTCTGAAGGAAGGATTTTCAGTAGTAGCACCAATCAGAACTATTCCCCCGGTCTCAACTCCCTTTAATAAACTATCTTGTTGAGAAGAACTGAATCTATGTATCTCATCCAAAAAGAGAAGAATACTCCCTTCTTTCTCGGATCTTTCTAATAGTTTTTTGATATCTGCAACGCCTGTTGTGACTGCGTTGTATTCTACAAAAGGTAATTTCCAGGTATTACCTAAGATCCTGGCAATCGTTGACTTTCCTGTGCCAGGAGGTCCGTATAATAGAATGCTTACTGGTTCTTTATATTTTTGTAATTGAAGCTTTGCCTTTTCCTGTCCAATGACCTGAGCAAATGAACTAGGTCTGATCTTATGAGGAAGAGGTGCTCTTTCAAATAGACTGCCCAAGTTCTTCTTCCAATTCTCTTTGGATCTTACGTATGCAGGAACGGATTGTAGAATTGCATACATCGCATGCGCTATGACAGCATACTAAGGATTGTTCTCTGATCTTTCCATCCAATACATTCTCTACCAATTCGGAAATACGAACAGGCAAAGCAAACCAATCTAAATTTTCTAAGATCAGCTCTTTTCTGGTTTTAGGAATAAGTCTGGGAGAATCGTCCATTATCTAAATTTTTTACCTTTGCTTTTACTTAGAGTCAATCCGAATGTTTAGATCCCGATCCATCCGCCCTTTATTAGATAGTAATAAAGAATAAAACGGGGAATCCTAAAAAGTGCGGCTGCAAAAAAAAGATCAAGTCTCATTTTCATTGCACCTGCTGCCACTGAGGTCCATGAATAAGGCAATGGAGTAAGTGCTGCAAGCACCACCGCCCAGAATCCAAATCTTTTTACGTATACTTCTAACTTCTCTTCATGGTTCCGAATGAACTTAGTAAATACGGTTAACTTAGGAAGAAGGAATCTTCCTTGAGAGTAGGAACATCCCCCAGCAAGTAAAGACCCAACGGAAGCAAAGAAGATTACCCAAAAATCAGGCATCTTTGCAGCTACTGCCAAGATCAAAAATGTATCGGGAGGAAAGAATACATGCACTGAATCCGCAACGAATATAGAAAGTCCTACTCCCCATACCCCGGTGTAATCCAAAAAGAGGCCAGCTACTTGTGTGACTCTTTCATTGAAAAATCTTGCAAGAACGAGTACTATCAATAACAAGATCACACTTGCGATCAATGTTTGTCTGATCAAGGTGGAGATTACATTCTCCGTAGAGTTTTTAAGTGCTTGGGATTCTGTTTTCAAATTTTACCTGCGATGAAACATTCTTTCCAGATCTTCTCTGGTTAATTTGACCAAGGTGGGTCTTCCATGAGGACAGCGGGATGGATTCTCACAATAACTCAAACGATTGAGCATCTCCGCGATCAGATGATCCGAAAGTTGATCTCCCTTTTTAACAGCAGATCTGCAAGCCACACATTTTGCCATAAGATCGTATAACTCAGGCTCAGGAACTTCCTTGCCACCTGTACGATTTAAAAAATCCAGAACGATCTCTTTTTCATGCCCAGGCAGAAAGTAACCAGGAACTTCTCGAAGGACCATCGTATCTTCTCCGAGTGAGTCTAATTTTAAACCGACTTCTTGGTATTCTCCTAGCCTATCTTTTATATCTTCTGCTTCTTGTTTAGAAACAGGAATACGAACTGGAGTGAGAAGTGGTTGGATCCCGTAATTTTTCTTTTTAAGTTTTCTTAATACTTCTTCGTAACGGATCCTTTCGTGGGCAGTGTGCTGGTCTATGATATAAAAACCATCTTCTCCTTCTGCCAAAATAAACGTTTCGAATAATAATCCAAAATGTTTTTTAGGAATAAACTCTGAATGTTTGATCGGCATATCAGTTAGATCATCTAACCTTGAGCCAGGACCAACTGCTTCTACAAGAAAAGAAGGAGAATGTTTTACTTCTTCGTAAAGTGCTCCGCCCAAAAGATGTTGTTCTGTTCCGGAGGAAGAAGAACCAGAAAAGGAATATAATGTAGATTCCATCTTTTTAGGCTCAGGTCTTAAAAGTCTGTTTTTTAATTCTAAAAAGCTAACTGGAGTGCTGGACCTAAGTTCTTTTTGGATCAATTGCAAGAAGAATGTATTAAATCCTTCTTCGTCCAGGAAGCGGATCTCCTTTTTAGCAGGATGAACGTTTACATCTATAGATTCAGGATCTACTTCGAAAAATAAAAAACAGTATGGATGAGCGTTCGGAGGAAGAAGTTCATCATAACATTTTTTCAATAGATGAGAAGAGTATTTAATCTCAACAGGCCTTCCATTCACGAAAATGAATTGGCCGGTTCGATTGGATTTATAAAAATCAGGATCACTTATATAACCTGTCGCCTTCCAACCTTTTCTTTCCAGTTGGACCTCCAACAAGTGGTCCCTGAAATTTTCTCCGAATAGATCTATGATCCTTTCTCTTTTATTCTTAGGAGGAAGTCTATATATCTCCTTATGATCCTGAACGAATCTAAATCGGATATCTTCTCGTGCGAGAGCCTGGATAGTTACTTTATCTCGGATCTTCTTATCTTCTGAACGAACTGATTTTAAAAATTTTCTTCTGACTGGAGTGTTATAGAATAGATCCTCAACCAGGATCTTAGTTCCCTGAAAACCTGGGATGGATTCTTTGGAAAGGATTTGTCCTTTTTCTGACCTTACTTTCCAAGCCGTGGGCTGGCCTGTTCCTGTTTCGATTGTAAGTTTGGAAACGGAGGCGATGGATGCCAATGCTTCTCCCCTGAATCCATAAGAAGAAACTAATTCAAGATCTTTTAATGTACGGATCTTACTTGTGGCATGTCTTTGGATTGCAAGAGGGATATCTTCTTCTTCTATCCCGGAGCCGTTATCGGAAAGAAGAAGTGAGGTCAAACCTCCGTCTCTGGACTCGACCTCGATCGTGTCCGCGCCTGCATCCACCGAGTTCTCCATCATTTCTTTCAAGACGGAGTGGGCAGATTCTATCACTTCCCCGGCGGCGATTTGGTTGATTAATTCCGGACTGAGCTCTTGGATCCTTCCCATATACTTTGGACCCAGCTTGGAAGGAGGAAATCTTATGTCAAGATTGGATTTCCGGTTTAGATAGGGCGATTTCTAGGATGAATTCGGAACCTTTACCTGGCACACTCTGGACTGAAATATCCCCGTCCATTTTCTGGGCGAGAGCCTTACAAAGTGCGAGTCCAAGCCCCGCTCCTTGGAAAGGTTTAGTAACTCCAGAATCCACCTGCTGGAATGGATTGAATATAGAACTGAGTTTATCTTCGGGAATTCCAATGCCTGAGTCTTGGACCCTAAATCTAAGTCGATAGTCTAGATTCGTATCTTGGACTTTTTCTCCTATAAGTTTGACAAATCCTTTTACTGTGAACTTCTCCGCATTTTCTAAAAGGACCAAAAGCATAGTTTTAAATCTTTCTTCATCACCTTCTACAATTTCTGGAAGGTTATCCGAAAGTGTTACGCTGAAATCCAGATTCTTTCTGCGGATTTTGTCTTCTACCCTCATAGCAGCTTCATAAACAGATGCTTTAAGGCTAAAACGTTTATTCAAAAGATATAATGTACCTTTTTCTAAACTGGAAGCGTCTAACATGGAACCAAGGATGACCATCATAGCATCCCCACTTCTTTTAAGTAACTCCAACATTTCTTGGTGTTCGGGTTTAAGATCTGAATCCAGCAACATCTGAGTGATCCCCATGATCCCGTTCATTGGAGTTCGCACTTCATGATCCACATTGATCAAAAATTCACTTTTTGCTTTATTGGCTGCTTCTGCCTCGTCTCTTGCAAATTCTAATTCCCTGGTCCTTTTTCTAACCAACTCTTCTAAGTTTGTATTTAGAATTTCTTGGACCTTCTCTCTTTCTCTGAATCCGCTCAACATTTTGTTAGATAAAGAAAGTGAATTTCCAAGTACAAATATTCCAACTCCGATCCCGCTCAGTTCCCAAGAATCCAATATTTCAGCATGGAATAATATCTCACTTGTCATGAAGAATAGAAGAAAGATAAAACCAGTGAGATATATATAAGCTCCCACCATTCTCCGAGAAACTGCCTTTGCTAAAACTACCAAAGAGCAGGCGCCATTAAATACAAAAAGAATATAAGAAGGATTAACTAGATAAGAGTAGATCGCTGGCCCAGTAAACAAAGTGATTAGGGTAAATATTCCTGCGAAAATATATCCTAATTTCAGGAATTTTTTTCCGAAGTCCATAGGAAATACTTCTAACAAAAAATGCTGGGCCAATGGCATCCCCATAAACCAGGAGATAAATTCAGTCCTAAGATATATTTCAGGTCCTACTAAAAAATGTTCAGGGAATAATCTGACTCCAGTGGAATATAATCTTAGTCCCACTGTGATAGAAAGAATTCCGAGTATCAAAGCAGAAGAATCTTTTTTATAGAAAACTGATACGAAAATATGAAATAGACCTAAGAAGAAAAGTCCTCCGCAGAGTATTCCTTCTAAGTCCCTTCTGTCCATATAATAGCGACTTACACATTCCGCAGTACCTAAGATAGGAGGTTTCCAAAGTCCTCCTTTTCTATACTGATAATTTGAAATTTCAAAATCAAGATGCGCTGTTCCCTGCCATGCGGGAAGAATAGAATAGCTGGTTTTAAGTTCGAGTCCTTCTTCCGTTGGATCTCCTACCCTTCCCACTTCATTGATTATTTTTCCGTTAAATAGGATCCTATAATTTGTTCCTTGGTCATAGGAAACTAAATGTAAACTTTCTACAGGGGTAGAAGAAACCAAGTCCACTCTATACAATGCTTTTCCGTATTTAGGAAATTCTCCCTCGTCAGAACCAGGCCAATCATGTTTGGTCCAGCTCCCCGGGACAAGACTTGTGGAAAATTTTTCAGGCTCTTTAGGAATACTTGTATCTGGAGTAACACCCAACCATGCAAACTTCCAATCTCCAGTCATTCGGAAACATTTTCCTTGCTGGATAGATTTTTCCCAATCTATAACACCATTCTCTAATAAAGCTTTTTTAGGAGAAGGTGTACAGTATGCGAAAAATAAGAATGCCGCGAAAAGAAAGAACGGATCCTTTTTAGAGAAAATTCCCATAGAGTTGGCTATCTTTTATCGATTTGCTGGAAATAGTCCAGGACAAAATCGACGTTATAGTCCGATCTAAAAATTAAACTGAATCCGCCTGAGAACTGATAAACGGCGCCTTAGGAGATAAGAAGTATCCGCTCAAAGAGGCAAATAATACAGGAGTGAAATTGGAAACTCCAGTTAAACCTGTAAGTAATATAGTAGTGCTAATAGGTGTTTTAGTTACTGATGCATTTACTGAAGCCATCAAACAAATCAGCAAAAAGGATTCATTCTCTGAAGGAAAGAAATCCATAAAAAATCGGCCAGCTACCGCTCCAACGAAGAATAACGGTATAATAATACCACCTCTCCAACCGCTGGAAACAGTGATATTGATCGCTAATATCTTTAATAAAGCAAGAGTTCCAAAAAAGATCCAATTCCCTTTTGTGACTACAATCTCATTTAACTGGTCATGACCAAAATAACGAGTGAGCGGTTCGTAATAAGCAATACAACCTAAGAGTAATCCGCCTATGGTTGTCTTTACAAAAATAGGAAGAGTTATTTTAGAGAAAGAAAATTTAGTAATTCTGAATATTCCATAAAAGATCCATCCTACGATCGCCCCGGCCATTCCGAATCCGATCGCATATTGAAAATCTTCTATTCCACCCGGAACATATTGTGGGAATTCCCAAGTGGGTCCGATTCCTATATCAGTCATAAATAGGAATACGAAATAAGCACTACAACTGGAGAGGAATGCAGGTAATAATGCCTCGTAATATTCTACCACATGTCTATGTTGTAGGATTTCCAACGCGAATAGAGCTCCACCTAGAGGAGAGCCGAATAAAGAAGTAAATCCTGCGGCCATTCCTGCGATGGTCATGGATCTGAGCTCTTCTCCTTCTAATCCTATCTTTTCAGCAAACCAGCTTCCAAAAGATCCTGTGATCTGAACAAGAGGGGCCTCAGGTCCTGCGCTTCCTCCAGAAGAAATACTAAGCAAAGAAGACAAACTCATAGAAGGGTTATTTTTAGGGTCGAGCTTTCCTCCCCTAAAACGAATATTATCAATTACTAATGAGATTTCTCCCGGTTCTCCCAGGAAATAAATGAGAAGTCCTATGCCCAAACCGGATAAGGTCATGATCAGAATGATCGAATTTCCCTGGAAGCCTGCTAAAAGTTTGGTGAGATATTCCAACGCCTTCCAAAATAATGCAGAGAATAATCCTGCAAATAATCCAAGGAGTACGTATAAAATACTCCATCTAGAAAGCATGAATGGATTCTTTTTAGATAAGATAAAAATTGGATTTTTTAAAAGAGTTTGGATCCGATCCATATATCTGCCGGTTTGAAAAGTTCAGACAAAAAGAACAGACTCTTTATTTTTCGAAGTGATTACTCCGATTTTATGGACCAGTTCTCCTTTTTCTTCCAGAGCAGCAGTTGCATCTGCTACTGACTCTGGAGAAACGATGACTATGTATCCGATTCCCATATTAAAAGTGGAATACAATTCCTTTTCAGTTAAAGAAGGAAAATCTTTCTGCACTCGGGTAAAGAATGGATTCTCAGGAAGATTTTCTCTTTTGATCTCAATAGCCAAAGAATCAGAAAGCACTCTAGGAATGTTTTCGTAAAAACCTCCTCCAGTGATATGTACCATTCCTTTTACTTCAACCTTCTTGGTGAGATTTAGTATACTCTGGACATAGATCCTTGTAGGACGAAGTGCAAATTCTTTTAAGAAACCGACTAACTCTGGATCTGCGGGAAGTTTTCTTCCCCCCTCTAAATACAATTTACGAATAAGAGAAAATCCATTGCTATGAGGACCGGAAGATTCTAAACCTAAAACGATATCTCCAGGTTTTATCTTGGATCCATCTATTAAGTCTTCCTTTTCTACTGCGCCCACTACGAATCCGCCTAAATCGTATTCATCTGGATCCATTGTGCCAGGATGTTCTGCAGTTTCTCCACCGAGTAACGCAGCTCCGGAAAGTTTACAACCTTTTACGATACCCGCAACGATCCTTTCCATTCTTTCAGGGATCAATTTACCGCAGGCAATATAATCTAAGAAGAATAAAGGCTCTCCACCGGAGACAAGAATATCATTCACACACATAGCAACTAAGTCTATGCCGATTGTATCATGGATATTGAATAAACGAGCGAGCTCTACCTTGGTCCCTACACCATCGGTACCGCTGAGTAATATTGGGTTTTTATAATTTTTGAGGAAGGAAACGTCGAAGGCGCCTGAAAATCCTCCAAGCCCGCCTAAAACTCTGGGACCATGGGTGGATTCTACGTTTTGTTTGATCTTTTTGACGAATTCTTGGCCGGCTTCTGTATCGACTCCGGCGGATTTATAACTGATTTCTTCTTGCATGGACCCGCTCCAGAACAGAATTCCCGGATCGGGTCTAATGCCCAGAAAAAAAGCTATTTCATTTGATCGATTTGTTCCATTGCGGAGAGCTCACCCGCAGCTGCAGGGCGAACTTTTAGAGCCTTGATCCCAGGGCCTAAGTCCACTGCTTCTCCTGCTTTTACTAAAACTCGGGCCTCGTCGTCTTTTCTGGTAATTTGAACACTACCTTCGCGAACTGCAAATGTTCCAGTTTCATTAGCTGGATTCACTTGTCCCCAGAATTGGGTCCCTCTAACAGCAGCTACTACGGTAGGAGTGTCGATTGAGATGGATTCGTTCTTTTTCAGTTTGGCGACTTTTACTAAAATATTGCCTGAGTTGACCTTAATATAATTTTGATCCGCTCTCAATGCAGCGATAGAAGCCTCGGAACCACCTAAGAGTCGAACTGTCCCTAAAGTAGTGGTTAGATCTAAGGTTGCATCCTTGTCCGTTTTTACAATTTCAGATTCAATAACACGATCGGTTGCCTTCAGGACAGAGCCCGCTTTTTCCGCAGTAGCTTTTCCTACGATGAAGGAGACGATTGCATCCGTAGTTTCTTCTTCTTTAGGTTTGCAGAAGAAGAATAGGGTCGGAATGAGTAGGATCGTAACTAGCTTTGAGATGGATATAGAGTTCATACGGATTCATAAAGCTAATACAAAGTGCCTAGACCGGGAACCAAAAAAATACTCTTTAGGAAAAAAATTTCCACCTGTTATGGGGATACTTTTTGTAATAACTGAGAGGCCAGACCTTCCGTTTCTTTTAGGTTATTAGGGGAAGAAAAGAACAGATTATAATTTGGGTGCCCTTGTTTCTCATCCAAATGAAGAGATCTGACTAAATGGCGGACGGTTCCCTGGTTCCCATCATGAAAAATTGCCTCTGGATAAAGGTCTTTTATTTCGTTTTTTAAGAATACGTAATGTGTGCATCCCAATACAAGAGCACGAATTCCTTGTTCTTGCGGGATTTTTAATATGTTTTTAAGAAGAAGTTTGGCTTCTTCCCATTTTCCATGATCCACGAGCGTTGCAAGACCATCACAATTTAGGTGAACTACTCTTTCGGATGCACCTAATTCGGATTTTAAGTCCTGTAATTTCTCTTCTCTATGAGTAACTGAAGTAGCGAGTAACGCAATTTTTTCTCCAGGGTGTGCGAGAAGAGCCGGTTTGATTGCAGGTTCCATACCGAATACAGGTACGGACAGTTCTTCCCTTAATTTAGAGGCGGAAGCAGAGGTTGCAGTATTACATGCGAGAAGGATTGCATCTACTTCTTCTTTTAAGAAAAAATTACATACATTGCGAGTGAGTTCCAAAACTTCGGAGGTCTTCTTCTCCCCATAAGGAGCGTGCGCAAGATCTCCATAATAAAGAAAATTTGCAGAATATGGAAGATCCAAGAGTTCCTTTAGAACGGAAAGTCCTCCCATTCCGGAATCCATTACTCCGATCTTAGGAACTCTTTCTTTATTGTTTATCATATCCTAAGCGGAAGCTGTATAGTCCTCTATACTCTTTCTCAAAGTATTATAGATCCAACGGAATTTTTCCTCATCTTCTTCCAGAAGAGTGACCCTAAAACCATCTCTATCTGTACAGAAAGAAGAAAGTGGAACCACACAAATCCCAGTAGAAGCCAGGAGATAATACACAAATCTACGATCCGGAGCACAATTCCCGAGAAGAGGACGGATAAACTCTTCTGCCTTTGGATTAGAGATAGGAAGAGTCATCTTATCTCCCAAAATTCCCTTATCAAATGCAACTGTAAGATAGAATGCACCTTTAGGTTCTACTACAGTAACACCTTTGAGCCCTTTAAAAGACTCAGTTGCAAGTTTCGCCTTCTTCTTAAACTTCTCATTTCTTTCTTTTAAGTGGGGAAGAAACTGAGGATGTGAATATACTTCTGGAATTGCCATCTGAGGAAGAGTAGTAGAACATACCTCTAACATCTTTGCATCCAAAAGAGATTTTGCATAACGTGCAAAAACTGGATCCTTGTCTTTATTAAAGATCTCCAACCAACCACATCTTCCGCCAGGCCAAGGAAATTCCTTAGATACGGAACGAAGAGCCATTCCAGGCACCTTGTTCCCGATCACTTCTGAAAGATGAATAGTTCCAGTTTCGGAGTAATTCACATGAGCGTATGTTTCGTCGCAGATAAGCATTACATCATATTTTTCTGCGATCTTTACGATCTCACGCATTACATTTTTATCATATACTGCGCCGGTCGGATTGTCCGGATTGATCAGAAGGATACCAGCAATCGAGTCATTGTATTTGACCTTATTCTCAATATCTTCCAGATCAGGCATCCAACCCTGTTCAGGATTTAAGTTATAAGTCATATGCTCATAACCGGAGTGAGCTGCTTCCGCAGAAGAAAGGGTAGAATAAGCAGGACTCGGTCCTATAACTCGAGCCTCTCTTCTTAAAAATCCAAAAATTTTAGCGACCGCGTCACCAAGTCCGTTGAAGAATAAAATATCTTCGGCGGTAATTTGGGCTCCGCCTCTTTCGTTCACTTTATCTGCTAAAAAATTTCTGGTCTTCTCAAATCCTTGTGTAGCCGTATAGGCCCAGGACTTGTCTTCGAGGATCAGATCAGATACGATTTTTTTCATCCAAGGAGCGACCTTCTCTCCTTTTTGGATGGGGTCCCCGATATTCTCGTACGTAATCGGAACTCCAAGAGCTTCTAACTTTTTAGCGACTCCTACGATCTGACGGATCTCGTAAATGAGAGCATCAGCACCGCTGTGAACGATATTTCTTCTCATGTCTAGCCTTATGATTTTAGAAAAATTATTTCTGTATCAATCTAACGGTCAGTTCTTGCAGGGATTTTTCCCTGTAGATCCTAAGTTTTAACCTGCCGCCTAATCCTACTATTCCGACCTGTTCCCTCAGATCATTAATATTTTTAACTTGGACTCCGTTTGCTTCCATAATGAAGTCATATCGTTTCAAACCGGAACTTTCCGCGGAAGAACCTGAATCCATATCATAAACCAGAACTCCTTTCCAATCTGCGGGAATTCCAAGAGCTCTCCTATGATCCGGAAGTGGGACAGTCGCCATCACACCCAGAGTTGCAGGTCGGATAATTCTGCCCTTATTCTCTTCGATGAGCTGGATTATCTTTTTGGCATAATTCATCGGGATAGCAAAACCGATGCCGGTGTTCCTACCAGAGTCACTACGGATCAAACGATTGATCCCGATTACTTCTCCGTAAATGTTTAGAAGTGGTCCACCACTAGAACCAGGGTTGATCATACTGTCTGTTTGGATATGGGTCTGACCAGTCTCATCCAAATCTTCTCTATATTTTGCAGAAACTACACCAACTGAAAAAGATCTTTCTAAACCAAAGGGAGAGCCGATTGCTATCGCCCAATCCCCCACTTCTATCTTATCAGAATCACCAAAGGAAACAGGTTTGAGTCCACTACCCTCTTTGATTTTAAGAAGAGCAATATCCGCTCTTTCATGACTTCCCACAAATTTAGCTGGGAAAACACTACCATCGGAAGCAATTACTTCTATACTTTCCGCGTCAGAGATAACGTGAAAATTTGTGACAACATATCCTTTTTCGTGGATTAAAAATCCACTTCCGAAAGAGGAAAGTTTTTCGGTACGGTAATCAAAATATTGGTAAGGACTTGTGATCGCTTCTGTTTTTTTAGTCCGGATAGAAACTACAGAATCCTTGGAAGAATTATAAACATTCCGAAAAGCATTCTGCAATTGGATCCCGGCCCTTTGGTCAGAATAACCGAGTGGTTTGCCACCTCGGAAAAAGGAGGACAAACCTCCTTCTCCCGGAAGAATGAGGACGAATAGGAATAAAACCAAAAGTCCGATATTGATCCAAACGATTTTAGGAAGACGAATATTCATGCAATCAGACTCAACCCACCTTCTACCTAATGGAAAGAATCGTCGACTCAGATTCTTTTCCGGGATACCCGTTTTGTTTTTTCTATTCTTTTCCGGCCAAGGATGTGTCTCTTATCTCTATCATCTTGGAAAAGAACAGGCAAAGATACTTCTACAAAGAAAAGCGATCCCAGAAGTTTTAGCAGATCCTGAAATACCTGAAACCACAAAAACAAAATTAAAAGAAGTGGAGAAGATCAGAGAATTCGGAATCCAAGAATTGGCACTCTCACCCGAAGGCGGATTCAAAAGTTTTGTTCAATTGGACAGGCCTGCAATCGGTTGGCATGTGAGTGCTTGCCATCCACTTAAATTTGAATCCTATACTTGGTGGTTTCCGATTGCGGGAACGGTCCCATACAAAGGATATTTCTCATTAGAAAAAGCGAAAGAAGAAGAACAATCTTTGAAAGATCAAGGGTTCGATACAAGAATTCGGATCACTGCGGGATATTCTACTTTAGGATGGTTCGAAGATCCATTATTCTCTTCTCAACTTTATGAAGATCCAGGAGACTTAGCCTCCATAGTCATTCACGAAA
The DNA here is from genome assembly GCF_002811765.1 of Leptospira saintgironsiae. Taxonomy (NCBI): domain Bacteria; kingdom Pseudomonadati; phylum Spirochaetota; class Leptospiria; order Leptospirales; family Leptospiraceae; genus Leptospira; species Leptospira saintgironsiae. The sequence goes on along the minus strand of NZ_NPDR01000004.1, from coordinate 377,599 downwards.
TGGCACATGCCACAGTATATTTCCCAGGAGATACTTTATTTAACGAAAGTTATGCGAGTTTTGTAGAAGACGCAGGCTCAGATGAATATGTATTTAAGATCGGTGGCCCAAAACTATTAGAAGAAAGAAAAAAATCAGAAGAAGAAACAAAACTTTATAAAAATATAATTATAGAAACTGCAAATTTACTTAAGGCCGCTTATTCAGAAGGTAGCGCAGAGGATATCGTTCGAGCTAAAAAAATAGAGATCATTTCAAATTTTCGTAAAAAGATTCTACAAACGAAATGGACTAAGATCAATTCTAAAAAACTTGCCGAAAGAGATTGGAATAATGAAGACTTTATCGGAATGCTTAGATATAATTCTGGGACTTCCTATTTCAGAAAAAGATTCTTAGAAGTAGGAAAAGATTTTTCTAAATTCCACGATGAGATGAGAAAACTAAAGGAGAAAAGCGCAGAGGAAAGGAAGGCGTTATTAGAGGAGAAGTGAGAAAGCTGATGTTGGAATTCCAACAAGATTAGGACGTAAAATTTAGTTGTGGAGATGAGGATTTTGTGATATAGGCGAATGAGCTCTCCCACGAGCCACTCCCCCCACCCGAACCAGGGAGGGGGCGATCCTCATACCCATGTTGGAACTCCAACATTCTTTATTCCTTCGAAACAAATGAAGTCGTAAACAATCGATAGCCGTTCCAATATTTATCCACTGGATACACTTCTCTCATAGTATTCATAGTTTTTAAAAAACGATTCCGAAGAGAAGTTTTAGAGTCCTCTTTGCGTGAAGTGACCTCTTTTAAAAATTTTGAATTATGAGTATCTGTTTGGAATCCAAGATTTACAATCCCAGGACCTTTCCAAAATTTTCCCAAGTAATATAATGAATCTTTTAAATTCAAAGAAGCATTTCCGAAACCTTCTAAGAAAGAAGAAGCCAATATCCAAACTCCTTGCAAAGTTCCAGGTTCTACTTCAGAAACAGATTTATTTCCAAACAAAATCCCCTTCTCTCTATCTTCCACCAAAGGGATCCGGACCACATGAAATGGAGTGACCGTAGGATTTCCCTTAGGAGAAAGTTCTAAATTTTCTAATTGAACTAACTGAGAATACCAGTCGGGAGAATTTGAATCATCCTTAGTGACAATCCCGAACCCGTCCCAAAATTCTTCCTTCTCTTTATGCACTGGGTTTTTCAGCAAAGTTTCCGGATCTGCCACATAATAGATCTCTTCATCCGACTTAGGCAAAATTGGGGCCAAAAAATGATAAGAAGAAAGATACAAATACGTGGTCTTATTTTTAGAAGGACGAATATTCTGACGGATCTCCGTCTCCAAAGCTTCTCGGAGTAATACCTCAGCTCCACCTTTGTCGGCTTCTTCATTGTATTTATAAATAGAAGCTCTTAACTTTCGATTATCCTTGAATGCAAGGTCGCCCTTGGACTTACCTTTTGTAAATTTGATATAGAAAGTTTTTAAACCCAAATCCATCAAAGCCAAGAACTCTTGGTTCTCAGGGATTTTCTCTTCTATCGCGAAAGAAACCTTATTAAAATTAGGAAGATCAGAATAAGAAACTGAACGACCAAATAAAGCAGAACGAACTGCCGAAACTTTATCCTTGATCAATCCTAAATCGAAAAACGTCTCTGAATCATTTTGTTTAAAGGAAAGAGTCTGCAAATATGTTATAAAATCGTTAAGCTCTCTTCTTTCTGCAGAGCTAAACTTTTTCCTTTTTCTATGTTTAACAAAACGATTTGCCAATTCCACAAATTCGGAAGACTTTTTAGTAGAAGCATTTTCGTATTCTGATAAATAGTCAGAAAAATCGGACTCCGATATCTTACCCGGTTTTTTACCTTCTAAATAAGAAATTTTAGAATTTAAAAATTCAATTTCAGAAGAATAGAGCTCGTCAGAAATTCCTTTCGATTTAGAGATCCAATACTTCGCTTTATCATAATCTCCTCTGGAAAGATAAGCTTTCGAAAACTCCAACGTGATCCTTGCTTGCCTTGGAAAATTTTTCTTAAAATTTTCGAGATCCACAAAAGAATTCAAAAATTCTTCCATTTCCTTTCCGGTTTCTTCTGGCAGAGAATAACGTAGGAGATCCAACACAGAAGATCTAGATTCAGTATCCAATGTTTGGAACAAAGTTTTGGAAGAACTATGGATCTCAGAATATAAAGTAAGAGGAGAAATCCTATGCCCAAACTTTTTACGATTTTCTAAAAATGCCAAATGTCTTGGATAATTCCTCTCTTGGAGATCCAATTCAATTTGATTGGAATTTTCGGACCAATCATCCTCTTCTTCTAATAGAGCTTTTTCTTTTCGGATCCGAGCTTCCATCTTCTTCCACGTTTCCAAATCTGGACCAGAAGAGATGAATTGTTTCGCAAGCCCAAGTTGAGAAGAAGCCAAATCCGGATAATAAGCTTCCAAAGCTAGATTAGAAAGTTTTAATCTAAATAAGAATGGATCATATCTATCTGCAGAAATATTAGAACCCAGAGAAGTTCCTGGAAATTTTCCTTCCTTTAAAGCAAATATTCCATTCAAAATTTCATTCTTAGCTTCTGGAAGAGGGATCTCTCCACAATCCTTATATTCTGTTTCCAATAATCTAGACAAACATAGATTCAGCCCCAGTTCTTTCTGAGAATTCAGATCTCGATTTTCATAACGTAATGAGAAAATTTTTCCCAAAGAAAAATCAGGTTTTGATCTTTGATAGGCTCTTAACAGGTCCGATTCAATTTTGAGAGCCAAATTAGAATTAGGTTCCGCATAAGAACGGGCTTTATGCAAATCGGAAAACACTTCTGAAGAATCTGAAATTCTTTCGTCTTTCCTAGACTTAGCAAAAAGTTTTTCTGCTTCTCCATTTCTATTTCCGGATCTCTCAAGAAGTTTTCCGAAACGGATTGCAGAATTAGATGTTTTTCCCGAAAAAATTTCTTCCAGAGATTCTTTTACACAAGTTTCTCCAGGGCAGATATACATTAAATTTACACCTGAACCGGAAAGTCCAGTGTATGCTTTCAAGATCTGGCGCCAGCTTGGCTTTTCAGAATAAGTAAATATAACTGCGCCTAATCTATGCTCTCTGGAAAAAATTTCTCTGAGTTCGAGAGTATCCTTTTTTCTTTCTCCAAAGGCAGAATCTCCTTTTACATCTGGAAAGGAACTTACTAATATATCAGTATCTTCTAATATATCCGTCCAAGAATCAGAATCTATCCTTCTATAATTCCATCCACCAATAGGTAAAAAAGAAGAAATCACTTTTGGAGCCCTTTCCTCTCTGCTGGAAACAGAAGAAGAAAGTTTAAATCTGATCTCCGAAATTTGAGATCCTAATTTTTCACCAATCGATGTATTTCCAGGATCTATAACAAGATTACGACCAGAATTTTCAAAATTAGATTTAATCCAAGTTTCTGCTTTGGATTCGCTCTCAAAGTTTAGAAATTTGATAGAAGTAGAATTTCTAATTTTGGCAAATACATCACCCCTGGATTCTAATAAACGGATTTCAGTTTCATTCTGTTTTAAAACGTCATCAGAAAAAGATCCAAAAGGATCCAAGAAAGCCGCCTTTTTAGGAAGTTTGGATCGTAACACTTCTAAAGATTTAGAAACTTGCACCCCTGCTTGAGAAAGTATAAACTCTTCTTTTTTTATATCCCCCCTCGTTTCTAAGGCGTTCTGGTATTTAAAATAAGTGTTTTTATAGTTTTTCCAATCTAATTCAAATTTTACGTATTCAGTCCTTGCTTCCCTAAATTCCCAATTGCCTTTCTGAAAATTACGGAAATTCAATAATCTTTGCAATCGTATCCAATCATTAAATGCGTTATTTGTATTCCCAGAATCAAGCTCAGCTCTCATCTTCGTTTCGTATAAGTCACGCAGCAGAAAACTTTTGTTGTCTGAGATTAGATGAAATTGTTTTTTAAGAAGTTCCTCTGCTTTGGATAATTTTACCTTTGCTTTATCTGGCTTTTTCGAAATTAGATCCAGTCTTGCTTGCAAAACCCAGGTTTGGATCAATTCCGCTCCGAAATAGAAAACATTTGCCATTTCTTCTGCAGCCTTTAAACATTCTTCTGCTTTTTCCAAATCACCTAATCTATAAAATACGCTAGCTCTACTTAAAAAATGAAGGACTCTCTCTTTTCTTGGAAATGGATCTTTGGAAAGTCCAACAATCTCTTTAGGTAATCCGGAAGGAGTTTCAAGCAAAGAAGAAGAGATCCCTAATTTTTCGAAACCTTCTAACCATTCGCCTTTTTTAAAATTTTCCTCTCCTGAATAATAAAGAACTGTCGCTTTCAATATATCAAAATCATAATATTGTTTATAGAATGTTTCAGAACATACGGAATTTCCTTCTACCAGATCTTCTGACCAAGAAGAAAGACAGTTTTCCATAGATCCTCTTTTGAATCTTTCCAGTTCTTCCAAGGCATTATTTAATTCTTCTGAATATCCGGTTTTATCTCTTTTGTCGGAGGCTTCTATAGAAGCGAATAATGAATATAAGTATCTTTTAAAGCTACCTGTGGATCTTCCCGAGAGGTTCGCAGAATCTTTTAGAAATTCATTCTCTTCTAAAAATGCTGATTTGGCTTTTTCGAATTCGTTTCTTTTATACTGAAAAAAACCAAAGTCTCCATAGGATTGAGATTGGACTAATTGTCCTGCTAATGTTTTCTTTAATCCTTTTTTACTTACATATTCCAATCGCCGGTCTGTTTCTTCAGCGGCCAAACGATAGTTTTGTTCTAATACAAGATTATTTACTCTTATTCCTGAAGATAATAATGGTTGGAACACTGGAGGGATTGCTTCCGGAAATCTACCTGATCCAGAAATACGAACTGAATCAGGAAGAACTGTTTCAAAGACAAAATCCCAAATAGAGTCCCAGACGGATTCCCAAAATTTCGGACTCACCTTCTTTGGTAACCAAAGAGTTGTCCGAGAAGAAGCTAATATCTCCGCCTCTTTTAAATTTTCTTCGGACTTGGAAATATAACCTAACTTTTGATAAGAAATCGCTAATGCATTTCTGATATTGATTGGATCCACTAATCGAGAAGGTTCATTTAATTCCAATGCTTCTGTCAGATACGGAAGAGCCTGCGCATATTCTCCCAATTCCATATGAGACAAGCCAGTCAAAGTCCTAAGTAAAGTTAATTTCTCTCTATAACTTTGTAGGTTTTTGGCGTAATCGGTCCCAGAGTATAATTGTAAAAATTCGTTCTTAGAATATATATCAGATGCATTCTTTAATTTTCGGACTGCATCTCCATACTTGGACATGTACATAGAAGCGCGAGCAGAGTTAAATAAGAAGACCGCCTTCTGTCTATAATCCTCAAATTGCGCCTTGGATATTATGTAATTCGAATAGGATTCTACTAAAGAATATTGTTCATCCGCTTTAGGGTAGTTCTTGAGTAAAAAATAATTATTACCCAAATTCAATCTGAGATCGGAGAGAGCTTTTTTATTTTGGAAATTTTCTCCAAGTAATTCTAAGATCTGGCTATATAATTCTATATTCTCTTCGAAGTTTTTCTCAGGAAAATACTTAGCATATTCGTCCTTATACTTATCCTCGTCAGCCGGCTCCTTATCGCTTGGTTTTCTGGACTTCATAATGTCCACATATTGGTACAACCAACCTAAAAGTTGGTATGCATCATGATATGTTGGATCTGCGAATATGATCCATCTTAACTCATATTCTGCCTGTTTAAAATCCCTAAGAGCCGCCTCTTTTTTGATACGGTCCATTGTCCCGGAATTATAATAAAATGTTTCGCGGATCACAGAACGATTGATTAAGTAATAAGCATATCCGTATAATGTAGCGAGGTCCAAGAAGGCCCGAGCTCTTGGTAAAATCTTTTCCTTCTCAAAATATTGGTCTATATAGACCAACCCTTCTTTCTTATCCAACGGATCGAATTCAAGAGGGTTCAAATTCCCTAAAATGCCTGAGGCATTCTTTTCACTAATAGATCTGGCCAATTTGAAAGAAGTATCCACCATTAACTTTTGATAATAGATGGCGTAATCCTTATACACAGTATCCTGAAAGAGACTTTTACTCTTTGCCAGGAACATATTCTCAGTATTATAAAAATAATGTAGAGACGCTTGGAAGAAGTCAGTTCTATTCTCATAATTTCGAGCTAAATTCTCAAAATAGATAAAAAACCTTTCCATTTCTTTATCAGAGATATCTACCCCTGAATCATGATCATAATTTTCTAAAAATGTACGAAGGGACTCCAAAGAATATCGAACACTTCCGAGGCCTTTAAAGTTAGAAGATCTTAATAAATGGATTTTTAGAAAGAGCGGATCTTTAGGAGTAATTTCTTTCAATAGGGGCTCTAAGAGAGAATTACTTTCTGCAAAGGAACCTTGCCCAGAGAGTCCGGCGGCTTTTGTATACATTAAAAATCTATGTAATACGGGAGAGCGTTCCTTAATCTTATTAGCAGATTCTATCTTTTCAGAGAGGGAAATTTTTTCAGAGTCTGACTTTCCAGCCAAGATCTGTTCTTCGAAAAGTCCATATAAATTCCTAAGATCAATTGTCTTGGATTCAGATTCATTTGCTGCTTGCAATAATGTAGAAGGAATAGTCCAGTCCTTCTTCTTTGCTTCCCTAAGTTGCAGAGCGCCTATATTTCTTAAAATTTCATGAATATTATAATACCCCGGAAATCGAGTTACCAATTCTTGTTTTGAATTGAGCGAAGCTTCTATCTTACCGGATCTTTCTTCCAAATTTCCGATTTCTTCTAAGATCGCGCCGGCCACCTGTGCATCCGCATGATTTCGAATATTAGAAAAATATTCTTTGATCTCAGAGATCCCCTTGTTTTCGGATTCTAAGTAGAATACATAGGCAAATCCCCATTTAGGATCCAAACGAGAAGCACCCATCTCCTTTTTGATCTCTGATGTTTTTCCAGACTTCTTATAGAGTGAATATTTTTCGTTTAAAACTTTTGCCCTAAAAATAGGATAGAGAGGGTCTTCCTTATAATATAACTCCAAGGAATCTAATGCCAATAGATAATCATCCAAGGATTGTTTTTTACCATATTCTTTGGCTAACTCAAACTGAGCAGAAATATTAGAAGCTTTTGGAATGGATCCACTTAAAGGAAGGAAATAGATATTTAAGGTTCCATAATAGGATGCAGTGAATAAGATACTTCCTCCATTAAAGGAAGAATACTTTGTATCAAATAGAGAAAAATTCCCAGAAGTAAGTCTCCTCTCCTTCATATCAGAAAGATCCAACCGGATGATCAGACTATTATCTCTCTCGTCTAATTTTCTGTTTCCATCAGAATCGGAACGAATGGATGTATAGAATAAATATCTTCCGTCAGGAGATAAGCTAGGAGAAAAATCCAAATAAGGATCGTTAGTCAGTCTTTTCGACTTTCGAGTTGCCAAATCTAAAGAATAGATTTCCCCTTCTCTGGAATCTGCATAAGAAAGATATACGATTGTATTTCCGTCTTGCGACCAATATGGATTTACTGCACCGGATTGAGTGAGTAAAATCGGTTTTTCTTTTCCCTCAGTATCCCATAAGATCAGATTTGGAGTCCCTGGAGTTAGACGATCCGAAGAAAATAATAAAACTCTGCTATCCTTTCCCCAAATAGGGTCAGAATCCGAAAATTTATCCGACTTTTGGATATCTGAATATTCTGGATTTGTAATGAATTCAAAGTCTTCGCTTAAAAATCTTTTTCCTTCTAAGATTTTTCTGGCCCAGATCTCAGGCTCTATCTCCAAAAGAACTATATCTCCGGCTGTATCATATTGTTCTGATACGAATGCTAATTTTTTACCGTCTGGGCTAATCGCAGGCTTGTATTCAGAAGAAGGATGTTCTGTAATTGGAACTACTATAGAACTTTTGAGATCTCTAAACCAGATATCATAATTTCCTTTTTGTCCTGTAGTATAAAAAAGATATCTTCCATCCTTTGTGGTGGAATTATAGAGGTTATTCCCTCTTTGTACAGTCAAAGGAAACGGTTTGTCATTTTCAGGATTGAAATAGTTTTTAGAGATAGGGCCATAATCGAATTCAATCGGCCTTACCCTTTGCGCGGGAATAAAAACGAGGCAATTGCCAAATAGAACTAAGAAAAAAAATAAAACCCCTTGCTTCATTAGGTTATTCCTTCTTTTTCCAATTCCCGGCGGAAGCCTCGTAATATTCTCCTATATCCACAGATCGAAGCCAAGTAGTTTGGATACTTTCCTTGATAGAAACCTTTTCTTTTTCAGTAATAGTGCGATTTGGATCTGAGAATGCCTTCTTTAACTTTTCCTTAATTACGATATCTCTATTCTCGTTTATAAGTTTGATTAGATCATCTATACGAGACTTTTGTTTGGGATCTTGAGAAACCTTCTCTGCACCTGCTTCTCTGATTTTTGGATTCCATCTCACTTTTCCATCCACGCCTTCTGCAAGAACCCCTAGGCTTCTATATTCCCTCAGCTCTCTCGCTAAATAAGCCAGAATACGAAGTGCAATATAAAATTGGTTATCAGAAGTATTTCCAAATTCTTCTTTAATCAGATCTCTTTCCCAAATCTCGGAACCAGAAGAAGAAGTTTTAATAGAAGCAATAAGCCACCCGTCTTTTTCCAGATTTCGATCCTCTCCCAACATCTGTTTTTCTGCAGCAGTTTGGGTCTGAGTGAATGTGATCGGAGGAGCCTTGATCGGGCAATATACAAACAAAGGAAAGAATGCAGAAAGAATAATATAGGATTTTGGAATATTCTTCATAAGTTTTACTGATTAAAGGTTTCGATCTCGTTTTGGGCACGTTTTAGAAAATTCGCCAAAGGCATTCTCTGTTGAGATACCTGGTTATTTTCCAGCTGGATGATAGTTCCTAAAATGGAACGTTTGAATAGGATCACAGCGTATACCAAACCTTTGGATAATTCTAATTCTATCTTATCCACCGCATAACTTCCGTAGATAAAATCGGTGAGTATATTAGAAGGTGCAAAAATATTGATCGCACTTTTTCCAAAATCGTTCCCGATCTGATAGATACTAAAAAATAAATTTAAATTAGGAACTGGATCTCCCAGATTTCTTCCCCAAAGATTTAAGTCCGCTTTTACTTTTCCATCATCTATCTTAGGCTGAGTTTTAGCAGGAAGTAATTGTTTTAGATCTATATCCTTGACTCTCAAAGAAACTGAATATTCCATTTTTTCAGGATCACCGGAGCCAACGTTAACGATCATATCCTTACCCCAAATTTCCCCGTCCAGAGTATATACTTTGAGATAATCCATTCGTAAATAATTTTCTGAATATTCGAGGTTGGCAGAAAGCCCAGGAGAATCCGCTTTAGGCCTACTATATTCAAAAGGAGTTCCCTTTAGGGAAGGATGGTTTCCAATGATCTGTCGGATCGTAAAATTAGGAGCAGGCGTCCTGCCATAATTCATAACGAATTTTCTTTTATTTCCTTCGATCAGATTTTTGGTCTCTTTGACTGAGAGATCATGAGCAAATGGAACATCTGCATTCCATCCATCTATCCTATATAATTTGCAATCGTATCCAGGACAGAGGCCACTTTGCAAAAGTATATTAGAATTTTTAGATATTAAATTTCCTTGAACAAGACTTCCATACCAATTAAATTGGATCCCTGCTTCTCCCTGAAAGAAAAGTCCTTTAATAAGCCCAGATTCCTTAGGAGATAAAAGTTTTAATTCCCCTTTTAAGCTGGGAACAAATTCTCCCATAGAAGGAGAAGGTCCATTTTTAGATGCCTTCGTTAATTCTCCTCCTAATCCTAAATATAATTTTTTAGAGAATGCAGTTAATTCAAGTTTATCAATTTTGATCTTGGAGCTCGGACTTCCGATCATTTTTAGATCTAAAGAAAGTTTTCCGTCTCGGAGATTCATTCCAGGCAAATCTACTCCAAGACTTCCTTGGATATTTTGTCCATGATTCCCAAGTGAATAATAAAAATCTCCGTCTAGTCCTATCTTCTTACCTACTTGGTTTCTGATAGGGATTATTGTTTCTCGGAGAGATAATGGGAGAAGAGGAACAAGATGTTCTAAGTCTAGATCCAATCCCGCTTTTTTCAGATCTAATACAAATGGTTCTCCAAGTCCTATCCTTCCACCTGTATTCAATTTTGCGGCAGAGTTTCCTTCAGGAGAGAAGGCTTGTAGATTCAGATTTGATACTAATATTTCCTCTAAGCCCCATGCTTTTTTAGGAAAATGGAATATAGCTTTTAAACCACCTTCCAGATTTATATTTCCGGAGTTTCCTCTTCCTAATGGAAATCTAAAACCTCTAGCTCTTAATTTCAAACCTGCATCAAGTTCAGAAAAATCTTTTCCAAAAGCAGAAAGTTCAGCAGAAAATTTTCCAGAATATCCTGTTAGATAATCACCCAGCCCAAAATTATCCACTTTTAGATTTAGGTTTGGCCCTTCTGCCTGAGAATAATTTAGATTTCCTTCTAATAGAATTTCATTATAGATTACTTTCAGATTTTTGAATGTAAAAGATCTGATCCAAGGAAGAGGAATTTTCGGTCCTGGATCTTTTTCACTCTGGGGATCGATTCTAACATCCCAATCCAAATTGAATGTGGGTATTGAATGCCTTTTCTTCCCTACTCTGAAATCCAATCCATTACCGCGGACTTCTCCCAAAATCCTTAAATTATTCCAACCACCTTCCGCTAAAATTGGAGCAAGGCTTGCTTCTCCGCTCATGGAGATTGAATCAAATCCAAGGCTATGCAAAAAATCTGATAAAGGTGCGAGTCTTATCCTGGATTTTTGGATGGCGAGATTTACATTTCCGGAATCTGCTGCGAAGTCAGAAATTTTTCCACTTCCTTCTAACCAGGTATCCTCTCCAACTTTCCATTCTAAATTTTTAAGTAGGAGTTCCTTCTTTTCTGGAGAAACATCTATATCATATTTTAGTGAAAAACCAAAAGGTGCACTGACTCTGTTTGCAATCCGTATAGGTATTTTTTCGGAACCGAGGTCGAGCCTGGAATGGAAACCGGACTTGGAACCTTCTACCCTTTCCCAAACCAATGTACATCTAAATGGATGGTCGAGTCCCCCTGAAGAATCTTGGAATCTAAGTTTTATCTGATTCTCCGGATTCAACTTCACTTGGAATTCTTCGATCAGATCTAAAACTTTCAGATCGAATGGGATCCGAGTAAAACGATTCGTATCTAAAAGAAATCCAAGTTCTAATCCCTCAAGCCCTGCTGAATAAGACTTGGATCCATTTTCTGAATTTACTCTTACATTGATATCTTTCAGGTCCAATTCTAAGAATGCACTGACTGGAATATATGTACGGATCTCAGTAAGAGGTTCTGTTTTTTCGGTAGGAACTTCTTCTTTTTTGCTAGGAGGAAAAGCAGATGATATATTCCAAATGTTCCCCCTTTGTTGGAGGTCCAACTCTAATCCGTGTATGGAAATTTTGGAAATTTTCAATCTTCCAAAGATGATAAGAGGAAGATTATAGGAAACCCCCAGCTCTTTAGCGGTCATTACAGGTTTCTGACCCCAGTCGGTTGTAGGATATAATTTTACGTCAGTGAATCTGATTCCATAGAATGGAGAAAAACTTCTGACATTCGCCTCGAACTTTCCCGCGAAAACGGAAGAGGCAATTCTATCGACTAAGATTTGTCCTGTGATTGAGTTGAAAAGGAGATGATAGAAGAGAAAAATCCCCGCAATGATCCCAAGGCGGAGCTTTTTCTTTTTCAAATACTGTAATAACTCGGAAGCCAACCGAAACGTTTAGGCTAGTACTCGAAGGATTCGATAGCCTCTTCCAGCGTTTTGTAGATCTCGAAAATGCTGGCTAACTTTGTAATCTCCATTAGATTTTCGATATCGTTATTCAAATTGGTGAATACCATGCGACCTTTCAAACCGTCGATATGTTTGTAGATGTTAAGGAACATCCCCAAACCGGCTGAGTTGATGAAAGGAACTTTTTTCAGGTCGATGATAAACTTCGGAACGTCACCTTTCGAGATATACTCCTCGATTTTTTGACCAAGTTCGAATTCATTGCCCGCTTTGATCGGGCCTTCGATCTTGATGATGTGAACGTCGTTTTTAGTGGTGACTTTGATTTTCATAACCCTTTCTTGGATTTTTGTGCTTATATAAGATCTGCATTCCGGCCTCCTTGTAAAGCCCTTTTTTGCAGAATTGCCCTGTCGAATCCCTTGAAAGCTCCCAAAAATCAAAGAGAATCTAGGTTTTGACTCTGACAGAAATTACAGGAAATATTGTCGACATTTTGACCGAATACAAACATCGTACCAAGGTCAGCAATGCCCGCAAAGCCTCCTCTTTTATCCCTAGTCATTCCCGTTTATAACGAGGAAAAAACCATCCCCGAACTTGTGAAAAGACTTCGGGGCCTTCTCACTATCTTGAAAGAAAAACATCGCTTCGGAAAAGAAGATACAGAAATTCTTTTTGTAAACGATGGCTCAAGAGATGGAACCTTCGATGTATTAAAAAAATTCTGCGAATCCGAGCCAGGTTTTTTTCTTCTGAACTTATCCAGAAATTACGGACACCAATTGGCGATCACTGCAGGGATCGATACTGCAAGAGGCGAAACAGTTGCTGTAATGGATGGAGATCTTCAAGACCCTCCAGAATTTGTCGCAGACCTTTATGCAAAAATGTCAGAAGGTTTTGATGTTGTCTATGCAAGAAGAAAGAAAAGAGAAGGTGAATCTTTTTTCAAACTGATTACTGCTCACGTATTCTATAGAATACTAAAAAAGCTGACCAGATTTGAGATCCCAATCGATACGGGAGATTTCAGGATCATGAGCAGAAGGGTGACTAATGTTCTAGTCTCCATGAAAGAACAACATCGTTATATCCGAGGATTGATCGCTTGGATCGGTTTCAGACAAACAGGTTTGGAATACGATAGAGACGAACGTTTTGACGGAGAGACCAAATTTTCAGTCAGTAAGATGCTTAAGTTTGCTTTGGATGGAATTACGTCCTTTTCCTCTGCCCCTCTTAAATTTTCTTCTTATTTAGGATTTACTTCAGCGTTTTTCGGAGCGCTGTATACTATCTATATTCTGTATTTAAAACTTTTTACTGATAATACAATCCAAGGCTGGACCTCAGTCATGATCGTAGCATTGGTATTAGGTGGAATACAACTCATTGCGTTAGGTATGATAGGCGAATACCTAAGCAGAGTACATGATCAATCCAAGAATCGCCCTCTGTATGTGATCGAAAAGATCTACTCTTCAAAACCAAAAAGTAAAAAATGAACCGCACTTGGGATAGAGTTTTAGGAATTTTATTTGGCGCCCTGGCATTATTCGCCACTGGAGTTATGATCTCCAAGAATTGGCAGGCCTTCCTAGAGATCTGTCCGATTACGGATCTTTTGACCTGGGATGAAAATATTCGCCTAAATGCGGTTTATGATCAATTCCAAGATTATAGAGATGGCAAAATTTGGAGAGCAACACTTCCTTTCTTGGAAGCAGCAACTTGGCCACCTCTTCGTCCAATATTCTCACTTTTACTTTTAGCAAGCCCTGGGGAATGGCCAATTACTTGGAAAGATTCCTTTCTAGGCTTAGCATTCTATGCTCTTTGTTTTCCTTCTATCATCTATATAGTTTCCAGAATTTCAGGATCTTTTCTTTTCGGAAGTTTAGTTTCTATTTTTGTATTAGCACTAAGTCTTCATACTTCTGAAACACCTGCTTACAGTCTTTCTTCTATGTTAGAAACCCAAGGGATGTTTATTCTTCTTTGGGTATATTGGGGACTATACAAACTTTATGATTCTGTAAAGGATCTAAAACCTGGAGAAAGTTTACCTGCTGGTTCCAAAGTGGCCGCCTTGGTTTCTGTAGTTTTGATACTTCTATTTTTTACTAAGTATCCTTACGGACTTTTGTTATTCATCTCTATCTTTTTATTCGAGTTAATATCCAGATTCCCAGAATGGATCGGATTTATTCGATTCTCTGTAAAGGTTCACTACAAAGGGATCAGGCTTTTATTCTTGATCTTAGTGGTCTTACTCGTGCTTTCACTTCCGGTATTAAGAGTAGTGACAGATTGGAACCTGGACCAAAGATCCTTTAAGAAAGTATTATATTTCCTTACAGTTTTCCTTTTCTTGGACTTCAATTATTTCTTATATAGGAACAGAAAAGACTTAGGGAAAATTTCTCCTCCTTCTATCAAAATACTTTATTTGTATGCGATCCTTCCTTGTTTTATCTGGTTATTCACGAACCTTGATAGGGTTATGAGTCTAGTAAACGCTCAGATGATCGTGAACAAATTTGTTCGCAGTTTTGTTTTAAGTTTATTCGAATCTCCTGAAGATAAATTTCCTGCGAGTCATGTATTCAATGAGCCTTGGATCTTTAGGACCTTCTTCTTATTTTCCTTAGGCGCAATCGGATACTGGCTATACTTAAATAGAAAAGATAAAACTTCTTCTGCCGAAATAAAGGGAGAAGGAAGAATAGATTCGGTCCTTGCCAAATTACAAAATATAACCTGGCCTAAATTTTTAAAAGATCCGTTATTCGCAATTACAGTGATCGTATTCTTGCAGTATATAGTTATAGATGCGAGCACTGGAAACAAACAATTAAGACATGTTTTCTATCCATTACCTGCATTACTTACGATCCTAAGCTTATGGTCTTTCAGATTAGTTCAAATTTCTGAAAAAAGTAGAAAGGTTTTATTCTACGGAGTTTTCCTAGTCTTCTTAATATGGGCTTCGAGCCTATTCGTGAGAGAAGGTGGACTATTTAGCCAAACCTATCTTTCTAAAAATCAATTCTGTTTAAAAGGATTCGAAACTGCTGTATTCGAACCGGCAAGAGAGTTTGCAAAAGAGATAGATCCTCAAGGGAAATACGTCGCATTCAATACATTCCATGATGAAGAAAACTTCCAGTTGCCGGGAAGAATCCTCGCTTCCGAATTCGATCTTTTGTTCAGACAAAAAACGGTCGAAAAAGGTAAATATCGCAACGATAGCAAATACAAATGGAAATCCTGGGACGAGTTTGACAAAGCTGTGTATGTAGGACCTTCTTGTAACCTGCCTCCAAAGGTCCTTTCTAGAGCAGAAAGTTTAGGAATTACCTTAGAACCGATCAAAGAAATTAAACACCAAAACGGAGATTATTGTTTCAAAGAATTTCGTCTTATTAAAAAATAATCGGACTTAACCGAAACCTGTTTTCGGTAAACGACTGAAGGCATCGTGACTCATCCTTGGTTATTACCCACCATCATCGCGGCTACGCCTTCCGCCTTCTTTCTATTTTTTATTTACCTATATTTGTATAAAAAAGAAGGACAGAAGGCTTTGCTTGCCTGGTCCATCTGTTGGGTATTCCATCTTTTAGGTTATTTAGGAAATATTATGCAAGTAGGAGGAGTAGACTCTTACAAATATTTCCCTTCCTTCTCCATTGATTTTATCAGAGCGCTCTTCCAATTTTTAGGATGTTTATATTTTTTAAATAAATCATTCTCCAAACCTTTTCAAATTTTATTTGGCTCGGCTGGTCTTTGGGCATTGTATCTGGATATAGAGAAGACTAAAGATCCTTATATGATCTGGCCTATCTATATATTAATAGGCGGGTCTCAAATTTATACTGGGGTTATTTTTCTTAGAACTAAAAACCTAATTCCTAGTTTAGGAAAGATTATCGCAGGTTGGATCTTTATTCTCTGGGGTCTTCATGTTCTTAATTATCCCTTTTTAAGATTCCATCCTGAGTTTGGTTTTATAGGATATTTTCTGGCAGGCTTGTTTAGATTTTCTTCTGCGATCGTAATACTTTTAGTATTCTTTGAAGAAACGAAAGCTGCTCTTTCTAAAACGGAAGGAAATTACAAAAAAATAGTAGATACAACATTAGAAGGAATTTGGCTGATTGATAAAGATGCCAAAACTAAATTCGTAAATTCTAAAATGGCTGAATTTTTAGGAGTAAGCGAAAAAGAACTGATTGGTAAAAGTTTATTCGATTTTATATCAATAGATAATAACGATTTAGTGAACAAAAGACTGGAAGAAAGAAAACAAGGGCAAGCAGAAGTTCATGATTTCTTTTTCAAACGACCAGATGGAGAAGTGGTTTGGCTTTTGATGTCTACAAATCCAGTCTTCGACTCTCAAGGTAATTACGAAGGTGCACTTGCCATGTGCACTGATATTACTTATTATAAAAAAACGGAAACCGCATTAAAAGAAAGTGAAAGGCAACTTTCTACTTTGATCCGCAACCTTCCGGGTATCGCATATCGTTGTGCTTATGATCCCAACTGGACTATGGAATTTATCAGTGACGGTTGTTTCGAACTTACTGGTTACTCTCCTTCCGATTTTGTTTCCAACCGTACAATTTCTTTTGGAGAGATCATTCATCCAGAAGATGCAGAAAGAGTATTTCATGAAGTTACGGAGGCAGTAAATAAGAATATTACATATAGACTCGTATATCGGATCCATAAAAGAAGCGGAGAAATGCGGTGGGCATTCGAGCAAGGTTCTGCAGTTAAAGGTGATAATGGGGAATTAATCGCTTTAGAAGGTTTTATCACAGACTTCACTCAAGCAAAACTTGCAGAGGAAATTATGGCGAACGCTCTTCACGAAAAGGATATCTTACTCAAGGAAGTCCATCATAGAGTTAAAAACTATCTGCAAGTCTTATCCAGTTTACTTTCCATCCAACTGGAACAAGTAGAAGCGAGTAATCCAACTCAGGTTCTGACAGAATCCCAAAATAGGATCTTATCTATGGCCTATGTTCATGAATCTTTGTATGGAAAACATAGGATCAGTGACGAGTTTTTTCCAGAGTTTGTAAGCAGACTTGTGGATAGTCTTCTCAAATCATTCGGCCATAAAAAAGAAGAGATCCAAATTTTCCTGAATTGTGAATCCCTTCCGATCAAACAGAATTCTGCAATCCCAATCGGTTTGATCCTGAATGAGTTAGTCACCAATGTTCTAAAACATGCATTCTCTATTAAAAAACATTCAGAAGAAAAGATCATCAAGATCTCTTTTTATAAGGATGGAAATTGGATCCATTTGGATGTTACTGATAATGGAAAAGGTAAATCCTCGGAGCCTAAATCAGAAGATTCCATGGGTTTGGAACTTGTGGATCTTTTGACGAAGCAGTTAAAGGGTTCTGTGTTGGATCTTTCTTCTGAGCAAGGGACTGTTACCAGAATAAGATTTCCAGCTTCTTATTAGGATTGTGGTTAAGGATTTTTTTGTAGGAGTTCCTACATGGGTTTAAGGGCGCCCCCACCCTAAGCTTTGGGTGGGGGGAGTGGCTCGTGGGAGAGCTCATTCGCCTATATCACAAAATCGCAATCTTAACAATCAAATTTTACACCTTTTCTCTTGTTGGAATTCCAACATAAAGATACAAACTATTCACGTTGCAATAGTTCTTCATATCGTTTATTCGCCCCTAAATCCCCTGAACCTTCACTTCTCCCAAATTTGAATCTTCCACTACTTCGGGCTCTCGATGAGTTACTTCTCGGAAAGTATCGAAATAATTCTCGTGATTCGTCCCCATTATCCTATCCCAAATATTAAAATATAAACTGTAGTTACAGTTAAAATATTTATGGTGCATATTATGATGAGTAGTAGAATTATGAAGTCTTAATATTCTATTTTCTATAAATCCTTTTGGGAAAAGTTCGAAAGAAAGATGTCCTAATACATTCAAAAAATTACTATAAAAGAAAAATATCACAAGTGCAGTTGTATGCACAGGCAAGAATAAGATCACGAGCGGAACAATTCCCGCTTCTACCACTGCTTCATATGGATGAAAAGAGAATGCCGCCCAAGGAGAAGGGTTTGTTGACTTATGATGGACCAAATGCATTCTTTTGAAAAGAAGAGGATGATGCATCATCCTATGAGTCCAATAAAAATAAGTATCATGGAGGAATATTAAAGCAATAATGCTAAATAGAAGATAAGGAACACCATAGTCTTCTACCTTATCGTAGATAAAAGTCCAGCCGGCCTTCTTCATTAAAACTACCAAAATTCCGGAAGCAGCGAAGATCAAAAGAGTGATCGCTGAATATTTAAGCTCGTGAGTAATTTTGTCTTTTTCTGGAAGTCTTTTCTGGATAATTTTATGCTTAAGCTTGTCTTTAAAGATCAACCAGATAAAAACATAAGCAATCCCGGCCATTAAAATATAGCGAAACCATAATATCCCTAAGGTAAGAAAATAATAGGCTGTATAGCCCATTTGATCCACGATCTCGTTCATCCTATTCTCTCCGTGTAGACACAGTTTACACGATAGGACGATAGTAAGCCTACCTGAATTTTAAAAATCTCTAGCTGATTTCAAAATCGGCAGTACTTTTTAAAGTTTCATCCCTGCCACGATTGCGGCGGAATTCGGTTGGAGTGACTCCGGTAAGTTCTTTAAATGCGCGATTGAAAGGACCGAGAGATTGATAACCCAAATCCATAGCTACTCTGATAATAGGGATCTCATCCTTTCCCGAATCCAAAAGAATTTCACAAGCCTCTTGGATCCTATAACGATTTAAGAAGTCTGGAAAATTCCTAAAACCCATTGCTTGATTGATCAACCTTCTGAGTTTGTATTCTTGCACTTCTAAATCTTCTGCAAGCTGCCCGATTGTCAGACCTTCTTTTCTATAAAGTTTTGTTTCTTCGAATGCAGAGACTAATTTTTTCTTCAATGCAGGATCTGCATATACTGCTTTTTCTTCTTTGTCTCCTGACTCTTCTGGTCTTGGGTCCACGAGACCTTCTTTCAATTCGAAGACCAAATACATAAATGCAAGTATGAGTCCCCAGGCAAAGACCACATTTGCTAAATCTAAAATTTCAGATAAGACCTTACCTCTTAAAATGAGGTGAGAGAACATATTAAAAGTAATTACACTTCCGGTCATCAGAATATGGACTTCACGTAACCTTCTTCTTGTTTCTACAAGATCGTCCTTTCTTCCTGCATAGATCCGGATGATTGCGGCCACTACAAAGCCCAAGGATAGAAGAGTAGGAATAATTATATGAGCAAGAACAGTTTCCGAAACGATAGGCCCCCTCATATTGATCAGATCCAGCACAGGATAAACTGACCAAGCGGAAACTCCCACCTTACTTAGAAGTAAAAGCCAATACCAATATTTAATCTCAAAATGATCCTCGAAGATTGCGAGACTGATCATCCAAAAGAAAAAAGGTAAACTAATAAGACCTGCAAATAAAAAAACACGAATAGAATAAGGGATCTTTAAATCCGGATCCAAAGAAAGAAGGATATAACATATGATCCCGAAAGAAAAACCTCCAGCAATTCGTATTCTAAAATCGTAAATATATCTCCATCCCAAAAGTCCGATGATAAAGATTAGATTCGAAAGGCAGAATAAATGTAATATGTCCGTGATCTGTGAGATCAAATGAGTTCTTCCAGTTTTTCCAATTCTCCCCAAAAGTCCTTTGTTTGTAAACCAGGAAGAAATTTCCGGATCAAGCTACTATCTATAAAACTGTCGTCTCTATCCATCTTTTCTTCGGGGACAACCTGGATCTTACCGTGATCTTCTAAAAATCTGAAGATCTCTAACCATGTATGCCATTGCCCATCGGATAAAATTAACTCGGAAGGTAGATCATTTCCTGGGTAAGATAGAAGCAAACGTACCGCTTCTGAAATATCGTCCCCATGAATGAGGTTCAATTGTCGTTTTGTCTTTTTAACTGAACCCTTTCTTGCCCAGTTGGCCGGATTTCTATCTGGACCATAGATCCCGGAAAGCCTGAGTATCTTGCCGCCCTTCTTCAAAAAGTGTAACTCCGTTTCATAACGATCATGCTTAGGATCTAAAGGAGTTTTTTCAGTGATATCAGATGTGATTCTTTGATAGATACTGGTAGATCCAAACATCCAGACAGATTTGGAGATAGAAAATATGGTATCAAAAACTTGCTCTCTGTTTTCTAGTTTTTGAGCGGGGAAGGTAATAAGGCTCGCGTCAAACAGCGAGCCTTCGTTTTCTTTTCGGAATTTTTCTAATGCTGAGCTATCGGAAAGATCCAGAAGAACAGATCCTTCTGCTTGCGTAGCGCGGGAAACTCCTACAACAGTATTCTCTTTTTGTAAAGTATTTAGAATTCTTAGACCGGTATATCCCAGCCCGAAAACTGCAAACCTAGGCATTACTCCAGACCGAGTCTTTTATAGATCAGCCCAACTTTATCTAAGTAAGGAGAAATCTGGAAGATAGAATCCAGATCTCCAGGTTTTAGAACCTTCTGCACTTTAGGATCTTCGGCAAGTCTAGTCTTCAGATTTTGAGAAATATCTGCCCAAACTGCCATCGCATGACCTTGCACGATCGCATACGCATCTTCTCTAGTAATTCCACCTTTTTCGATCAAGTGAAGAAGAACTTTCTGAGAGAAGATCAATCCTCTTGTGGTTCCCAAAGTTCTTTCGATTGCATCAGGATACACATGAAGATTTTTTACTACGAATAACATCTTATCCAAGATATACTCTAACGCGATTGTAGAATCTGGAACAACAATCCTTTCTGCTGAAGAATGAGAAATATCTCTTTCATGCCATAATCCAACGTTCTGAAGAGCAGTAGAAACATTAGAACGGATCACCCTTGAAATACCGGAGATCCTTTCACAAATCACAGGATTTCTTTTATGAGGCATTGCAGAAGATCCTTTCTGTCCTGGGGAAAAAGGTTCTTCTATTTCTCTACCTTCTGTTTTTTGAAGAAGACGAACTTCAGTTGCAAAACGATCTAAGCTTGCAGCAGTAACACCTAACGCAGACATATAGGCAGCATGTCTATCTCTGGATACAACTTGGGTCGCAATTGGATCAGGCTTAAGACCTAATTTTTCACAAACATATTCTTCAATATCAGGTTCTATATTTGAATAAGTTCCGACGGCACCCGATAATTTTCCTACAGCAACTTCTTCTTTTGCCAAGGCCATACGCACCCGGTTTCTTTTCATTTCTTCATAAAATAATGCGAACTTCAAACCCAAAGTCATCGGTTCTGCATGGATACCATGAGATCTACCGATACAAGGAAGGTCCCTATATTGGATCGCTTTCTCTTTGATCGCTTCGATCAACTGGTCTGTTTTTTTAAGGATCAGGTCCATCGCTTGGACCATTTGCACACAAAGCGCAGTGTCACCAATATCGGATGAAGTAAGCCCGTAATGCACATGACGACCTGCAGGTCCTATATAGGAATTCATATTAGTCAAGAACGCGATAACGTCATGGTGGACCTTGGATTCAATCTCCAAAATTTCATCCACATTGAATCTTGCTTTGGAACGGATCTCTTCGAAATCTTCTTTAGGGACCTCTCCTTTTTTCATTCGGGCTTCGGTGGCCAATATTTCGATTTCTTTCCAAATATCGAATTTGTTCTCCAATTCCCAAATTTTAGAAATTTCCGGATTCGAATACCGATCAATCATTCCAGTTTCCTTGGGGAAATATCCCCATTGATAGGATTTTTATCAGGCACCTATACGTAAACGGTTTTTAACCTAACTCAAAAGAGCTTACAAACTCTTTGATTAGATTGATATGATCCACTTCGGGCGAAGGGTTCTCTTTACTAGGCTCATATAGATGTTCATCGAAAACATGGTAATCAAAAATTTTGAGCTCGAAGTCAGGTATAGTGATGATGATATTTTCGGAATGGATATCGAAGATCAGTTTTTCTTCGGAAGCGAGGTAACGAGTCACTTCTATCACTCTATGGAAGTCCAAGGCGATCTTCTTGAGTTTAGACTTATTGATGATCCCAAATCTATGAGTATCAAAGTTCAACTTCCATTTAGGAAAAAGTGCATCCTGGATCGGATTTTGCCTCACCTTCTCATTCAATCGAATAAATTCTTTTAAATGTTTTCCGGGTAACAAATTCTGATTATCACAAGGAGTAAGTGTAACAACTGGAACACCGAATGGACTTCGTCGAAAACGTAATCCCATAAAAAATCGAGTAGGAAGTACAAGATCAGGGATTAAACTTTTTAGTTTCCAATAATGAAGTCTTTCTAAC
This sequence comes from Leptospira saintgironsiae, assembly GCF_002811765.1. Classification (NCBI taxonomy): domain Bacteria; kingdom Pseudomonadati; phylum Spirochaetota; class Leptospiria; order Leptospirales; family Leptospiraceae; genus Leptospira; species Leptospira saintgironsiae. The sequence goes on along the minus strand of NZ_NPDR01000004.1, from coordinate 355,285 downwards.
CCTAAACGAGCAAACTTAAATCGGATCTCGTCTCTTTTAGATTCTCCCCATACAGATTTTTGTAAATGATGCATGAGTCCGATCTCTTCTGTTTTTAAATAACGTTCTAAGTTATTCTGCACTTCTTTATATAAAGAACCAAAAATAGGATCCGATGGAAGTTTAGATTTTCCTATTTTGACTACTTGGTTCCATGGAAGTGTATATACAAATTTATAAGAACCTCTTCCTATATAATTCTCAGAGGCGAGAGGCATAAAATTATCCAAAAACTCTCTGCCATATCTATGCGTTATACGAAACACATGAGATACAGGAAAAAGTTTTTCGTAAAATTTTCGAGCAAAGCCCGATTGCCTGAGACGGAAGTCGATAGGCAAATCCTCTTTTGGGATCTGAGAATCTGCCCTATCTGGATCAAAAAATAATTCTTTATCTAGACCCTTTTCCAGGATCTCTATAAAGCTTGGGATCCCGGGAGAGTTCCAAAAATTTCGGATCGCATCTCCGAATTCGCTGAATCTTCCCTTCTTTGCCATTAGAATCCCAAACCTTATTTGGAATGGTAATATAAGTCTCTTTTATAAGTAGGAAGAGCTGTTTTACTCTTCTTAGAATTTTCTAGAGCTTTGTCTTTTTCTTCGTCTATCCACCATAAAGACTTGGCAGCTCCTTCTCCAGAATATCTGGAAAGAGGATTTTCTGGAGTTCCGAATCTATTCCAATAGAGAACTCTTGTAGATTTAATTCCCCAAAGAAGAACATACGGAACCTCTTTAGTTAAGATCTTATCTATCTTCTTTAAGATTTCCGTTCTTTTTTTAATATCGAATTCTGTTTTTTGCTGCTCGATTAGTTTATCTATTTCCGGATTTTTGAAACCGTTATAATTGTTCTGTCCGTTCTCATTTGCGTATTTAGAATCCCATTGATGTTCCGGATCCGGGAAAGAACTTCCTGATCCCCAAGCGGCCCAGGTAACATCAAAGTCATATTTATCCATTCTTTCGGACCAATTAGCAAGATCTGTGCTCTCAATAGTAACTTGAATTCCCAACTCTTTCACTCTTTCCATAAATAGAGTAAAATATTTTTCAACACTTCTATCTCTTTCGAGGATATGGATCACAAATTGTTGTCCGTCTTTCTCCAAGAAACCTTTTGCATTTGGTTTCCATCCAGCTTCTGCAAAAAGTTTTTTAGCTGCTTCCGGATCATAGTCTATCGGAGGGTTTGGTAATTGTCCTTCTTCCCATACAGAACCATAATAAGAATCAGTGAGTTGGTATTCTCCAAACGCAAGTTTGTCCACCATGAGTTTTCTATTCACCAAATGAGCGATCGCCTTTCTGATACGAACATCATCAAATGGTTTTCTTCTCATATTGAATGCCCAGCCCTGGAAGCCTGACTTCTTATCATTATAGATCTTTTGTTTTATGATATAATTTTTATCAAAAGGTTCTCCAGTCGTTTCCTGGACCCAAGTTGCCGCCTTATACACAGGATATAGATCTATATCACCCTTTTTGAATGCCTGGAATGCAACTGCGTCGTCATTGAACACTTTGAAGATAAGAGTATCAAAATTGTCTGTTCCTTTATAATAAGGATAAGCCCGCATCCAATAATCATTCCTACGTTTCATCTTCACGTAGATCCCTTTTTTTGCGGATTGCAATTCATAAGGTCCGGATATTACAGGGAACTCAAAATTCTCCTTATTAAAATCCTTTCCGTTATAATAATGTTCAGGAAGAATAAAGAATTCGTACGCAATAAATTCAAAGTTTTTCCAATGGATCTCTTTTTGAGTAAATTCTACTTCATATTCATTCACTAACTTAGGAGCTTCGAAACGGGAAAGATCAATACGATGAAGTGCAGTATTATTCTTCTTATTCATGATAATTTCATAAGTAAATAATACGTCTTTAGCAGTAATAGGTTTGCCATCACTCCATCTTGCGTTTTTATCCAGATTGAACGTAAAAGTTTTTTTATCTGAAGAAATCTTCCAAGAAGAAGCAAGTTTAGGAAGAGGTTCGAGTGTAATAGGATGTCTCTCTAAAAGTGGTTCGAACATCTGGCCAAAAATTTCAGCAGTGGTAGAGAAATTTTCTAAATACCAGTTCAGTGATTTAGGATACTGATGGCTATAAATCCTAAATAACCCTCCCCTTTTTGCGTTAGGAGAAACAGAAGGATTCGGCTTCCTCAATGCTTCTGGGATACTATTTGGATCTCCTTCCCAAGGAAGATCTTCAGTTGCGACTGAAATTTGGACATCTTCCTTCTCTTTACAGCCGTTCGATACGAATGTGATTACGGATAATAAAAGTGTAAAATAGCAAATGTTGAGTAATTTGGAATTTTTTAGAGCAAGGTTCAAAGCACACCTCTTAGGAATGTTCGTGTTCGAAAGCTTCCGGGAAAACCCGATTTCAGGCAAACTTAAATGTAAAATTTTCGATGAAAAGATAGAAGGATCAAACCCGCAGCTAATCCTTATTTAACCCTATGAGCAAAGACAACGTCTGGTATCCGTTTTAAATTGCCTAGGATCTCCTTCAATTGGTCCAAATGTTCCACTTCTATCATGAAGCGGGCCATCAGAGTATCTTTTTGGACTGTAGAAGCCCCTGCTTCCAGAATATTCGTTTGGGTTCCGGAGATACTTTTTACCATCTCTAAATAAATTCCCTGACGATCCTTTGCTTTTACTTCTACTCTAACAGGCACAGGCTCCGTTTGACCATAGTCCCAATCTACTGAGATCTGTCTGAGTTGTTCTTCTTCTCTTTGTTTTAATGCAACACTGCAATTTTTTTTATGAACAGAAACACCACGGCCCCTAGTTACGAAACCAATGATTTGGTCTCCCGGAAGAGGAGAACAACAACCTGAAAGTCGAACCGGAATATCTCTTAGTCCTGCAACCAAAATTTTTCCGCCTGCAACTTGTCCTTGTGTTTGAGTTTGTTTAGAAACTTTTTCAGAAGGTTTACGTTTAAGTTCTTCTAATACTTCTGCGTTTAAAGTAAGTTCTGCTGCACTCTCTGCACCTTGTTCCAGATCCTTGCTGGTCTCTTCTCTGAGTTTTCTGAAATAAGCACGTAACTTTTGCCTAGCAGAAGGAGTTTTAACAATACGAAGCCAGATAGGAGAAGGTTTAGATCTTTTATCGACTACAACTTCTACCTGATCGCCACTACGTAATTCGGTGCGAAGAGGAATCATTCTACCGTTTATCTTTGCACCTTTACAATGCAAACCTACATCAGTATGAATTCTAAATGCAAAGTCTAAAACTGTTGCACCTTTAGGAAGTTGTATAATTTCTCCCTTAGGAGTGAAAACGAATACCTCGTCTTCATGAAGATCATATTTAAGTTCTTCTAAAAATTCTTTAGGATCTAAAGAAGAATCCTGCCAAGTCTGTAGGACCTCCAACCATTTAACAGTTAGATGTCTTTCGTTAGCATGAGTTTTACCTTCTTTATAAACCCAGTGAGCGGCGATCCCGAATTCAGCGATCGCATTCATCTCCGCAGTACGGATCTGCACTTCTAAAGGTTTTCCATCGGGACCAATCACAGTTGTATGGAGTGATTGGTACATATTTGTCTTAGGAGTCGCGATATAATCTTTAAATCTACCCGGAACAGGAGACCAAAGTGTATGCACGATTCCTAATACTCCGTAACAATCTTTGATCTCGTCCGTAACGATTCGGATCGCTCTTAAATCAAAAATTTCATCGAAGGTCTTTTCCTTCGTTTTCATCTTACGATAGATGGAGAAGAAATGTTTCGCTCTTCCTTCTACATTCGCGTTGATTTGGATCTCAGCGAGTCTTTGTTTCAGGATCAGCTGAAGTTTTTCTATATAATCTTCTCTTTCAGACTTTTTAGCACTGATCCGTTTCTTAATATCTTGGTATTCTTCCGGAAAAATAACTTGGAATGCTAGATCTTCCAATTCTGATTTTACTGAATAGATACCTAATCTTCCAGCAATTGGAGCGTATAAAGAAAGAGTTTCGTTTGCGATCCTTCTCTGCTTTTCAGGAGGCTGAAAAGAAAGAGTCCTCATGTTATGAGTTTTATCAGCAAGCTTGATCAGAATGACTCGAATATCCTGGATAGTTGCGATAATGATCTTTCGAATATTCTCAGCAGCTTCCGTTTCTTTAGATTGGCTTTTGATCTGAGAAATTTTAGTCACACCTTCCACAAGTTGAGTGATCTCAGTTCCGAAATCTCGGACCATATCATCTCTCGTGTATTTTGTGTCTTCTATCACATCATGAAGGATCCCTGCAGAGATTACCTTCTCATCCAGACCCAATTCGTATAAAATAAAACCAACCTGAAGTGGATGAACAATATAAGGCTCACCCGAAAGACGGAATTGTCCTTGGTGAGAATCTTCAGAGACCTTATAAGCCTTCTCGATCATTTCCAAGGCTTCGGGACCCATTGTTTCCCGAACTCCTTCGATTAACATTTCTTTGGTGGCTGGAGCCTTAACAAATCCCATTATTAGGTCCTTATATCCAAACCAAGATCTAAAAATCTGGTAGTATGAGTTAAGTATCCCATACTCACTCCTACTCCAGGAAATTCTGATAATGCTTCTAATTTTTCCGGAGTGATCCGCCCGGAACATTCTATTAGGATTTTCGGATTTTTTTCTTTTATCCTTTGGAACGCTGCGCGTGTATCAGGTATATTAAAATTATCTAACATTAAAACATCTGGTTCCGCCTCAAGTGCGTCTTCCAGCTGGTCCAAGGAATCTATTTCCAGCTCAACTATTCTTCCTGGAAAATTGGATCTGATCTTTCCTACAGGGATTTTTGCAGATCCGAATAAAGCCAAATGATTGTCCTTGATCATCGCCATTTCAGAAAGATCCAATCTATGATTGGAACCTCCACCGCAGTACACAGCATACTTTGCAAGTTTCCTGTAACCTGGCAGCGTCTTTCTGGTATCCAGGATCATTATACCCTTAGATCCATACTGATCCACGATCTTTCTAGTTGAAGTAGAAATACCGGAAAGATATTGTAAGAAGTTCAGAAGGATTCTTTCAACACGCAACATGGAGAGAAGACTGCCATGTATCTCTGCAATCATGTCTCCTTTGGCAAATTTTTCTCCATCTTTAAAGAAGAAGTTAAACTGCAAATCTCCGTCGGAAAGTTTGGAAAGTACTTCGGTAACACCGCTTCCGCAGAGAATACCTTCTTCCCTTGCATTTAAGTATGCGATCGCTTTTTGATCTGGAGAGAATAAAGAAACAGATGTTATATCTTGGTCAGGACAATCCTCGTCCCATGCCATTTTAGCTAGGGGAAAATAATCCGCCTCGCTCGTCTCTGATATAGGCTTAGTATAAGCCCTCTTCACTTGAAATTCACCGCTAAGTAAAACTGTTTCGAATTATAAATGAGGATCAAGCGGAATTCTGAATTTTTGAATTCTAGAAAAAAGAAAGGCCCGGAAAATTCCGAGCCTTACCATTCGTTAGAGTTGCTAAAATATTAGACTTATATTAACGAGCTTCTTCGTCGCTTTCCTGTTCACCAGAATCGGAAGGCGCTTCACTTTCTGTAGAAGGTGCCGGTGTAGAAGGCTCTTCCTCTTCCGGTTCTTGCTCAGAAGTGGAAGCAGGAGGAGTTGTAGTCTCTTCCTTCTTCTCTGGAGTAGAAGCTTCAACTTTGTCACTTCCAGTCTGCTTTTTAGGAGCTTTTTTCGGATCAAACTTAGTAGATCCTTTAGCAGGTGGAATTAGCAATACTTGTTTAGGATAGATCAAGTTTGGATTTTTGATCTTACCACGGTTCGCATCATAGATACGTTTCCAAAGTTTAGAAGTACCGTAATGTTGTTTGTAAGCGGAAATTCTCCAGAGACAATCTACAGGAATTTTCTTACGAACTACGTATTTTTTCCAACCTTCAGGAAGTTCTCCGGAAGAAGAAGCAGTTGAATCTTCTCCTTTCTTGGTGGAAGAAGAATTAGAATCTCCTGCATCACCTTTGCGACCTGCTACTGAAGATCCAGTGCGTAATCTTTCTGCGATATCATCAGACTGATCTACTACAATGCGAGAAAGTCTGATCGCTTCTTCTGATCTACCAATAGAATCTTCGTATTTTTCGGAAGAATATAACTCTTCTGCGGAAGCTAAAGACTCATCCGCCGCTTTTAAGTTCTCGTCAGCTCTTTGGTAAGAAGTTTGGAGATCTTTGCTGGATTTCAGTTTAGACTGATCGATTCCAGATAGTTTATCCTTAGCTTTTCCGATAGAATCTTTCGCTTCTACCTTTTTCTTGAGTGCATAAGCTTGGATGTTTTTTGCTACGAGTTCAGCTGATTTTTTGCGAATATCATCAACTTCGGAATAACCTTCTTTGATTTTTCCTTCGTCGATTTTTGCTTTAGCAGCATTCAAACGTTCTCTTGTTTGAGCTACTTCTGGGTCCCCACCGCCCGCATATCTGTCCGCATCATCTAGATTTTTTTCGATATCTGCAAGAGAATCGATTAACTGTTGTTTTTGGGAAAGAGCCAAAGACTTGGCATCAGTTGCCGCCTTTTTGGACTCCAGATATTTTTTATTACTTTGTTCGTACTGATCGAAAGCAGCAAGACGAGTTTTAAGTTTTGCGTCGTCTCCGGATTCCTTAGGATAGGATTCCAAAGTGCGGTCCGCGTTATCTCTTAAAGTGTCCCCTTCTTTCTTAAGCTCTACTGCATTATTATAAGGTTCTGCAGCGAGTTGAGAAGCATAAGCCTCATCCGCTTCGTTGATAGCGGTATTGGCTTGTGTTTTGGAATCCTCAGTTAATTGAGGATAAGATCTTTCTAATGCATCATACGCTTTGCTTTTAGCATACTCGGCGCTTTTTTTAGTCTCGCCCAAGTCTTCGTTAGAAGCTTTTTCATGTGCAGTCAAAAGACTTTTGCGAGCTTCCTCGAATTCTCCGGAAGCGTATCTTTCTGCGCCTGCATCTTTAGCGCGAGTGATAGCGGTTTTTGCTTCCGCCAATTCTTTTACGGGTAGTTCCGACCCACAGGCAACTAGGAATCCTAAAACTCCCAGTACCAATGATGGGAACGATATAGCTCGGAAAGTTTTCATTTATTTTGCACCAGCCAGAGGATCGTTAAAAAGTGCCTTACTTATTTGAAGGCAGCGACGGCATCAGCTTCGTTATCAAAGATTTCGAAGAATGACGTTAGTTTAGTTAATTCAAATACCTTTCGTACGGAACCCGCAACATTGATAATCTTAAGTCCACCCTGGTATTTTTTTAAGTTAGAGAGGCTGGAAATCAAAGCACCGATTCCGGATGAGTCAATATAAGAGACCTTTTCCAGATTGATAATCGTATAGTATTTCTGCTCTTCAATGAGCTTTGCGATCACATCCTTAATCTCAGGGGCGTTGTATAAATCGATCTCCCCATTGATGTCCAGAATGACGATGTTACCGCTTTCCCTTCTGGTGATTTCCATAAAAAATCAGCAACTCCTTTCTTTATCTGTTTGAACCATCCTACAATAGGGGGGTCATTCTCTATATAGTCAACGAGAAATTTCCGGTCTTTCGTACAAATTTTTCCATTTAACAAAAAACTCGCTGAAATTTCCAACTTCGATGGAATGTCGAAGTTCTTTCATGAACTTTTTCATAAAATGCAAATTATGGTACGTGCTCAAGGAAAATGCACTTAGCTCTTTCACGTGATGCAGGTGTCTGATATACCCAATGCTGTATCTTTTGCACACTTTGCATTCGCATTCCGGGTCCATCGGCTCTTCTCGAAGCTTCCATTTCTCATTTCTGAGATTCACTTTTCCCTGAGAGGTGAATACTTGCCCGTTTCTAGCGTTGCGGGTAGGAAGAACACAGTCAAACATGTCGACTCCGTTTCGAACTCCTTCCAAAATATCCGGAACAGTTCCCACTCCCATCAGATATAATGGTCTAGTCCTATCGGTGTACGAGGAAATTCCTTCCATAGTTCTGATAAAATCAGGTCTGGGTTCTCCCACTGAGAGACCTCCGATCGCAATTCCGGAGAACGGAAGTGAGCGGATCTTGTCTAAACTTTCCAATCTCAGATCTAAATTGGTTCCACCTTGGAAAATCCCGAATAGGAATTGATTACGCTTGTCTTTCTCCCAGTAATTCACAGCTTCTTCTGCCCAGCGGTGAGTCCGATCCAGAGCATCTTTGATCCTGGAAACAGTTCCGTCTCCAGGAGGACAATCATCTAACACCATCATGATGTCAGAACCGATTGCTCTTTGGATATCGATCACTTTCTGGGGAGTGAAAAAATGAGGACTTCCGTCAATATGAGAACGGAACTCCACTCCTTCTTGTTTGAATTTAACAAGAGAATTCAGGCTAAAAACTTGGAAGCCACCGCTGTCAGTGAGCAGAGCTTTTTTGTAAGAAACAAAATTTTTGAGTCCGCCAAATTTCTCCAGAACCTCGGTGCCTGGGCGAAGATAGAGATGATATGTATTTCCGAGGATCAGTTCATAACCTAACTCATCTATGTCGTCGGAGTCCAAGGACTTGACCGCACCTCTCGTGCCCACAGGCATGAAAACTGGCGTTGGAATTTCGATTCCGTTAAGAGATAAGGTTCCGGTTCGAGCGAAAGAATGTGTATCTGAAACTCTGGATCTATAGATCATTTTTTGTTCGGACAATTCGGATCCAAACAAGTGCCGTAAATATTCAAGCTATGACCAGTGATCTTAAATCCGTTGCTTGCAGCAGCCTGCTCTTGCAACTGTTCGATCCTTTCATCCATGAATTCTACAATCCTGCCGCAGTCCCCACAGATAATATGATCGTGATGAGTATGGCCTATAATATGTTCGTAATACTTATAATCTTGGCCGAAATTATGCTCCTGCAATAATTTCGCTTCCACCATGATAGAAAGAATTCTGTAAATGGTGGCTTTGGAAATTTTATCCCTCTGGTCTTTAAATTCTTCCAGGAGGCTCTCCGCAGTGAAGTGATTGTGTAGGGAGAAAATACGTTCTGCGACTAACATCCTTTGGTTGGTGATCTTTAGTCCCTTCTTCTGTAGGTAATCAGAAAAAGTTTTCATCTCCATCCGGATGGAATCGTCTACGGTTTTCAGAATTTCAGTTTCTCGGTCTTTATTCATTTTTCAGGAGAAAGATGGAACTAGTTTGCAGAAATTTCCTTTCGGATCAAGGAATCTCGTGTGTTCACATTCTTTTCCACAATTTAAGATCCGGTTATGAGAATTATCAAGTGGAATTTCATTTTTAGGAAATGAAATACTACTCTTCCTCACCTTCTATCTTACCCGCTATAGAATAGTACCAGGCTCTTTCCAATTCTTCCGCGATCCGTACAGCGAGAATTTTTAGTAATCTTGTTTGGGCCTGGCCCTCTGTTTCCATAAAACCAACTTGGTCTGAGTAGATAATTCTCGCTGGGATTTCAGTTCTTTCTAATGGAATTTTCTCGCCCCCGGCTTTCTGGAGTTCTACCTTGCAAACTACGAACATCTCTTTGCTAAGCTGCTGGCCACCTTGGTCCAAAAGAGCTCCCACTTGTTGGTAATGGCTGATCTCTCCATAGATACGATATGCGGCTTGGGACTTCTCCCTGGTCTGGATAAATCTTCCGCGATAATTGATCTCTTGTTTTACCAGATCAGAAAGAGTGGTATGCATTGCGATCCCGTAGGAATTGTTCCGAAAATTCTGCACATAGACTGTACGTCTGGAATCAGGGATTGGGATCCCGTCGATTTTAGGAGGATTGCCGGGCTCCCGAGTCATATAAGTGCAAGAACTTAGGCAAAATACTAGGAAAATCGAAACAAGAAGCCTCATAACATCAGGCTTTTCTCCAAGTACGAGGCTGCAAGAAAATTTCGCAGATTTCAGGCTTTACAATTTAGAGGAACCGGATCTGAATTCGCAAATGGGAAAAAATTTCCTAAAACTTTTTCCACAAATCCCGTATCGATTCGGATTTGTATTTCTGCTAGTTATACTTTCATGGACAGAAGGTAAAGCAGGCGAAATTGATTCCAAAGTTTCTGCAGTCTCTCCCAATCTAAAAACAAGTCCGGCTATTCAAAAAAATATTTGGGATGATCTTACTCCTGAGGTTTTGGCGGATCTTGGAAATTTAGGTTTTCCAATGGAGATGGAAACTCCTATCTCAGGTTCCTATGCAGAATATAGAGTGCATCATCTTCATATGGGCTGTGATTTTAAAACATTTCACACGAATGGGATCGCGGCAATTTCTCCATTTCCAGGATATGTAGAATCGATAGGCCAATCCACAAAAGGATACGGCTCCAATATAATTTTAAAATCTTCAGGCTCTACTCTAAAAGCAAAATTTGCTCACTTACTGGACTTCAAAGGTTTCCGAAAAGACTTAGATCTACTAAGAGAAGCTTTGGCATTACTAAGCGGTGGAGAATTTCAGGTAAACCTTTCCCCTGGTTCTTATAATCTCCCTAAGGGAGAAAATATCGCGAGGCTCGGAGAATCCGGAACTGGAGTCAGTCATTTACATTTTGAATTACATTTGCCTAATGGAACATTAAATCCACTTCCCTATTTGCCTTTGAGAGGAAAAGACAGATATTCTCCGGAACTTTTGCTGCTATATGTAGATTCTGAAGATGGAGTACAGGCAAGACTATCCTTAGAAAAAAAGGGAGAAGGTAAATTTGCACTTCCAGGAAATCAAAAACTAAATCTTGCAGGAGGAGTTCGTTTTAGATTAGGCGCCTATGACCAAATGACCTCCCGTAATAAAAACAATTTATTCTTTGCAGGACTGTATAAGGACGAGACTCCTTTATACGAGAGATCCTTTAGGGGAATGAGTTATGAAGAAGCAAGGATCCACCATGATATATTCGACTCAAATCGTTCTTCATTAAATCCTCCTGTTTATGTTTATAATCTATTTCCTGCAAAAGGACCAAGCATAGATCTAAGAAGTTTCGAAACTGGCAGCACGGTCAAACTTGTCCTCAAGGCGTCCGATCATGCAGGAAATCATTCTATTCTTCCTTTAGAAATAGAGGTTGGAACAATAAATACCAAAAAACCATCCATTACAAAAACTGAATTCAACTCCATAGATGGGATTTTAAAGATCAAAACTCCCAACAAGACGACCTACGGCCAAGGCCAATTGATCTTCAAAAAAATTGAAAAACTGGAAGAAAGTATGAAACTTCCAGAAGGACTCAAATCAAAAGGTTCTATTTATGAATTAGAATCTTCGGATCTTTCTTGGGTAGGAGAAGCTGAACTTACATGGAGAGGTGCGGCCCTCGGGAAAAAAGACGGGATCTATATCTACGATAAGGCTTCTAAAAAATGGTCTGCCTTAAAACAAAGGGGCCAATTAGGCTTACTGACAAAACTTGGAGCCTTAGCAATTCTAACAGACGATGCAAAACCTGCGGTCAATTATCCATATCTAATCACAAGAAATAGAAGGATCAAGGGCCAGGAAGAAGAAGGAATCGAAGAAAGATTATATACTGTTTCCGACACAGGTTCCGGCTACGCGGGTGGCGCAGAAGTTTTATTAGAAGGAGAAGTTTATCCTAGCGAGTTTGATGCAGACCGTAAAATGTTGATCATCAAATTTCCTAAAACTTTCTCAGCTTGGAAAAAGTATATGTTACTCCAGATCCGGATTAAGGATCGCGCAGGAAATTCTTCTGATTGGTTTACCGATCTGGTGCGGTTTTAATTCAGCCTAGGGCGGAGTTTCGCACAAATAAAAAAGCCCCGCGAAATCGCGAGGCTTTCAATTTACAAGATTAGAATATTCTTTCTTAGTCTTGGTTTTGGAGAGAGTATCTGCTGATCTGCAGGACCTTAAACTTGGTTTCTGCTCCACCAAGATTTAAAGAAGCATTATCCCCCACTTTTTTACCTAAAAGAGACTTAGCTAATGGAGACTGGTAAGAAATAATATTTCTTTCAGTATCTGCGTCCCAAGCTCCCAAGATAGAATAAGTTTGGTCTTCTCCACTGGACTCGTTTTTGAGTTTTACAGTGGTTCCGATATTGATACGATCTGTTTTTACATTGGAAAGATCCAAAACGATAGCAGCTTTGAGTTCTGCTTCCAGTTTTTTGATCTGAGCTTGTAGCTGGACTTGTTTTTCCATAGCGGCTTTGTATTCCGCATTTTCTCTTAAGTCCCCTCTTTCCTGAGCCTCTCCGATATCTCTTGAGTTTTCAGGCATCTCAACGTTTACCAAATGATCGAACTCTGCTTTTTTAGCGTTTAGAGCACGACGAGTAACAAGAACTGCGTTTTCTGGAATTCTTGCCAGAACATCCTCTTCCTCTTCATCATCATCCTCTTCTTCCCAGATAAGATCCGGTTTCAGAACTCTGATGAGAGACATCAATTTGTCTTTTTCAGTCTCTTCGATATAAGGAACTTCTCTATAAAGTGCATAAACTTTACGGATATATTCTGAATCTCCGTTTTGGATAGCCTCGCTGATCACAGCTGCATCGTTTCCAAAAAGGATCTCTTGGCAGGTGTTCTTAAGCTTGGTTCCTTTTTCCTCGATCTTATTCAGAGGTTTTAATAAACGAAGAACTCTTAGGATTAAATCCTGTCTGGAAACGTTCATCCATTCTTCTTCCCAAGTTTTGAGAAGGATAGATTTTGCCACCCAAAGGAATACTTCAGGATTTTCTTTAGCACGGCTGGATGAGGTTTCGATGAATAAGTTTAGTTCAGCGAATTTTCCGTCATTTTCCAAAACGGAAACAACGTATTTGTTATTCTTAACTGGAACTTCGAAAAGAAGTCCAACCAGAATATTGACCCAATCAGAATGAGATTTTTTCACTAAGTCTACGAAAGACTTTTTGATATCTAAGTTGCTGATCTTAGAAGAATATTCCAGAACCTCTTCTCTTTTGAGAGACTTAACGATCTTGGAAACATCATCCAATTTTTGATATCTTTGGAAATCATAAGGACTTCCGTCTTCTCCTTCCATAGTAGAAGCGACTTCGTCGAGATACAGATAAGCAACGATCTTGCGGAATGAATCGTGAGTTTGCTCTTCTTCGAAATAATGATGAGCGAAAGTATCAATCGCTGATTCAGCTTCTTCTTTGTTTCTAAGAGCTTCGATAGCGATGTCTAGACGTTTAGCAGGATCTGCATTCGCGTTGAATTTTTCAGTCAATTCTTCCGCGTAAGTGATCGGTTTTTCTCTATACCAGAGTTCGTCTTTTTTCTTAGGGTTAAAGCCCAGGTTATCTTCTTTTTTGATAACATTCTTAGCTTTGTTCCACCATTTAGACCAATCAACGACAGGGATAAATTTTCCTGCGATCTCAGCCTTCATTTCTGCAACCAACATATGGTTTTCGAATGAAGTTAATAATTCTTTAAAGAAACCAGGAACATCATTCTCGAATAGAGAAACTACAGATGCCTTATCTTCATAGAATCTTACCCAGATATGATCTCCTTTTAAAGGTTTCAAACTAGTGATCGCCATTTGGATAGAAAGTTTATGATTTTTCTTATCCTTAAAATCAACAAAGATAGAATCTCCGTTAGGCGAAATAGAAACGATCTTACCTACTCCCCAGTTTCTATGTAGAACGTAGTTACCAGTATCAAATACGATGTTTCTTTCGAAGTTGGAAATACAAACCTTAACAGGTTTTCTGTTATTTCCTAACTCGGACATTTTTAAGAAATCTTCCAACAAGCTGTGGTTGGCATATTTCAGTTTATAAACTCTGATTAGTTCGTTTCTTGCTTTGTTAGAAACAGGCTCATGATCCAGGATCTTTTTCAGAAGGTAGATCACTCTGTCCCAATCTTCAGTAATCTTGAATGGATCAACTAAAGGATAAAGATAACCTGCAAGACGGGTCTTTTCACGGTGACCTAAAAGAATACGTTCTATCTTTTCTACGAACTGGATATCATCGTAACTGTTAGTTACAAAAATAGGCCAGATCTCTTCGAACTGTACATAGTCTTTAGTCTTTGCAAAAGTTTCGATAGCTTGTTTGAGATAAGCGACTGCTTTCTCTTTGTTTTCATCAAGAATTGCTAATGCATATTTTTTAGCGATCTCTGGGTTCTTGCGGTCTTGTTTTGCAAGTTTTTCCAGGATAGGCTTTAGCTCTTTGTTCTTCTTTAGTTTTTCAAGAGCTTCTGCTTTAAAACGAAGAGCATAACGATCCTCTCCGAATTTTAAAATATTGTCTGTAATATGTTCAATGATGACCCATTTGCTGGCTTGTTTGAAAGAATCCAGTAAAGTCTTGAAATAAGAAGCAGCGTCAATACTTCCTTTTTGTAGTCCAAGTAATCCAAGCATATATCTTGCAGAAATACTTTCAGGATGATCAGTGAGATGTTCTTCTAATTTGGTTTTAGATGAATCTATAAGTCCGGATGATTGAAAGGATTCTATGAGGTCGTCGTAAATTTTAAATTTAGATGCTGGAATGGAATTTGCGTCCGAGCGTACATAAATCTCCTCGTTAAAAAGAGACGTCAGCTTGTCCAGTTCGCTGGCAGGCTTAGTTTCCGCGGTTGTCGCAGTTTCGTTAGACATAGGAATTACTCCGCCGACGGGGTCGGCATTCAAAAATAGGTTCGGATGGGCGGTTTTTTTGTGTCTTAAGAGCCCTTTCAGATCAATTATAGCAGCTTAGGCTTATACGTAAACTAGAATTTGGGGGAACGAGGCTCAGAGTGCCTTTACGTGTCACTTAGGGAGTCATTTTGGCTTTAATTTTCGCACAGAGGCCATGGAGGTCACGGAGTTAAAAGAGACACAGAGTTTTATGGCACACAGAGGCACTAAGACACAGAGAGAATTTTTTAAGTTTTGTAAGACGCTCGAGACCCCTCCGTGACTCTGTGTCTCTGTGTGAAAAAACCTCTGTGTCTCCAAAAACAAAAAACGCGGGAGATTTCCCGCGTTTCATTAGAGTCGGATGTGAGAAAGGCTTACTTGCCGTTTCCACCACCTTCACATTCTTTCTCTGCTTTAACTTTCAACATCTTATCCAACTTACGTTTAGAACGGCAGTCATCTGCATCGAAGTCGATAGAAGCTCCGTCGAAGTGAACTTCGAATACGTCTGAAAGAACTCTAAGCTCATCAAAGAAGAGATATACAGTTTCTCCACTCGTATCGTTACGAGAGCGAATTTTAAATTGTTTGAATACAAGTGTCTTAACTTGAGGGAAAGAGTTTACGTCTTGAGGAACTCCAGGAGGAATTTCAAAAGTAAGAGGTCTCCAACCAATAAAGTCCAGATCTCCGAATTGGAAGATATGAGAATCACCTTTCCAATCTTCTAACCAACCTTCTAGGTTGTACTCATTACCACGACCGCAAACCCAAACAGAAACCGCTTTTACGATCCCTGGGAATTCAACACCATAGATCTTGAATTCTTTTCTTTTGTTGTTAGCGTCCAAGTAAGCCATTTTACGAGTGATCTCGTATTCAGGAGTGCGAGGAGGACGGATACTTACTGAGTTATCTCCTGGGAAAGTGAATGCAAACTTCACTCCCAAAACTTTTCCAGTTCCAGCATCTACGTTCTTGATGTCTCCAGGTTTTCCAGGAAGAAGTTTAACTTCTCTCACTGCTTGTGCGTTAGAAGCAGTAGGCTGGTATTGGGACTGTTGTCCTTGAGGAACAAGAGTATCCTTATCAGTACTTACTTCCCAACCGTAAGGAGCAGCACCAGGAGGATTATCCCAAGATTCTACAGTGATGGAGCGTAACTCCATTCCACTTACGTCGATACCGGTAGGAGATTCGATCCCGCCTTTTTTCTTTTTGATAAATTGCGCGCTCACGGTCCCGAGAAGAAGGATGGAAGAAATACCTACTACTACTGCCGCGGTGATTTTAGTTTTTTTGCTGAGGTTTTTCATACGTGTCCTACCGGAGTGATATCACCAATTGTCCTTAATTTCAGAACCAGGATACTTCGTATCAGATTTATCGGCACGAACTTCTAAATCATCTACATAAAAGTAGAAGCTTCCGCCAACTTCATGAACATCTGAGGTCACGAAGATAGAAACGAATCTTAGGTTCTTGTCCAATAATGCGAATCTGGTACTTTGAGGAACAAATCCTGGAACAGTTGCAGTTAATTTTCTCCAACCGAAATAATCCAAGCGGCCCATTCTGATATTGTGGGTTTTTCCTCGATAGTCTCTTAGTTTAACAAACAGAGTATGACGGAATTTTCTTCCCAGAGCCCAGATAGAAACCTGGCGAGCTTTTCCTTTCACGATATATTCGTGAGGAGGGAAAACTTCTACTCTGTCAAAACCTCTATCGGTATAATGAGTTTTGATTCCGAGAATATGGTTCTTCTCTAATTGGTCTCCACCATTATCCGGAACAGTATTCTCATCGAATACGTCACGGATCAGACCTCTTTGAACCATTTTAAGAGTTTTAGTCTCTCCCAGGGGAGTAGTAGACTTAGCTCTCCAGTCTTCGGACTCCTCGAAGTTTTCGAGTATAATTTTCTCGAGGGGATCCGGTGCTTGGCCGCCTTGACCACCGCCTTGGTTCCCTCCCGCTGGCTGCTGACCGGAAGTCCCGGTAATCGCCAAGAAAAAGAGAACGCTAGCTAATAAGTACGTCTTTTTCCCCATGAGAACATCTCCTAAAGATTTAGTGCAATCCAATCTAATTCTGAGAGGGAGGGATGTCCGTAATTTCTCCATCCTGAATCAGGTCTTGGAATTTACGTAATACCTCGATCATCTTTCCGACACCTTCTGCCGGAATGAATATGGAAGATTTTTTGCTATTGGACCATTCGGAAACTTTTAAATAGTATCCGTTCTCATTCCGTTTTAGATCTACCAGAAACTTTTTGTTCTGGGTAGCGACCTTCTCCGTTAGGATTTCGGGGTCCAAATAGATTTCTCCTTCCCGTCTCTGTGTATAAATATCGGTAGCCTAAGTTGCAAAATTAGCCAAGTAAAAAGTTTTTTGCAATTCAGAAGAAAAAATTGAAATAATCCCGTTCCGAGACCGAAAAGCCAGCTGCACTCGCCCGCCCTTTTTTGAGACATAACTAATGTTTCCTTTTATTCCAAACAAGGATCCCAATGATCCAGATATAGTTTAAGGCGAGAAGGCCCGCAAGCCCGAGGACTCCCATATTGAATAAAACTTCTTCCGGATTGGAGATTGGCAGAAGGATCCTTGGGTTTTTGGGAAGATCGAAACCGAACTTTTTACAGGCTTCCTGGACTGCTTCCGCATAATAAGAGTTTAACCCTGCAATATTCGAATGTGACAGAGACTGCCCTACTCTTCCGTTTTGTTTCTCCCAATCGCATACTTTTTCGGAGAATTGAGGGCAGACTGCCCAGGTTAGGACCTCGTCACCTTCTTTCCAATCAGCAGAAACCCAAGGCGCCACATGAAAATACAATGTTTTCTTAATAGAACCAGGAGTGGTCTTGGTCACCTGGTATTTGTATAAAAACTTGGAATCTGTAAATCTATAGATATGAGAATTGGAAACTCCACTTTCTTTTTGAAAGATGGTCTGTTCTGGAGATTTTAACCCCAGGAAAAAGCCGAATGCATGGCTGAGATAAAGTGCAGAAACAGGCGCGGAGATAAATCCAAGGAACAAAGCGAAGAATATACTATTTCCATAAAACTTGGTCAGCCTTAAGGTCATAAAGAACATAGGAAGAAATAAAAAACCAAGGCAGGCGATCGTGGAGATCAATGTCCCGAAAAGACCAATCGGTAAGAAAAGTGCTGCCATTCCGTTTACAAACAGGAGGCCCAAGCCGAGTAATCTCCAAGGAGGTTCAGGCTTTTTAGGTCTTTGGTTTTCCCAGTTTTTGACTAAGGCAAACATTCCCTCCTATTCTACGACGATAGAGGAAGAAAATCCACTCCAGATTTTGGTGCCGAGGGCCTCTAATTTGCTTGGATATGCCAAAGAGAATAGCATTCCTCTGGTCCCTCTTAAATAAAATTTTTCCAAAACGATGATCTGGCTTTTGCGACCATCTTCCCCCACAAAATCGAAACTCGTTCTATATAGGTCCCCTTCTTTTTTGCGAAGATAATTCCATTCTCTCATGGTCCTGGAATTGATACCTCTAAGTGAATCCCATATTATATAATAATTTTGCGCGTTAAAGATAGAAGGATGAAAATGGAGTGTGGTTCCTACAGTAAAAACGATCCTATCCGGGCGGAAAAATAGGATACCTTCACTATTCTTTCTATATTCTTTTTCCCAAGTAGAAGGTCCTCCTTCCACTGGAAAGTTTTGGTAGAATCTATGCACCTGCCAGAGATAATCTGAATCTTCTCCAGAAAACTCTCTGTCTTCGTCAGGAAATAAATAAGTAAGATCCGGAGGAAGATCGAATGAATATGCAAAGTCTGAACTTCTGATCTTTAAAACTTCTGGCGTCCAACAACCAAACGGATCAGTGAATCTTTGTAATTCCTTTTCTTTATGAGAATATTGGTCTAAAAATTTCCCGAGGAGTTTTGCAGTTTTTTCATAACCTTCCGGCACAAGTTTTCCATATCTCAATCGATAACAGTACATGGAACCTTTTAAGAGACGGATCGCAGAATATGGATTTGCATGTTTTTGCAAACTTTCTGCCTCGCTATAATGCAGATCCAATTCTTGTCTGTTAGGAAATACTTCTTTATAATTCCGATCCAGTATCATTTCGACTTTTCCGTCTTTGTAAAAGCGATAATTACGAGATCTGGAATCTGTCTTCCAAACATAATGAGCACTTAATCTAAATGCAGTTTGGAGCCTATTATAAAGTAATTCTTCCTTCTTCTCCTGATCAGGAAACCATGGCTGACGCAGAAGTGGATCTAATTCTTGAGAAAATGCAGGACCAGAGAAGAAAAAAGTCGAAAACGAAAGGACAGTATATAATAATTTTATAATATATGAAGTTTGCAAAAACGGATTGGCTATAATCCAAGTTTTCACTTAAACAAACCTTCTAATTCTCTTAGGGCGCTAATTCCTACAATTTCCATTCCAGGGATTTTTTCTAGCTCCGCCAAATTTCCTTTTGGAAGAAAAACTGTTTCGATCCCAACACCTTTCAGCTCTTTTAATCGAAGGGAAACTTGCCCAACAGAACGAACTTCTCCGGAAAGCCCAACTTCTCCAATGACTGCAAATCCTGATTGAACAGGTCTTTCGGTATAACTAGAAAGTATAGAAGCACAGATTGCAAGGTCGAGTGCTGGTTCGTCCACTTGCAATCCTCCTGCCAAGTTTCCGAATATATCACATTCTGATAATGTATGTCCCAAGTATTTTTCGATGACCGCCGCAAGGAGTATGAGTCTTCGAGTGTCGGGACCTTCTGCCATTCTTCTTGCTTGAGAATAATTAGTTCTACTTACCAAGGCTTGGACTTCTACACTGAGAGCTCTGCTTCCTTCTACAACGGAACTGATAACCGAACCACTTTTTCCTTCCGTGAGAGAACTGATAAATACTCTTTGTCTGTCTTTTACTTCTTTTAAGCCGGATTCCAACATTTCGAAAACTGCAAGGTCTCCCACTGCGCCGAATCTGTTTTTTACGGCACGAAGAAGTCTGAAATAATTCAGTTTGTCCCCTTCGAAGTACAATACCGTATCGACTAAATGTTCCAATACCTTAGGACCTGCGATCGCTCCGTCCTTAGTAATATGTCCTGTCATTATAATCGGGATTCCGGTGCGCTTTGCAGTTTCTAAGAGAACCTGTGTACATTCTCTGAGTTGTGTGACTGTTCCTGCTTGGTTTGGAAGTGCTTCTCTTGTAAGAGTTTGGATTGAATCTACAAATACTAGATCGGGGGCAACATCCTCGACCATTGCGGAAATATTCTCAGCGTATGTTTCGGAGGAAAGAAGAAGGCTCTCTGATAGAACATTCATCCGTGCTGCTCTGAGTCCAACTTGAGCCGCAGATTCCTCACCAGATATATATAATATTTTTCTACCTTGAGAGACCATACTTCTGCTAATCTCTAAGATGAGAGTGGACTTACCTACACCAGGTTCTCCACCTACTAAAATTAAACTTCCAGGAACAAGTCCTCCGCCTAAAACCAAATCCAATTCAGAAAGTCCTGAACTCAGACGTTTTGTATCATCTGAAGGAATAGAATCTATAGGAACAGGTTCCTTATAGACTGCAGATTTTTTATAACTGGGAGTAGAG
This sequence comes from Leptospira saintgironsiae, assembly GCF_002811765.1. NCBI lineage: Bacteria > Pseudomonadati > Spirochaetota > Leptospiria > Leptospirales > Leptospiraceae > Leptospira > Leptospira saintgironsiae. Next base: position 334,952 of record NZ_NPDR01000004.1, on the reverse strand, counting down.
GAAAAACGATCCCCTCCCGATTCTTCTACAATCGTATTCCATTTTCCGCAGGATTCACATTTACCTGCCCAACGGGAAAATTCCTGTCCGCAGGATTGGCAAAGAAAGGTTTTGGAAATTTTCTTTTTCAATGTTCGAATAAATTCTCCATTTGGAGCCAATCAATCTGATTGAATACAGGGAGACATTGGAAAGCTTCTTGAGCAAGTTCGTATCTTCCTTCTCGGATCAATATCTGAGTAAGTTTTTGGGAAAGAGAGATTAGGAATAAAACATCTCCGGAAGCATATTCAATCTGATCCTTAGTTAAACTTTGAGCGCCCCAATCGGAAGACTGATTTTTTTTGTCCAAGGTCTCGTCGAAAAATTCTCTGATAATATCTTTCAGACCATGTCTGTCTGTATAAGTGCGAGCAAGTTTGGATCCAATCTTAGTACAAAAAACTCCCTTGGTTAAAATCCCAAGTCTGTATCTTAAGAATAAAGTATCCATCCTAGCAAAATGGAATACTTTTATAATATCAGGATTTTCGAATAATTTCTTGAGTAGAGGAGCTTCTGTTTGGTTGGGCAGAATTTGTACCAGGCTCACCCTATTTTTGGAATCACAGATTTGGACCACGCAAAGACGATCTCTTCTTGGATTTAAACCCATCATTTCGCAATCTACTGCCAAATGATCGTCCTCTAAATATTCTTTGAATCTCTCTTCTGAAAGATCTCCCGGAAAAAGATCCGGCTTATTGTTCGCGCGGTTAGATGCCATAAAGCCAAAATAATCGAATAGGATCTCAGGTCCGCAAGAAAAGTCCGGCCTCCCCGGCGGTTTTTTTCCTTTTCTATCTTTCGAATCAGTAAACCATCGTCCTAGAATGAAAGCAGTTTTGCGAACCCGTATCTATGAAGAAGAACAAAAGTCTCAGTTTGAGTTTCCGGTAGGAAGAGCGGAGACAAAGAGCGATTGCGGGAATTATAAGTTTTCCTTTAAATTAGTCAAATCCCAGGGTAAATCCACGTATGCTCCCATTTTAGAATGGATAGCAGAAAGAAGGCCTCCTGCTGGTTTAGAACTACTTACCTTCGAGTGGGAACTTCCTTCTCATGGGATCAAAGAAGGTAAAATTTTCAGACATGGATACCAATCCTGGAGTCTCTCCGCTGCTGAAAATTTAGAAGACGCAGATATTTCCCCTAAATTAGGATTTTTGCAATACTCCCAAGAAAATATTTATTCGGAACATGCGGGAGAAGAAGGCAACTGGATCTCAGAAGCCTACGTAATCCTTTTACCTAAAAACGGAGACTCCAAATTTTTTGCGGGAGCAGTTTCCAAAGGAGAAGAAGGAGTTAAGTTTAAGATCCTAATATCACCTTCTTCCAAAAAAACTGCTGATAATTTTTTTAGCGGAGATATTAGAGTAGTATATGATTTCTTCCGTTTCGAAGATTTTAAAGGAAATAAACTACCACTCACCCAGATCCGTGTTTCCAAATTTACAGGCGACGAAGCGATCTTTATTAAAAATTATTTCGCAGAACTTGCAAAAAATCTAAAAGTAAAACTTCCGGAAACACAGGTTCCAACAGGTTGGTGTTCTTGGTATCATTACTATACTAAAATTTCAGAAAAGATCATTCTTCAAAATTTGAAAGAGCTTAGATCCAAAAATCTAGGATTAAAAGTTTTTCAAATTGATGATGGTTACCAAGCAGAGATTGGAGACTGGTTAGAAACAAATGATCGTTTTCCAGGTGGAATGGGTTTACTTGCAGAAGCAATCCGTTCCGAAAAATTAATGCCTGGGATCTGGCTTGCTCCATTCTTAGTACGTAAAAAATCCAAATTTTTCCAGAAATTTCCAGAAGCAGTTTTAAAAGACAGAGATGGAAATCCGGTAGCTGCACTTTGGAATCCAAATTGGGGAGTAGATTATACTTATAGTTTAGATGTGACCCACCCTGCGTCTAAAGAATTTTTAGCCACGGTTTTCAAAACCATAGTTAAAGAATACGGATACAAATATCTAAAACTGGACTTCTTGTATTCTGCATTACTTCCTGGTTGGACTTATGACAGAAGTTTATCACCTCATACTCGTTATGCGGAAGCAATCAAATTCATCCGAAAGGTAGTTGGAAAAGATATATTCATCTTAGGCTGTGGAGCGCCGATGCTTCCTTCTGTCGGATTATTCGATGCGATGAGAATTTCCTGTGATGTGGCACCTTTCTGGTACAGAGAAAAATCCAGGATCCTAGTAAAAGATAGAAACGGGCTCTGTACCGAAAGAGCACTGATTAACGATATCACAAGAGCTTCTATGCATAGAACACTTTGGCTGAATGATCCGGATTGTTTGTTAGTTCGTAAAAAGAAAAACAGCATGACTGAGGCTCAAACAAAGATCATGGCAAGTATCATGTCTGTCTCTGGAGGAATGTTATTTGTCTCCGACGATCTAAGTTTAGTAAACGAAGACAGACTGGAATTATTACAAAAAAGTTTAGCACTCCAATCCAAGTGTAGAAGCAAAACTCCGCTTCCAGTCGGACTCGGAACTGAGTTTTTCCCGAGCGCTCTATACAATCCTTCCGGTTATTTAGGGATTTGGAATCCAAGTAACGAAAAGAAAGAGATTTCGCTCTCCTTATTCTTTCCTTGGGACAAAAAGAATTCTATAGATTATTGGACAGGAAAAAAGCCCGACTCTTTGGAAATAGATTCCCGTAAAAAAATTCTCAAAATTGAAATGGAACCGTGGTCCACAGTGGTCCTATATTCCGGAAAACAAAGTTGACTCTTACTGAATTCAGGAAGAGAATAGGCGCGAACGTGTCAGAAACTTTCTTCCAAAATTCGGAAGATCCAAGGCGAGGTACATCAATGAAATTTTTTCACAAAATTCTGGGCGCAGGTTTACTTACATTCGGGATCCTGCTATCTCAAAATTGTTTTATAGATTCCATATCAAATTCACTTTCTAAATCTTCGGACTCACTACAAAGTATTTCCAATGCTGTTGTCTCCGTAGTTTCTTCCGTTTCCTCTTCTTCTAAAGACGAGGCAGCAGAGAAGAAAGGATATAAAAGAGATGTGGAAAATTTAACCGCTTTCTATTTACAAACTGGATCCACTCGTTCTTCCGAATTTGAATCTGATCTTGCAGAACTCGCTTCTAAAAACGGAGTGATCAACTGGAAAAACTCAGAAAGCACTTATGTTTCCATAGGAAGAGGGCTCAAAAAAGCAGGAGTTAGTGAAGAAGGTTTTAAAAGTTTTGCCGCAAACGTAAATTTCAAACCTGAAATCGCAAAAGCTCTGGAAAGAGGCTATCTTTCCCTCTAATTTGAGATCGAGTATATATAAGCGGCTCTTTTTAAAGAGTCGCTTCCTTCTTCTTTTTTTACTTCTCCCTTTTTCTAATCTCCGCTCTGAAAACAGCTATCTAGATTTCATCTATGTGGATGCGAATACCGGGCAATCCAGCGGTGGGCATTCTGCACTTAGATTCGATGATACAGTTATTCATTTCCAATACTATCCAGATGAAATATTCAGAGTAGTCCGTGAATCTTACGAAAGGTTTTCCTATTCTTATAATACTTACTCCAATCGAACAAGTAAGATTGCTCGAATAACAATTCCAGAAAAGGATTTAGATAAGATCAGAACTGGTTTTGAAAAATTAGCCTTAATACAGTTCAAACATATTAAAAATTTAGAATCTATTAGATCAGATGTTCAATTTCTAAAAGAAATCCATAGACCAGAAAAAAATATAAAGATCAGAACATTCGGTTATTTCAAAAAAGAAGAAGGAGCCAATCTTTCCTCTTTAAAAGAAGAACTAAACTCTGCACTTGGTAAAGGTTGGCTCGGGAAGATACGAACTCAGATCAAAAAAGAACTAAACTCTGCATCTACCGAAGGAAAATTTGCGACATTCTCAGAGGCACCGGCTGTCCAAAATGGGAACTATCCATTTTATAAAGAAGGGATTTCCTCTTGGTTTCTACCGAGGTTAGAAAAACTTTCCGTTTTAGAAATCCTGGATTTAGGATATTCTTTAGATCCTGAAACGATCTTTATTTCTTCCGGAGCTTCTTTAAGCGAAGAAGAAAAAGTAAAACTTATTTCATTAAGTGATTCACTCAAATCTTCTATTATAGAACTAATTAAGGAAAAGAATTCAAACTGGGGCCATAGCGTACTAGTCAACCTGGCAAGATTTTTAGTCTTAGAAAAGAGCATAGAAGAAGGTAAACTATACTTCTTAGTCACCTTTCCTGAATCAATCTCACAAATCACCCCCACCACCTGGTCCAAGGACAAAAAAGGAGTGGAAGCAAGTTCGGATCTGCTATTAGAAGCTTCTAAAACATTTAGAGAAGAAAGAATAAGATCGGAAAATCTAACAGAAGAAAATTATCTTGCCTGGGAAGATTTAGAAAACAGGGACTGGGAATTGAGAACAGGATTAAGCAGAGGAATTTCAATCCGAAATACTTTTGATAGACTTTCTCCTGATCTTTCCGGAAATTTTGTATTCTCTTTTCCTACTCCTGAATCTGAAATTATCTCGGAATATTTAACTCGTTCCGAAAAAGAAGAATTCACATATTATGATAATCTAAAGCAATTTTATACTTTCAAACTTATCACCAAAAACTGCACTTCTGAAATTTTTGATTCTTTAGAAATAATCCTAAACGAAAAAGAATATGAGGTTGTTCTTGGAAAAAGAATAGATCCTCATTCTTCCCTTACATTCATTCCATTTATTGCCTATGATTCTATTACTGAAAAATGGAATGTAAAAGAAGAAACTATAGAACTTTCTCATAGAAAATTAGCTTTAGAAAAATTATACGAATCAAATTCCAAATGGAAAACATATCTAAAAGAATCTAATGTTTTTAGTTCCAGTATTTACAGGGCCAATCCGGATGATTCTTCTTTTGTTTTTTTTACAGATGATGTGATTCTGCTCAGACCAGTTTATGGGATCGTAAACTTGGGCTGGGGAATCGGAAATTTTGCTTTGGGAATATTTACTAGCCCATTTGACAAAGGCAAAAGAATTACGAATGGAATGAACTCAGTATTCTTCTCTTTGCCCGAATTAGTATTTTTTAATATTCGAAAAGGAACCTTTCCGAACGCAAAACCAAATCGTTCCGAAAGAAAATTAGAGTTTCAGAAGTAGATAACTAGAATCGTCTCTGAATTCTCTAGTAGGCAAACTCACCTTGCTGAAAGTTCGGATTGCTTCCTGGTAATCTTCTATACTTAGCCCTTTTTTGCGGACATCTTCCAATTCTTTGAATAGAGGACTGGAAAGGCTGTTTAATAATCCATCACTGTATAAGAACAAAACATCTCCGGACTCGTAAGGAATCTCGTGTGACTCAAATTCAAGAGCATCCATGATACCAAGTAACTGTCCCGATTTTTCGTTCAGAAGTTTTTGTCCGGCGGCCTGGTATAAAACAGGGAAAGGATGGCCTCCCCTTGCATAACAAATTGTCTTTTTTTCCAGATCGATCACGGCAACCGCAGCAGTTAAACTATGAGTTCCTATCTCTTGGGAAAGTTCAAGATTCATTCTTTTAAGAACATTAGAAGGATCCTGGCTTTCTTTATAAGCTTCTCTTGCGATGCTAGTCATGAGAAGTCCGATCAGTCCGGAAGTAACTCCATGATCCTCGATATCTCCAAGAAGGACCATTACCTTATTTCCTATTTTAGAAAGAACATAAAAGTCTCCGCTCACAAAAGAGGCAGGAGTATTATCTACAATCACTTCCAGAGGAGAAATTACAGGAACAGAAAGTATCTTTTTTTGGATCTTAGAGGCAAGTCTTAGATCTCTCAGGATATTTTCATCCCTCGCTTCCTTCTCCTTTAGCAAAGTATAATAATCCAAAGCTCTTTGGACCGCGATACGAACTGTCTGAAGAGAAAATGGTTTTAAAAGAAAATCAGAAGCCTTATGAGTGAGAGAAGTCACCACATTATTGATATCCCTTTCTCCAGTCATCATGATGACCTGGGTGGCAGGAATCAAATTTTTGAAATAAGGTAGGACGTCCAACCCGCTGGTTTTTGGCATATGGATGTCCAAGAAGACGATTGGGTTGGATTCTTTTTCGAAATATTCCTTACCCTTCTCCACTGAATCAAAAAAAGTAGAATTGTAACCTAGTTTGGAGAGGAGAATTTCCAGGGCTTCTCCTACGTCTCGATCGTCGTCTATGATCAGAATTTCAGGCTTAATCGTAATTGATGTCATCTAATCGATCCTAGAAAATTCCCTGGTCTCGGAAATTCTGGCAACCATAGAATCATACTGTTCGTCAAACAAGGATTTTTCGAGGTACGGATTGGTCGCGGACACCATTTCTCCGTAACTCCAGGAGTATACTGCAGAGGCCTGGTTATCTAAAATTTTTCCGGAATGGATGGCTCCGGAGAGAGATCTTAGATTTTCTTTTTTAAAACATCTGAGTAATGCTCTAAATTCTCCCTCTTTTTCAGGAGATAAATATCTGAAATTTTTATGAAATAGAACTGCGTCGTGAAAATATTCAGGAATATTAAAAGCACCTGCTGCTCCAATTTTTCCGGAAAGTAAACGGATAAAAGAAGTGATCTCGTTCATTATATTCAAGCCTGGATATTCTTGGCCTTCGAATAATTTTTTCTTTTCTCCCAATTTTCCGAGCCTTACGTTTTGGCTTAAAAGCCAATCAATATAGATCATTGGAAAAGATTCATTTATCTTTTTGAAAAGAAAGTCTGAAAATTTCAAACGCATATGAACTAAAATTTCGTTCTCTTCTGTTTTGATATAGATTCGATTATCAACTTCTGAAATTCCATGGATCTCTAATTTTGTTTTTTGGAATCCCCTGAACTGCAACATTTCGAACATTCCAGATTGTTCCAAAAGTTCATGAACTTCCTTAGCGGAGAATCTATTGAATAGAGTATCTTCTATCCCTAAATGTGTTTTGAATTCTCTATTTACGTCGATGAGACCTAATGCCTCTGGATCGATATAACTCTGACCCGATGTGGATTTATCTGAACCGGAAAATATACTCATGTAATTAAATTAAGGAGGCGAAAACCCTGATCGTATTAAAATGAATACGAACTGTGTCGTGGAAATTCCTTGCATAACCACCTGCTGGCATAACCACCACGGGAATATCCAAAGAATCCGCAAAAGTTTTTACCATTTTATCCCTTGCCTTCAATCCATCGAAAGTAAGCTTTAGATCGCCTAAAGAATCATCTTCGAAAGGATCCGCACCCGCGAAATAATAGATCAGATCCGGTTTGAATTCTTTTTGGATCTTATCCAAGCCATCTTGTAAACGGGAAAGATATGTTTTGTCACCCGTCCCGTTGTCCAAAGGTATATCCAGATTGGACTTCTCTTTTTTAGGATATAACTCTTCTTGGTGCATAGAAAAAGTCCAAACCGAAGGGTCTCCTTGGAAAATTCTAGCGTTCCCATTCCCTTGGTGAAGATCCAGATCTATAAATAAAACCTTTCGTTCCGGATATTTTTGAAGATAAAGTTTCGTCGCGATCGCAGCATCATTTAGATAACAAAAACCTTCTGCACGATCCGGCATGCTGTGGTGAAATCCTCCACCGATATGATACACATATTTATAATTTTCGGTCATCTCAGTCGCAAGAATGGTCCCTCCCACTCCTAGACAAAAACTTCTGACCATAGTTTGATTGAGAGGGAGCTCAGAATACATGGTCCGATCCGTATATCGCAAATTCATAAAATCAGAAATGAATTCTGGAGTATGGACTAGGCTTAATTCTTCCTCTCCGACCGGGGCCGGTTGGAGGGCAGGCAAAGAAGAAAGTTTAGGATCTTCCTTGACTTGATTGTATATCATTGCGTATTTACGTGCGGGGAATACGTGAGGACCAAGGTCCATATTGTATTCCGGATGATAAACTAGAGCGAGCCGTTCTAACAGTTGGCGCAATTGGGTGTGCCTTTTTTTTCCCAAGCTTACCCTTCGGTTTCGCCCCGTAAAGAACGAAATAGCATTCTTAAATACGTCCAAATTTTCGGAGGTTCCCATTCATGTTTAGCCCGGAAAAAAAAACCAAAATGGTCTGCACCATTGGCCCTTCTTCCTCAGATGAAAATACTATCACCGCACTTCTCCGAGCCGGAATGGACATCGCGAGAATGAATTTCTCTCACGGCACTCACGAAGTTCACAAAAAAGTTTTTGAAACTTTGCGAAAATGCGAATCCGAGTCCGGCGTTCCTCTCGGCATCATGGCGGATCTGCAAGGACCAAAAATCAGAACCGGAAAACTCCGGGTTCCCCAAATCGAATTGGAAAAAGGAAACAAAATCAGACTTTTACCCGACGCGGAATACTTAGGAGATTCCGAGGCGGTCGGCACTACCTACCCTGCCATGATAGAAGATCTTCGTTCGGGAGACAAACTATTAGTAGATGACGGTAAACTCGTACTAGAAGTTGAATCCAAATCAAGCAAAGAAGCTGTTTTAAAAGTTATAATAGGAGGAATTCTAAAAAGCAACAAAGGAATTAATTTGCCGGGAACTCCTATCTCTGCACCCGCACTTTCCGAAAAAGATCTACTGGATTTGAAGTTCGCATTAAATTTAGGAGTGGATTACGTCGCATTAAGTTTCGTAAGAAGAGCCTCCGACTTAGAACTTGCTAGAGAAATGATGAGAGGAACACAAACAGGGCTCATCGCCAAAATAGAAAGACCAGAAGCGATCCGTAATATAGATGAAATTTTAGAAGCAGCCGACGGGATCATGATCGCGAGGGGTGACTTAGGGGTAGAAGTAGAAACAGAAAGAGTCCCAGTTTTACAAAAAGAACTTATCTATAAAGCGAACCGCGCAGGCAAGCCAGTGATCACCGCCACTCAAATGTTGGAATCCATGGTAGACAATCCAAGACCTACAAGAGCAGAAGCAAGTGATGTTGCAAATGCAGTTATGGATGGAACAGATGCAGTCATGTTATCCGGAGAATCTGCCAGTGGAAAATATCCAGTGGAATCAGCAGAGATGATGGCTAAGATTCTAAGAGAAACTGAAAACTTAGATAGAATCTACGAGATCCATTGGAATTTAAAAAAATCCGAATTAGAAATAGAAAGAGCGGCACTCGGTTCTGCCGCAAGAGAGATCGCTCATAGCATCAATGCAAAAGCAATAGTGAATTTTACAAGAAGTGGTTATTCTGCACTCATCACTTCCGAAATGAGACCTAAGGTTCCTATTCTTTCATTTACTCCTTATTTAGCGACTGCAAGAAAGATGAAATTATATCGTGGTGTTCAACCTTACGTAATGCCATTTATGGAAACTTTCTTTGATATGATCCGTTATATGGAAACTAAACTTCCGGAAGATGGAATGTTAACTCCTGGAGATATAGTCGTTATTCTCTCCGGAGCACCGGGCGGAGAAGCTAAGTCCGTGGATTTTTTACAAATTTATAAAATACGATAATTACAAGAACTGAATTCCAGCATCTGCAAATTCTTTCAGAACTTCCCTGGAGATCCTAGCCTTCTGGTTTCTCTTTTCTTTGATATGGGTTAGATACCTAAGAGAAAATAATACTCCACCTTCTTCTACATTTATGTACACGATGGGTGTGGTCTTACCTAAGCGAACCAAATAGTTTTTGGAAAGTTCTCTTACTGAATAATCTATTTTATGTTGGTCTATGATGGATCCGTTTTTCAAAATTCCGTTCAGGATTTTTTCAGCGGCCTCCCAATCAGAACTATGAGGGATCTTGATCCTGAATTCGTCCCATACAAATCCCATTTTTTCCTTCACCACATAAACTTTATGAAGAATGATCGTATGATTCGGAAGATGCACCAATCGATTTGTGGATTGCTCCGATTTAGGGTCAGGACTTAACTCCATCAAAGTGAAACGATTGATCCCTATATTGACTACATCCCCTTTAATACCTTCGATTTCTATCCTGTCGCCTACTTCAAAACCGTTGCTACCATGTATAAGCAACCAACCCACATAATTCAAAGTAATATCTTTTAAAGAGATTACGATACCGGCTCCAGCAAGACCCATCACTGTAGGAAGATAAGATAGTCCGGAAAAAATTACAGGAAGAAGGGATACTGCTCCCACAACCACAAACAAGATCCGAGTCACTCGCCTGCGATTATATCTGACAGAATTATCAGCAGGAGGACTGATCCTATCGAAACTCAAAACGAAAGTTTTATAAACGATTACCAGGGTCAGGATAAAATACGCGACCAGAACGAACTCTTCCGTGATAGTTCGTTCCTTCGAGTTCAGAAGGAAAATCGGATTTAATAACCGTAAAATTTCTTCCATGATGAGAGAGCCCAGGCTAAAGAAACTCTAAGCCAAGGCAAGGCGAATTCTAATCCATCTTCTTCTGTTTTCTAAAAGCAGAAGCTATCTCTTCCAGTTCGATTGGAATATCCCAAATTGGATTCCCAGGAGACTGAAGAAGAACAAATCGAACTGAATTTCCTACATTCTTCTTATCATGAAGAGTGTGTTTTGCTACCTGAGTGGATTTACTTTTATCATGATACGGAAGATCATATGCTTTTAAGATCTTTTTCAAGGCCTCAATCCAAGCAATATCCAGGCCTTGTTTTTCAGCGGAAAGAATAATTGCAGTCAAAAGCCCGATAGAAACTGCTTCTCCATGAGAATACCTTCTGTAATTTGTAAGAGACTCTATGGCGTGAGCGGTAGTATGTCCTAAGTTCAGGACTTTTCTTAAACCGGTTTCTCTTTCATCTTGGGAAACTATATTAGCCTTATATAAAATAGACCCAACGATCAATTCCAAAAGTTCTGGAGAAGTATGATCGTAGACAGATTTATCGTTTGAGCGGACCTTCTCCAGATATTCTCCTCCGGACAAAAGACCATGTTTTACGATCTCTGCCATTCCACATCTCCACTCTCTTTTGGGCAAAGTGGACAATGCAATCAAAGGCAAATATACAAACTCAGGTTGGTAGAAGGAGCCGATCATGTTCTTCCCAAGATCAGCATTCACTGCTACTTTTCCACCTACAGAAGAATCTACAGAAGCAAGTAAGGTCGTAGGAATTTGAGCGAAACGAATTCCTCTTTGGAATGTGGATGCGATAAATCCAGCAAAGTCGCCAACTACTCCGCCGCCCAATGCAAGGATCAAACTTTTGCGGTCCGCTCCGAGCTCTATCAATTTATTATAAACTTCTGCAGTGCGGAGAATATGTTTATTTTTTTCTCCGCCTTTAATATAAATTTCGTGATGTGGAATCCCAAGACCGGAAAGTTCCGATTCGTAAAACTTGGAAAACAATCCTGAAAGTTTTCTTTCCGTAAGTATAAATATGGAAGAAACAGGATAAAATCTTTTGATCGTTTCTCCTAAGCCCCTGAAGTCTGGGTGGATCTGTACTTTATATTCTTTTGAAAATGCTCTGATCTGTACTTCCCGGATAGGATTCATTTATCATATACCCATTGGCTTCGTATAAAAGGAGCCGGTTTGTATTTTCCGGAAGAAAGAAAATCCTTAATATCCGGTCTTATATCCATTTCTAAAACCGCACCCAAAGGAAAATAGCCGAATCCTGTGATCGCCTTTTCTTTCAGGTTCACTGTCGGGTCTTGCTTTTTAACGGTGGCTAAGAATACTAACTGAAGAAGATGACGATTTCCCTTAGGATCAATGGACTCATTCAAAAATAGAAAATTTGCGCTGGTGATATCCAAAGAAAGTTCTTCTTTTAATTCTCTTTTAAGAGCGTCTTCTGCACTTTCTCCGAATTCAATTCCGCCGCCAGGCAATAACCAATAATAGGCATCCTTCTTTTTTTGCTGCAAAAGAAGGATCTCTCCCTTACGATTTCGGATCAAAGCGGCAACGCGGACCCTTAAACCTTTCTTTTTAAAAAAGAATTCCATATTAGATTTCATTAAACCTTGATCTTTAAGGCCTTTAATAATTGTTTCGCGGCGTCTTGTTCCGCGAACTTTTTATTCTTTCCCTTACCTTCTGCAGAGTATTTGTCCCGGATGGATACACTAACGTAAAAGGTCTTTTCGTGATCCGGCCCGATCTCTTTTAGTAATCTGTAAGAAGGTAGAAGTTTAAATTTTTTTTGGCAAATTTCCTGGAGGATGGATTTAAAATCCGTGGCCTCTTTTACTTTATCGGAATTTTTAATGTAATCTATAAGATGTTCGAGTATAAACTTCTCAGCTGCTTCCATTCCTTGGTCTAAATAAACCGCACCGACCAAAGATTCAAATAGATTGGCCCCCAGTTTTTTTTGGGCGCCTCCCTGACCTTCTCCTCTTCCTAATAAAACGTAAGAAGTCAGCCCTAATTTTTCGCTGAGCCCGTTCAACATTGCGGTAGAAACCAAGGTTGCTTTTTTTCTGGAAAGTTCTCCTTCATTCGCAGAAGGATTTGTTCTGTATAAATATTTTGCGACCACGAGTCCGAGAACTGAATCCCCTAAAAACTCAAGTCTTTCGTTATCTTCTTTGTACTGTGGATTTTCGTTTCTGTAAGAACTATGTATGAATGCGATTTCTAAATAAGAAGGTTTATTAAATTTTAAACCAAGTTCGGACGCAAGTAGAGAAGGATCCTTCCTATTTTTAGGATCAGTATTGCTTTGGTTCTGATTGTGTTTTTTTTTTATCAAAGGATTTTGATAAAAGGAATAGAAGAAAGACTTCCGAGTTCCCGTAAGAACCCGGAGGTCTAGTCAATTAGGACTTTAGAGTGTCGATGAACTTAATTACGTCTCCGACGGTTTGGATCTTTTCAGCATCCTCATCGGAAATTTCAACGCCAAACTCTTCTTCAAGAGCCATAACGAGTTCAACTGTGTCAAGAGAGTCTGCACCAAGGTCATCAATGAAGTGTGCTTCAGGAGTCACTTCAGACTCATCCACTCCAAGTTGCTCAACGATAATAGACTTAATCTTTTCGAAATCTGCCATTTGTTTCCTCCGTACCACCGAAGTGGTATGTAAGTTTTAGTTAGGTTTAGAATCGGGGATGAATTCATCCACCGATTTTTAAACATTTTTTTCTCAAATGTTTTGGCAAGCGATAACGGATTGGAAACGGGAAAAAAACTGAATATTATCCAAATTTCCTTTTCATATTTTTTTCAAAGAAGATGTTCTATAACTTACGTATTGGATCGACTTAATAGATCAAAAATTCCGATCCAGTCCTATATTCAAATAATCAAAAAGTCACATTTCTAATATTTGATATTGAGACTATTCTCGATCATTTGTTCGAACGCCGTTCGGATTTATAATTTTATGGAACATTACGAGAATTTTTCTAAGAAAGTATTGATTGGTTCTGCAAAAAAACAAAACAAAAGCCCGGAAAATTCCGGGCTTTCTTACCTGTACTCAGATTGAGATCTAAAGTATTAGGCTTGGACACCTGGGAGGAATCCCCCACCGTTCACTTCGATCACTTGTCCTGTAATGAAAGAGGAAATATCAGAAGCTAAGAACGCGATAGTATTCGCGATATCATCTGGTTGTCCTGCTCTCTTTAAAGGAATCGCAGCTACCATTGCAGTGCGGATCTTTTCAGGGATCGCATCTGTCATTTCAGTAGCGATAAATCCTGGAGCGATCGCATTACAACGGATCTTACGACCAGCCATTTCCAAAGCTACCGCTTTAGTCAGACCGATTACACCTGCTTTAGAAGCAGAGTAGTTAGTTTGTCCAATATTCCCGTTCACTCCAGCGATAGAGGAAAGGTTGATGATGGATCCACCGTTCGGATTTTTTGCCATAAATTTAATAGCTGCTTGGATACAGTTGAAAGTTCCAGTCAGGTTTACTGCAATTACAGCGTCCCACTGTTCTTGTTTCATTCTAAGCATAAGAGTATCTTTAGTGATACCTGCGTTATTCACTAGAACGTCTATTGAACCGAAATTATCCACAACAGCTTGGATACCAGCTTGAGCGGATTCTGCATTTGCTACGTTTACAGCGACTCCGATTGCTTTTACACCTGTTGCTTTTGCGATTTCGTCCGCAGTAGCTTTACTTGCCTCTTCGTTTAAGTCGGCAATGACAACGTTTGCGCCTGCTTGCGCTAGTTTAAGAGCGGTTGCTTTACCGATTCCGCGGGCAGCCCCGGTTATAATGGCGTTTTTGCCTTTCAAATCGATCATTGGTTTTTTCCTTACCAGATTCTGCGGTTAGCGTATTTTTCGGGCCTGGGGGGTCAAGTGATTCTGGGTGTGTAGCGTTCACCTTGGAGTTGGTGAAAGAGAGAATATTAGAACTTTGCCTTCTCTATTTCTTCTTTGATCCTTTGGTTCAGGTTCCTTTCGGCACATTCTACCACCACTCGGATCGCATTTCTGACTGCATGTGCATTAGAAGAACCATGTCCAATTAAACAGGTTCCTTCTACACCAAGAAGAAGTGCTCCACCATACTCAGCATAATCCAATCTTTTCTTGATTGCAGTGAATGTAGGTTTAAGAAGAAGCGCCCCTGTTTGTGCAAGACTGGACTGAGCGATACTTTCTCTGAGTACAGCAAATATGGATTTAGAAAGACCTTCAGTTGCTTTCAGGACTATATTTCCGACGAAACCGTCGCAGACTACTACGTCTACATCCCTTCCACCACCGTAAAGATCTCGTCCTTCTACATTTCCTACAAAATCGATCGGTAGTTTTTTAATAAATTCGAATGCCTTTACTGTGACCGAGTTTCCCTTCTTATCTTCTTCTCCATTGGATAAGATCCCAACCTTTGGTTTATGGATATTGAAGATAAGCCTGGAATATATCTCTCCCATGATAGCGAACTGAGCCAAATACTCTGGCTTACAATCCACGTTTGCACCTGCATCTAAAAGAAGTGTAGGAGCTCCTTTCTCTCTTGGGATGGGAGCAGCAATCGGAGGTCTAAGAACACCTGGAATTCTACCCAGATATAATAATGCAGCAGCCATAGTGGCTCCAGTATTTCCAGGCGAGAACATTCCTACGCATGTTTTGTCAGCAACTAGTTGAGCTGCTTGCACAACAGAAGAATCTTCCATAGCGCGCACCGCAATGGAAGGAGAATCATTCATGCCTATAATCTCACTGGCGTGAACAATCCTGATCTTGTTTGTATCGTATTCGTATTTGAGGAGGGTCTCGCTGATATCTTCTTCTTTACCAACGAGAATGACGTTTCTGCCGTCTTGATTTACCGCGTTAACGGCACCTTCTACGATCCTATCAGGACCGTAGTCGCCGCTCATTGCATCGACGGCGACCCACATATTGATTAGTTCTCTTCGCTAGTCTTCCTGACTTTCGGTTCTACCACTACACGGTCTTTGTAAAAACCGCAAACAGGGCAGATTCTATGAGGAGGTCTGAAGGAATTACAGTTCGGGCAAGGAACTAGATTCGGTTTGCCGATCGCATGATGGGCCCGTTTCATCCTCACTTTTGATTTAGATTTTCGTCTCTTAGGAACTGCCATTGTTTTTCTCTATAGATAAGGTCGATTTACGACTATGTTTTTTTTAAAGGCGGAATTCACAACTGTTTTTCAGTCAAAGCAAAGGAATCTAGGAACTCCCCAACTTCTGCCCGTTTTGTGTATAAGGCGGAACGGTTAAATACCAATCTCGCCGTGGATTCCATAATAACTTCGATTTCTTCCAGATTATTGGCTCTGAGAGTGCCACCTGTGGATACTAAATCCACGATACAATCCGATAAACCCACTAAAGGAGCGAGTTCAATACTTCCGTAAAGTTTGATAACTTCGCAGTTAATCCCTTTTTTCAGGAAGAAGTCCTTGGCAATATTCGGATATTTTGTCGCTACACGGACCTTTCTTTCTCCAGAACTAAGGCTCCAACCTTTCGGGCCTGCCACTGAAAGTCTGCATTTCCCTATAGCCAAGTCCAAGGGAAGAAGAAGGTCATAACCACCTTCCAATAATACGTCCCATCCCACGATACCAGCATCCGCAGAATTTTGTTCCACGTAAGTCGCAACGTCTTGGGAACGGACCAGTAAAATGCGGACCTTCCCTTTTGGGTCTTTATATATAAGTTCTTTGGAATCAGGATCGGGACGGCCAGAAAGCCATCCCCTTTCGAGCATTAGTTCTATGCTCTCTTCGGCAAGCCGTCCTTTCGGAAGGGCCAAAGTCAGCATTTAGTTTGCCTGGCTGCTTTTTAGTAGAAGATAAGTAGCTAGTTCTCTAACTGCTTTAAATTCTTCAGTAGGAGAAGCAATGTCTTGGTCTAAAACTTTCTTAAGTAGATCGATTGCTTCTTCTTTTTTGCCGTTTTGTAGTTTCAAACGACCTGCTTGGTAAAGACTCCAAGCATAAAATCCAGAAACATTCTTACGGCTACTTAAAAGAGAAACGGAAACTCCGTAATCGGATTCAGCTTCCGCGAGTTGGTTTGCACTTTCTCTATAGTTTCCTGCGATATAAAAATAGTAAGCCTTCACTTCTGGAAGCTCATCTATTTTTTTACCCGCAAATTCTAACTTCTCTGCCGCTTTTTGGTATTCTCCGTTTTTAGCATATAGATCTCCCAAAGTTTTGGAAAGTCTGATATCTAAAGAAGGAGAACTATATATTGAAGCAATAGTTTCGTATTTTTTGATCTTATCAGCGATCTCGGTCATTGGAGAAAGAGCCAGCTCCTTCTCCACTTTTTCGATGGCGAGGGTACCCTTGCGGAATTGTTCTGCTCTGTATTCGTTCCAGCTAACAACAGTTAGCACGGTTACGAATAAAACACCTACTCCGAATAAAACCTGCTTTTTATTCTCTCCAATCTTGGAGAATAAAATAGCGAAAAATCTTTCTGCTCCGGTAAGACCAGGATAAGGATCTATATCCGTAATAGAAGCACCTGTTTTAGGTTCGAATCGTTTCATCCAAAACTCCGAGAGTCGTCCTTATTTTAAGGAAGAATTGATAAAGCTGCCTAAACTTTCTCTGGAAGGAGTGTCGGAAGTTTTCAAATACTTCGCCATCTCTTCTCTTTCTAAGGCTTTGTCGAAATCCTTGATAGACAGAGAGATTTTCTTGTTTTTGGAATCGATCTTAACTACAGCACATTTTACGATATCGCCAGGCTTATAAGATTCAGCCAAGTTGGTATCTTTCCCGCCAGGGATCTCGGAGATGTGAACTAGTCCTTCGAAACCAGGTTCGATTTCTACGAACATACCGAAGTCAACGATACTTTTGATCTTTCCTTGAACAACGGAACCGATAGGATAACGATTTCTTAATGCTTCGTAAGGATGTTCTTGCAGTTGTTTTAATCCGCAGGAAATTCTTTGCGCGTCGAAGTTAATGTCTAGGATAATATATTTAACCTCTTCTCCTTTTTTAAGTAGAGAAGTTGGGTTCTTTTGTTTTTCATCCCAAGTGATATCGCTGATGTGGATCAGACCTTCAATTCCATTTTCCACTTCTACAAATGCGCCGTATTTAGTAATACCGGTTACTTTTCCAGTAAGAACATTTCCAACTCTAACTTCAGGACCTAAAGCATCCCAAGGATTCGGTTGAAGTTGTTTTAAACCTAAAGATAATCTTCTGCTTTCGAAGTCGATGTCTAGGATAAGAGCTTCTACCTCTTGTCCTTTTTTCAGAAGTTCTTTTGGATGAGGAGGTTTTTTAGCCCAGGTCAATTCAGAAGTATGAATTAAACCTTCTAAACCTTCTTTCAATTCTACGAATGCACCAAAGTTAGTAAGAGAAGTAACAGTTCCACGGATGACCATGTCTTTTTCCAAGGAACGTTTCGCCCAAACCCAAGGATCTTCATACAGTTGTTTGAGTCCTAATGCGAGTTTGTTGTTTTCTTTCTCCATTTCAAGAATTTGAAGTTCAATCTCTTGTCCGATGGTGAAGTACTGTTTGAATGGTGCGAATTTTTTATACGAAATATCTCTTTGTCTGAGGAGTCCTACAACTCCGTCCAGATCACAGAAAACTCCGAAGCTTGCAATTTTGGAAACAGTTGCTTTAACTTTGTCTCCAACATTAACTTTAAGAGCAAGAGCGTCCCATTTTTCATTATTCACTTCGTCTAGAAGTTTTTTTCTGGAAACAACTCCGGAGCGGGTGCGTTCGTTGATCTCGATTACTTTGAAATCAAGTTCTACACCTTTGTAATTTTCTCCATCGGAGAATTTATAGCTAAGTTGAGAAGCTGGAAGGAAAAGTTCAGAACCTTCTACGTTAACGATGTAACCTTTTCCTTTAATCTCATTTATCAAACGTCCGCTGACTTGATAACTATTTTTGAATGCGTCTTTAACAACTTCCCAACCTTTTCTTTGGTCGGCTTCTTTTTTAGAAAGGATACATCCTGAGTCTGTGGACTCTTTTCTTTTTACAAGTGCTGTAACTAAAGATCCGATTTCCGGTTTTTCGTCAAACTCGGAGCGAGGAATTCTTCCCTCTTGTTTCAATCCTTCGATTGCCACATAGACGTTATCGTTGTCTACGGATACGATTTTGCCTTCGACCACTTGGTCTTTGCGAATTTCGGCTTCGTCGTTTTTCTTTTCTTCCCACTGTTTGAAAACTTCTGCAAAAGTGGACTTGTCTTGTTGGCTACTCATACGGATTGAAATACTCGGTGTTGATTGGGATTAGTGCGAATCGTTATAAATGCCAGAGTCTAGGCACCCAAGGATCTTACTAATTACACTATTTTTTGGCAGGTTATCTGTGTCAATGAGGATTGCGTCCTCCGCTTTCCGGAGGGGGGCGATTTCCCTTTCCGTATCGGATTTGTCACGGATAACGATCTCTTTTTCGATTTCTTCTAAATCAGCAGGAATACCTTGCTCTAATAATTGATTATATCTTCTTTCGGCCCTAACTCTGGAAGAAGCTGTCAGAAAGAATTTGTAACGAGCGTCCGGAAATACATGTGTACCTATGTCTCTACCGTCCATTACCAGACGATGAGTTTGAGAAAGTTTTCTCAATTGAGAATTTACGAATTCTCTGAATGCAGCTTTGTCAGCTATGTATTTAATCTCTCTTGTGATCTCAGGAGTTCGGATATCTGTGGAAACATCTTCTCCATTTAAGAAGATCCTGTTCTCCCCTGTTTCTGCAAATTCGCAGAAAATTTCCACACCCTCAGTAAGTGGCAGGAACTCCTTACCGGATAACCAATCCGAAAACGAAATAGATGAATTTTTGGATTTATAGATCTTAAAAATATGAAGAGTTAGCGCGCGGTAGAATGCTCCTGAATCCAAATATTCAAATCCAAGTTTTTTAGAAAGTTCACGAGCCACTGTACTCTTGCCAGTTCCGGCAGGCCCATCTAATGCGATCACGTTTTCCGTCATTGCACAAAACCTTCCAATAATGATTCGAATCCAGGAAAAGAAGTTTCAATCCAAGAAGTTTCATCCAGATGGACTTTCAAACCGCTCACGGCTTGGACGATCATAAAACTCATCGCGATCCTATGATCCATCTTAGTAAAAATATTTATAGAGTTCCCAGACAACCAAGAAGAAAGTTCAGAAGAATTTACACTGGAATCAATTTCAGGGATCTCATACCCATCCGGATATTCATGCACTGTAATCCCAAGATTTCTTAAATTTTCCACCATTGCGGAAATTCGATCCGATTCTTTTGCGCGAAGTTCATCTGCATGACGGATAATAAATCCACCTTTTGCAAAAAGCCCCGCAATCGTAAGGATCGGGATCTCATCTATAAGAGAAGGGATCCATTCTTCTTTAATTTCAGCATAACGTAAATTAGAAGAAATTGCTTCCAGATCTCCAACAGGTTCTCCACATTCTATCCTTTTGTTATGGACCAAAATTTTCGCGCCCATTGCTTCGAGGGCGTGTAGAATCCCAATACGAGAAGGATTTAATCCGACATTTTTCACAAGTACGGAACCTTCTTTCAAAAGAACTCCAAGCACTAAGAAAAATGCAGCAGAAGAAATATCCCCAGGTACTTTAAATTCTTTTGCTTCGAATATATAAGGGGGCTCCATTTTAAAATGAGTGGGAGAAAAATAAGAAAGTTTGTTCCCCAAAAACCGGAACATATTCTCAGTATGGTCTCTGGAAAGAATATCTTCTTCGTATTCTAAAGAAGTTTCAGAAGCCATTGCAGCTAACATCAAACAGGATTTCACCTGAGCGGAAGCGATCGGGCTTTTATAATGGAAATCGGAAAGTTTTTTTCCGGTAATCTCCAACGGCGCCTTATCATCCTTTCCGGAAATAGAAGCTCCCATAGAACTTAAAGGTTTTATAATACGGGACATCGGTCTTTTTTGGAGAGAGTGATCTCCAGTTAAGGTGGCCTTAATTCCTTGGAGCCCGCAGAGTAATCCTGCAGATAATCTGATCCCAGTTCCTGCATTCCCGAAATCCAAAACTTCTTTAGGAGATTGCAGAGCATGTTTTCCTGGGCTTGTAAAAACATATTCTCCTTTTGAGATCTTCTCCACTTTTAACCCGAGCCTGGTGAAAGCTTTCATTGTATTCAAAGGATCTTCTGCTTCCAAAAACCCGGAAACATGAGAAGCTCCTTTGGATAATACGGAGAATAATACGCTTCTGTGAGAAAGAGATTTATCTCCCGGAACTGTGATCTCTCTTCCGGAAGATTTAAGGATTCTTGGAATCATTTTGTTTCTTTAAAATTGCGTCCCTATCTATACGAGATTGTTCCATGAAGGACTCCCAACGTTTTAGGTCGAGCGGCTTTTCTGGACTTAACTCCGAAAGAAGTTTATCCAATCTATCCTTATAGTCCAAAAGAGCCTTATAGATCTCTTCTTGGTTAGAAGAAAAAATCGGTGACCACATTTTAGGATTCGAACCTGCAATTCTGGTCATGTCCCTAAAACCTCCGCCGGTCAAAGGCAAAGGAGAATTTTGGGTAAATTCTCTTACGCACTCGTTTTCCCAGACCCAATTTGTCATAAGAGAAGAGATCAAATGGGGAACATGAGAAACATAAGACAGTATCTTATCATGGTCATGTGCAGGAATTTCGGTAGTGGACATTCCAAGGAATTTCCAAAAATTCTCTATCTCAGAATATGCTTCGTCAGTAGCACCTTTTGGTTTCGTCAAAATGCAAAGTCTGTTTTCATACAGATCTACATTCGCAAATTCTAAACCTGATTCTTCAGAACCACACATTGGATGAGAAGAAATATATCTATGTTCTCCAGTAAGAACTGACTCCACTGCGTGAACGATCTCTTGTTTAGTAGAACCCATATCAGTCAAAAGACCTTTAAATCCCGAAGGAAGTTTAGAGATCACTTCGACAGTTGTGTTTACTGGAACCCCAAAAACGATCAGGTCGTATGATTCCCAATCAGGAGATTCGGAAAATTCATCCGAAGTAAAAATTTTATCAGCTGATTTAAGACGGATCCCCTTCTCCTTACTGGAAGTAGATCCTACCACTCCCACAATCTCTGCAGAAGAGTTCTTTTTTCGTAAGGCCAAAGAGAGGGAGGCGCCCATCATCCCCAAGCCGTAAATCAGGATTCTAGAAAAATCGGTTTTCACGGGTTAGGTGGAGAGATCGGATAAGATCCCAAAATCCTGAGATAGATTGTATTTTCTTTTAATACGTTCAGGACCTCTTCGATCTGAGGATCCTTTTTATGACCTAAAAAATCTATGAAGAAGTTATACTCCCAAGAAGTCCTGCGCGTAGGTCTGGACTCTATCTTGGTCATATTAATCCCTTTATCAAAGATAGGTTTCAATACTTTGTATAAAGAACCTGGTTTATCCGGGATGGAAAAAACTACGGAAGTTTTGTCGTTACTTGTAGGAGGACATTGGTTTTTACCGATGATCAAAAATCTGGTAGTATTATCAGACATATCCTCGATGGATTCTCGAACCAGATCCAAACCATAAATTTCAGCGGCAATGGAAGAAGCTATTGCTGCACATGCTTCCTTCTTCTCCGCAACAATACTCGCAGCTCTAGAAGTAGAGGGAGTTTCTGAAACTTCTACATGAGGAAGGTTTGCAGCGATCCAATTTCTGCACTGTGAGTTTGCGATCTTGATACCGTATAAAGTTTTGATCTTGGAAAGGTCATGTTCGAACCCTAATAGATTCAAATGTATCTTAAGATAAATTTCAGAATAAATATTTAGATCAGAAACTAAGAACTGGTCCAGAGTGGAGTTCACAAGTCCTTCGGAAGAATTTTCCACAGGAACAACTCCATAATCCACCTTATCAGTTTCCACTGCACGGAACACTTCAGGAATAGAAGGAAATTCAGTAGCCTCAACAGAAGTTCCGAATCTTGCACGAACTGCTTGGTGAGAAAAGGATCCTTCTGGTCCAAGATAACCTATCTTTAAACCTTTCTCTACGGAGAAGGAGCCAGACATGATCTCTCTATAAATTGCGATCAACACCTTGTCTGGAAGAGGTCCTCCGTTCAGTCCAAGGATTTTTTCGTAAACGTCCTTCTCTCTATCAGGGCGATAGATAGGTTCGTTATTCTCTCTTTTGATCTCTCCGATCTCAGAAGCAATCTCTGCCCTGGCCTGGATAGCCTTTACGATTTCTTTGTCCAGAGAATCAATCTTGTCCCGGAACTCTTTCAGTTTGTCGTTATTCTTGGCCATTCTCTATCAAATCATCCAGGTTTTCGAATTTTAATTCCTTCACTTCCACAGGGGCAGGTAAATCGGTCAGTTTATTTAATCCGAAATGTATTAAAAAATCTTTAGTGGTTCCGTACAGCGCCGGTCGTCCAGGAACTTCTTTATTACCAACCGGTTTAACCAGTTTTTTAGATATAAGAGAAGTTACCATCGCTCTAGAAGAAACTCCACGAATATCATCAATTTCAGATAATGTGATCGGTTGTTTATAAGCTATGATCGCCAAAGTATCCAAACTGGAACGGGAAAGTTGTTCTCTCTTCTTTTCTTTGAAGAGCTTTGCTAAAATTTCAGAATATTTTTCGTTCGTAGAAAATTGATAAGAGCCTGCGATCTCTCTAAGAACGAATCCTCCGTCCTTCTCTTGGTAATCCAAGATCAACTCGTCTAATATATCACGAGCTTCCTGTTTTTCGCAGTCTATGGATTTTGCGATACTGGCTAGTTTAAGCGGCTCTCCGGAAAGGAAAAGCAGCGCTTCTATCAGTCCTTTTAAGCCGGCTTTGTCGCGTTCCACGGTTCTCCCACCAAGAATATACGGATTTCGCCGAAAGTTTTATGCTGGCGGATGGATACAATTCTCTGTTTGCAGAGCTCCAACATTGCCAGAAAGACGGCTACTATCTCGGCTTTCTCCGGCTTGACCGTAGAAAACAATTCTTCAAAGGAGATATCCGAACGTTCGACGAGCAGTTCGGAAATGGTACCCATCTTTTCTTCGACAGAATACCGGTGGGGCGCGGTAAGTAAAGCGGGAATCTCGCCTTCATCTTCCCGTTTTTCCAAGATCTCATTAAATGCAGAAATCAGATCTAAAAGGCTTAGATCCAGCCAGGATTCGGACTCATCTATAACCTGATTGGTTTCTCTGGAGAATACTCCAGCCTGGACCTTATCCACATCCCCCATTTTCTGGGCGGTTAATTGGAATTTTTTATGTTCTAGAAGTTTTTCGACCAGTTCGGGTGGAAGAGGGGGATCATAATCTTCTTCTTCGAAACCTGGATCGGGTAATAATGCTTTAGATTTGAGATAAACTAAATTAGCGGCCATAAGAGCGTATTCCGCTCCCATGTCTATATGAATACTTGCAGAAATCTTAATGAAGTTCAGAAAGTCTTGGGTGATTTGAGAAAGGGATACTTCAAATATATCCACCTTATAACTTTCGATAAGAGACCAGAGAAGACTTAAAGGTCCCTCTGTAATACCACCTTCAGAATTGTTCCATTGAACTACGAAGGATTGTGTGGCGTTTTCTCTCTCCATCTCTTTATGAATTCAGTGCTTTTTCTGCCGCCTGTTGCAATCTTTCAGGCGAGAAAGGTTTTACTACAAAATCCTTCACTCCCATCTTGATCGCTTTCGCAAGAAGTTCTTCCTGACCAAGAGCAGTTACCATGATGATACGTGCTTTCGGATCTAATTTAAAAATTTCCTGGGCTGCTTCGATCCCGTCTTTTTCTCTCATGGTGATATCCATGGTGACTAGGTCCGGCTTGATCGCTTTGTACTGATCAACAGCGATGTTTCCGTTTTCGGCCTCGCCGACGATCTCATGCCCTCCGGCGACGAGTGCGTCCTTCACCATGGTCCTCATGAATTTTGCATCGTCTACTACGAGAATTCTGGCCATAATTAGTTTCCCCTTTCTTTAAGAATGGAAAGTATCCTTGATGTTATTGCGCTTACAGGTTCTACGAACTGAACCCCACCCATTTCGATGGCTTGGCGATTCATTCCGAAGATCACGGAGCTGTCCTCGTCTTGGGCAACAGTAGAAGCTCCAGTCTCTCTCATTCTGAGAGTCGCCGCCGCTCCATCTTTTCCCATGCCGGTCATAATCACACCGACTAAGGCGCTCCCGTATTCCCGGATTGCGCTGTCGAATAAAACTTCGACTGAGGGCCTGTGTCCATTTACCAGTGCTTCCCTACCTAAGGCAATCCATTTCCGTCCTGCCTTAGATTCGATCTTCAAATGTGCATCACCCGGAGCCACGTAACCTGTTCCGGGACGAACTTCTTCTCCGTCCTCGGCTTCTTTTACTGTGATTTTAGAATGATCATTTAAACGAGAAGCAAAAGCTTTCGTAAAACCCACAGGCATATGTTGTACGACGAAAATTGGTAGATGAAAATTCTCCGGAAAATCAGAAAAAACAGTCTGTAATGCTTTTGGACCACCGGTTGATGTCCCAATACAAACAGCTTCCACGGTTTTTTTTTCATCTTTGAAAATTTTACTTTTGACCGTATCTACGATTTTTCTGGGATCAAGGCCCGCATGACTTGGTCTTAAGCTATCGAAATAAGCGAGTATTCTATTTTTGAGAACTGTTCCAATTTCTTCCGGATTAAATTGATTACTGGAAGAAGGTTTAGGAACGAAATCTATTGCTCCGTATTCTAACGCTTTGAAAGTTGCATCAGCTCCATGTTGTGTCAAAACAGAGAGCATCATTACTGGAATACCCAATTTTCGTTTCTGCAGTTCTTGTAGTGCGGAAAGCCCATCCATTACAGGCATCTCTACATCTAAAATTACAATATCAGGTCGCAGTTTTGTTGCGAGTTCAATACAATCTACTCCGGTTTTACCGGTAGCTATAACTTGGATCCTACTTTCTTTTTTGATCTGGTCCGAAATAATATTTCGCACCAAGAGAGAGTCGTCTATGATTACGACCCGAATCGATTGATCCGCGGGAGTTACTACCACGACAAAATCCTAGTGTTTAAAATTTCGGAAGCAAATCCATGAGTTCATCAAAGTCCGGAAGGAATAAAAGTACTCCTAACAGGTTGTTTCCCTCATGATTAAATTCAGTGAGCATGCTTAAGAACTTAGTTCTTTCCGGTTTAACAACATCCAGAACTTCTAAGAAGGTTCCTTCGACAAGTTCTGGAACATCCGGCATCACACCCACTTTCGCCTTATTGGAAATAGAGTTCAAAACGGAGGCGCAAACTATGTTTGCGATCTCAGATAGAACGCTCTTAGTATCATCGTCCAAAACGTCTCCGCTCGGATTAGAATCTAAAAGTTCTCTAGCTAAATTTTTGGCATTCTCTCTGGAGAACATCATAAGCATGTTCCCGTTCAGATCGCCGGTCATTCTGACTTTCATTCCGTAGAATTTATCGTCAGAGAAACGGATCTCAGAAGCCAAACCTTCTTTATCATTCATGATAATTTCAGGAATAAACAGATCCACGTTCCTATTCAGGATCTGAGAAAGCACCATACCGGCATTCATCATACCAGTATTAACTACAGATTCAATCTTCTTGATCTGTTCCTTGGTCAAGTTCCCTGTGAATTCTTTAGAGTGAGCAACGGACATCATTCTCTGTTTTTTCTGCTCCAAGAAACCTTCTATAATGTGATCAGCTCTTTTTCTTTCTTCATCAGAAACTGGAGAATCAGAGATCAATTCATTGATATGAGATCTATAAGCTTCTTCCATTCCTTCTTTTTTAGCAGCAGGTCTTTCCAGAACTGCAGTATTGGAAGAAAGTTCAGAAGGAGTTTCAGTAGAAGTGATTAGTTTTTCCTCGGAAGGTCGGATCTCCATAGTAGTTTTGATCGGAGCAGAAGCGACTTCTCTTTCGAGTTCTTCTTTCGCTACGATTACCTTTTTGGATTCATCCGATTTTTTACGTTCGCTCTTCTTGCGACGCTCTCTTTCACGAGTAGTGATCTCATGTAGTTTATGATTATAAACGTTAGTAGGGTTGGAAGTTTTTTGGATATATTTCTCTTCTTCCGTTTCGATTGTGCGGATCGTGCTGATACGTTTCATCGTTTCGAGATGATAGTTCACATATCTTGCATTCTCTTCCAACTCGGCGGCAAATTCCACAAGTCCTGGAATATCTAAAACCATGATAATGGTTCCGTCTCCCATGATGGAAGCTCCAGTAAGTCCTTTGATATTTTTGAAATTTTTCTCTAAGGATTTGATAACTGTTTCGTGTTTTCCAACGAGCTCATCAACCATGAAGCCTAATTTGCGGCCTTTATATTGAACGATAACAACTGGGAATTCTTCTCTGTCGGTTTTGTCCTGAAGACCCAAGATACGATTCAATCTGTAGATAGGAAGAACCTCTCCTCTCAAATTGATGATCTCGTTTCCTTCGAGAGTAGTGATCTGTTCGTTGTTTACCTTGATAGTTTCGTTCACTTCTGAAAGTGGGAAAGCATAAACTTCTTCTTCCATTACGATCAAGATAGAAGGAATGATCGCAAGCGCTTGAGGGAATGATAGAACGAAAGAAGTTCCCGATCCTTTCTGAGATTGGATCAGAATTTTACCTTTAAATTCTTGGATGAGGCTATTCACCACATTCATTCCAACACCGCGACCAGAGATATCAGTGATTTTGTCTGCAGTTGAAAAACCAGGAGCAAAGATGAACTGATAAATATCACTTTCTTCTAAAGCGATTGCATCAGTTTCGGAAACAAGTCCCTTCTCTATTGCTTTTTTGCGGATCTTATCTAGATCCAATCCGCGACCATCGTCACGGATCTCTACCATAATATTGCTTCCACCTTGGTAAGCGTTTAACTCCACGATCCCAGTTTCAGGTTTGCCCAACCTTTTTCTTTCTTCTGGAGATTCGATACCATGATCCACAGAGTTTCTGATCAAGTGGAGAAGTGGCTCTCCCAAAGCATCGATTACTTTTTTGTCCAACTCAGTGGACTCTCCATTTAAAACCAGATCCACTGTTTTACCAGTTTCTAAAGAAAGGTCTCGGACCAAACGAGAGAAACGACGGAAAACTGTAGAAATTGGAACCATCCGAATATTCATGATACCGGATTGAAGTTCTTTGGAGATACGGTTGATTAGATCGATACGACCTTTGAGTTCGTTAAATAACTGATCATCTCCGAATGTACGAAGAAGATCATCGTAAATTTTTTGGAAGCCTGAGTTCGTAATAACAAGCTCGCCCACATTATTCATGAGCTGATCCAGTTTATCAGAAGATACTTTAATACTTTTTAGAGTAACTTTCGCCTCAGTACTTCTTTCTTCTTCATCCAATTGGTAAGAAGAAGAAACTCCAGTTTCGGAATATCCGCTAAGTTTGAACTCTTGGATCATCAGGTTTTCAACCATGTCTACGTTTGCAGCCTTGGTAAGCTCTTCCTGAGATTCGGAACTTACGATCAGGATAGAAAGGTATGGAGCCTCTGTTCCATTCTCCAATTCTTCTGCATTCGGTTTAGTGCGAAATACTTGGCCTAAGTTTTTCAGGTTTTGAACAATAAGAGTATAACGTAGGCCTTTCATTGGGGAATCTTTTTTAAGTCCCACTTTTAAGAGCCAAGGTTTTCCGGAACCATTACGAAGGATTTCTTCTAATTCTTTTTGGTCGTCCACATCTAGCTCAATTCCATTGCCAGAAAGTTCTTCTTGTTTTGCGACAGGAGTTGCAGATTGAGAAATAGATCTTCCGGCAGCGCTTGAAGCAGCAGCTACGTCAGGATTTTTTTCGTAAGCTTCCAGTCTTTGGATCATATCCGTATAAGGGGTATCCACTTTTTTACCGGCAGCAACATTCACGATCACATTCTTAATAAGATCAAAACATTGGAATAATAGATTTACTAAAGAAAGATTAACTGCAAGTTTTCCATCTCTGATACTTTGGAGAAGGTTCTCCATTTTGTGCGCGAGATCGGAAAGATTATATAATCCAACGAAAGCAGCAGAACTTTTCAAAGAGTGAGCCGCACGGAAAATATCATTTATAGTTTGAGGATCCGATTGATCCTTTTCCAGTTTTAGAAGATTCGCATTTAGTTCTTCAATCTGGTCTTCGGATTCTTCCAGAAAGAGTTCTGTGTATTCGCCAAGTACTCCTGCCATTTACGCTTCCTCCCCTGCATAATCCATGACCTTGGATAGATTCAAGTTTAGAATGAGAGAGTCTTCAACCTGGCTGACAGATTCTATAAGTTCACTATAATTAACACTTAGGTCTTCGTTTGCTTGACTGACCTTATCCTTGCGGATCTTAACAACTTGTTTAACTGAGTCAACGAGGAGCCCTGCCCTTTTTTCTCCAGTAACAACAACAATGATCCGAGTGGAAGGAAGAATATCACAAAAACCTAATCCAAAAAGTTCCTTAAGATCCATGATCGGAATGATCTCACCTCTTAAGTTGATCACTCCTAATATAAAACCTTCTACATTAGGAATTCTTGTAATAGGCACCGGTTTTAGGATTTCGTGGATATAAAGAATATCGATCCCGAAAATTTCCTTATCCACTTCGAATGTGAGAAACTCCTGGAGAGTATCCAGTTCTCTCTCTTCTTGGTTTTGTTCCGTGTGGTTGTTTTTATCTATGGTTTTCACCGGTTCTCCGCCACTTACTCTTTCAAAACGGAAACTTTGGGCACAAGTTTCCGACTTAGTACATTGTCGACACGGAGCCCCCTGAAAAAGAAACTCCTCATCAAATTATCCGACTGATTTTTCTCCCATTTTCCCGGGAAAGCAATGGTTTTTTTTCTCCGTAATCACTGTACCCACTTTTAGATCATGGGGTTCCGCGGAAAAATCGCAAGGGTATAGGTCCTCAAAAGAAAGGCCAATCATTTTTTCCGAAAGTATATCCTTTAGAGAACGATCATAAAAACCCTTTCCCCTTCCGAGCCTTGCCCCCTTCTCATTCCAACCAAGGGCGGGCACAATAATCCAATCAGCATTTTCCGGTTGTAATAAACCTTGTCCAGTTGGTTCTAAAATGCCAAAAGCGCCTGAGGAAAATCCGGATCCTAATTTAAATTCAAGTCCTGAGTTTGTTACTTTTGGAAAAAATATGTCCAAACTTAAACTTCCTATCTGTAAAGAAGGGCCTAACGGTAGAAAAGGAGAAATTTCAAAATCATCAGCAACATAAGAGATGATTTTTAATTGGGTAGAAGATGCGCTATGTCTCAGAAATTCCAAAAGACTAGCACGGATATTTTCTTCTTTTTCTTTCCTGGAAGGAACTCCCAAGAGAAGAGATTTTATTCTTTTTCTGGCTTCCGATTTAGAAACCAAATCAAAGATCTCCGATCAAACCTTCTTCCAAAAGAGTGATCAATTTTTTGGTCTTTTCTTCCGCTTCGGGAGAAGAAGGTCCTGAGTCGCCGGTTTGATTTTTGGATTGTTCCAATTCGTCTGCGAAGTTTAAAGCAGCGAGCACCGCGAGTTTCAATTTAGGCGCGTTAGGCATTCCTAATTGTAACTCACGAACTTTTCGGTCCACCAATTCGGCGAGCCTATGGATGTACTCCGAATCGGCATCGCCTACTATGGTATAGTCTTCGCCCAGTATACGAGCTTTGACTTTCTCACTCATAAAAATTATTTAGGATCGTCTTCGATGACTAAAAAGTCGTCATCCTCATCCGCATCGAATACGCTGATCGCATCATCATCATCTTCGATAATGATATCATCATCGTCAGCAGAAACAGGGCTGAAGTCATCGATAGGTTCGTCAGTGATGATGATCTCGTCATCTCCTCCGGAAGAATCAGAGGATTCAGTTAGAACAGAGATATCATCGTCTTCGTCGTCTAGAAGAATGATCTCATCATCTTCGTTAAAATCTTCGTCGGAAGAATCTCTAACTACTGATGGAGCAGCAGATGCCGCCGCTCCTGCAACTGCACCAGCTGCAGCGCCAGTCGCAAAAGAAGAACTTGAACTAGGCTTAGGTGAAGAAGAAGTAGAGGAAGATCCGCTACCGGAAGCAGGAAGACCATCCAAACGTCCCAGAAGTTGATTGATCTTACCTTCCAGAGCTCTTTCTCTTTCCTTAATATCTTCCAACTCCTTATTCGCTTTTTGGAGTTGTTCGCGGAGAGAAGAAAGCTCTTTCTCTTTCTCTTCCATCGCCAGTTTCATCTGGTCGTTTTCCGCACGAAGAGATTCGTTTTCTGTTTCCAGGCGACCGTTTTCCGCCCGAAGGTCGCTAATGAGTTCGAGTGCTTTTAGGACTTTACTCTCGAGCTCCTCAATTGTCTCCATAGTTAACATAGTGCGAACCTCGTTCTCCTCAGTTGGAGTGGTTTATTTTATAAAATTACACTTAGAGCGAAATTCCGCCTAAATATTTGGGACAAGCCAAATCGGCAAAATCCATCCCATTTTTCATCTTTCTCAAAAAGAGAAAAACCTTTTTTTCTAAAAACAAAGAAAGCCCGTAGAATTACGGGCTTTTTACAAGAGGAAAGGTCCGTAACCGAACCCTTCCTAAGGGCGAAAAATCTTACGCCGCTACCTTGATTTTTTCAACTAAAGCGTTGAAAGTTTCTTTGTCGCTAAACGCGAGTTCTGCCAGGGCTTTTCTATCCAAAGAAATATTGGCTTTTTTCAGTCCGTACATGAACTGAGAATAAGAAAGTCCAGCTTCACGAGCAGCAGCATTGATACGGATAATCCAAAGTTTACGGAAATCACGTTTTTTTGCTCTTCTGTCTCTGTATGCCCACTGACCCGCTTTCATTACTGCGGATTTCGCAGTTCTGTAAAGTTTGGATCTCGCTCCTCTAAAACCTTTTGCGGTCTTTAGGATTTTTTTACGACGATTCTTGTGTATGGTTCCGTTTGTTGCGCGTGGCATTATCGAACTCCGTAAGGCATGAGTCTAACGATTGCTTTCCAATCCGCATCCACTACCAAAGTCATTCCCCTAAGACGACGACGTCTTTTAGGTCCTTTTTTGGTAAGAATGTGACGGGTGTTCATACTCTTCCGTTTTATTTTATTATTTTTGGAAAACTTGAACCGTTTAGCTGCGGCTCTATTTGTTTTAAGCTTAGGCATTTCCCCTACCTCGATAATTCCTGAATATTTACTCTATTGCTTTGCAGCAAGAGGTGTGATAACTACAACGATTTGGCGGCCGTCTAACACTGGTTCTCTTTCCGGAGTACCGACCGATTTCA
This sequence comes from Leptospira saintgironsiae, assembly GCF_002811765.1. NCBI lineage: Bacteria > Pseudomonadati > Spirochaetota > Leptospiria > Leptospirales > Leptospiraceae > Leptospira > Leptospira saintgironsiae. The sequence goes on along the minus strand of NZ_NPDR01000004.1, from coordinate 303,167 downwards.
AATCTTCTACCATTCGATTTACTACGTTCATCCCGAGTTCGGAGTGCATCATTTCACGACCGCGAAAGCGAAGGCTGACTTTGACTTTGTCACCTTTTTGAAGAAACTCCACTGCGTGGCGTTTTTTAATCTCGTAATCGTGTTGTTCGATCCTTGGACGGATCTTCACTTCTTTCACGTTGATTACGTGTTGTTTCTTCTTAGCTTCCTTACTCTTTTTAAGTAGTTCGAACTTATATTTACCGTAATCGATGATCTTGCAGACATGAATCTCTTGGTCACCGGATACTTCTACCAGGTCCAAGTTTTCTTCTTTAGCGCGACGTAAAGCTTCGTCAAAAGAAACGATCATTACACCGTCATCCGACACCAATCTTACCTGGGACACCCCTGTAATTTTCTCATTAATTCTATGAGTAAATAGCTTATCGGTGGGTTTCGGTTGAGGCCTCTTCTGCATTCAATCTCCGGTTTTTTCCAATTTTTTGGCTAGTAGGCTAGCTTTCAAGCGATTTTCTCTACGGATAGCCTAGTTCATCAAGTAGAATTTAGTTCAAAGTCCTTCTGAGACTTCCTTTTCCAGCAAAGATTGAAACTCGGAATAAGACATAGAAATTGTTTCTTCTGAGCCTCGTTTCCGGACCGCAACAGTGCCTGAATCCTTCTCCTTTTGGCCTAGTACCAGTAGGTAATTTGCCTTTTTGAGGATAGAATCTCGGATCTTTGCGCCGATCTTCTCATTTCTGAAGTCAGCTTCTGCCCTGAAACCGGAATCAATAAGATTTTTCAAGATCTCGGAGCCATATTCCTGCACATTTTCAGTTACGGTTAGAACACGTATCTGGTTAGGAGAAAGCCAAAGTGGAAATTTCCCTTCGAAATGTTCTATTAGTATCCCAATAAATCTTTCTAAGGAACCATAGATTGCTCTGTGGACCATAACTGGCCTTTTCTTAGCTCCATCTGAATCAGTATAATCCAATTCGAAACGATCTGGCATGGAGAAGTCTATCTGAACAGTTCCACATTGCCACATTCTTCCAATAGAATCCTTGATATTAAATTCTATCTTAGGTCCGTAGAATGCGCCTTCTCCCTCTTTAATGGAGAATGGAATGTTTCTTTTTTCCAAAGCTTGCTGAAGAGCGTTGGTTGCAAACTCCCAATCTTCGTCCTTTCCTTGCGATTTTTCAGGACGAGTCGCGATATAAGTTTTAAATTCTTGGAATCCAAACTTCTTATACACATTAAAAGTGAAGTCAATGATATCCAACACTTCTGCTTCCAGATATTCCAGAGGTGCATAAATATGCGCGTCATCTTGGGTGAATGCTCTTACTCTAAAAAGTCCATGAAGAACTCCATGTAATTCATGACGATGCACACTTCCTAATTCTGCGAATCTAAGAGGAAGTTCTCTGTAAGAATGAAGATGGTGTTTGTAGATCAAACTACAACCAGGACAGTTCATTGGTTTGATCGCGAATTCTTCTTCGTCGATATCAACGAAATACATATTCTCGTTGAAGTTATCCCAGTGACCGCTTCTTCTCCATAACTCAGAAGAAAGAACTGCAGGAGTTTTAATCTCTTGGTATCCACGTCTTGCACATTCTTTACGAATATAATCTGCTAATGCATTCCAAAGAGTAGTTCCCTTAGGATGCCAGAAAGGAAAACCAGGAGCTTCTGGTTGGAAAGAGAATAGATCCATCTCTTTTCCGATCTTTCTGTGGTCCCTCTTCTTAGCCTCTTCCAGTTGGAAAACATACTCGTCCAATTCCTTCTTACTTGGAAATGCGATCCCGTAAATTCGGGTGAGCATACGATTGTTTTTGTCCGCTTTCCAATAAGCTCCGGAAAGTGCAGTCAACTTGAATGCTTTCAAAAATCCGGAGCGAGGAATATGTGGTCCTCTACAAAGATCGAACCATTCTCCCATTCCATAGATAGAAACTTTGTCGTCAGGAATTTGTCCAACGATCTCTATCTTATAGTTCTCTCCCAATTTTTCGAAAACAGAGATTGCTTCCTTTTTGTCCCAGACCTTGCGGAAAACTTCGTGGTCGCTATCCACAATCTTCTTCATCTCTGCTTCGATCTTAGGAAAATCTTCCGGAGTGATTACAGTTTCTGTGAAATCGATATCGTAATAAAAGAACCCAGGCCCATTTTCTATCACAGGACCAACGGTTAATTTTGCATCTTTGTATAAATTCTGAACCGCCATTCCGAGCAAGTGAGCCGCGGAATGTTGGAAGGTTTCCCAACCTTCTTTGTCCTGGAAGGTCAAAACTTCCAGCTTAGGTGTTGTATTAGGGGTGGTTGTCGAATCAATGGTCCGGCTCAAATCCAAAACGGTTGTGCCGTCCAAACGGACTGCTAACGCCTTGTTCTTTAAGAACGGAAGTTGGGACTCTATAAAATCCTTATATGAGGAACCGGCGGAAACTTCTTTTGAACTTCCATCCGGTAAGATAAATTTGACTGACTGATTTTGAACTGCCACAGCTACCCCTGCTTCCATTCCGTCGATACACGGTTTTTTCCGCAAGCGTCTTAGAAGAGCGAGTTTGTAGGAATTCCAACATGGATTAGTGAGTGTGGATTTCATTGACGAAGGAGGGATTTTGTGATAACGGGGAAAACGCTCTCCCACGGGCCACTCCCCCCTCCCGAGTCTGGGTGGGGGCGATTTCAAAAACTCTGTTGGAGTTCCTACATCGGAAGAATCGTTAGAGTTAGAGTTTTGTAGGGCGGATCCTCACGATACTCGGACCAGGCTGCTTTCGGGCTACGCTATCGCTTCGGTCCTTTCGGACTTCCCCTTCACATCCTTGCCGCAGAGGTCAGGTCATAGGAGCTTTGTTTGTTTTCTATCTCTGTGTGCTCCGTGGTCTCTGTGCGAAACTTTCGAGATTTTTGGTTCACACAGAGATCACAGAGGTTCAGCCTCCCCCCGCGGCAGCGATGCGCAGATCTTTAGTCCGGGCTTCGCCCGGATGAGCGTGAATACGCGAAATCGAAGCAGCGCGACCCGAGCGATAGCGAGTGGTGCCGCCCAAATTTTTCCCTAATGAACTTGTTGGAGTTCCTACAAAATTCTGGGTGATTCCACTTGACCCTTGCCTTCGGTGCGAAAGCCTGTCCTTAATGAAAGCGTTCTT
>NZ_NPDR01000003.1:300000-551160 GCF_002811765.1 Leptospira saintgironsiae | reverse complement strand
GACTAGAATGATAGTCATCAAAGCACCTAAAATGGCGACAACGATCGCTAATTCGATAAGAGTGAATCCTTTTCTCCGTTTGTTTCCCGTTTTCAAAGTCGGTTCTCCTATTTCTATTGTTATATACCTTGTAAATTCTGGGTCAAGCTGAACATCGGAACAATGATCGCCGCCATAATGATACCGATCGCAAAACCCATAAAAACGAGCATCAGTGGCTCGATTGCTTGGGTTGCATTTTTCAAAGCGGAATCCACTTCTTGGTCATAAATCTCTGCGAGTTTATTTAACATCTCAGGAACTCGGTCCGACACTTCTCCAGCGGACATCATACCTATAACTAGTTGCGGCAATATCTCTGACCCAGTGAAGGCAGCAGAAAGTTTCTCTCCTTCTCGAATTCTTTCGCAAGCATTTCGTATTTCTTGTCCAAAAACCGAATGGTTAACGATTTGTTCTACAATTTGGAGAGAAATAATCAGAGGTACTCTGTTTGTAAGAAGGATTCCAAGGTTCCTCGCAAAATTGGATATAAGTACTTTTTTATTGAGGGTTCGGATGATCGGGATCCTAAGAACGAACTTCTCCCATTTTTCCTTACCTTCCGGAGTGGATTTATAAAAGAAGAAGCCAACAACTCCAGCGCCAATCATGGGAAAGATCAAAAACCAATATCCGGTTAGAATTCTAGAACTTCCAATCACGATCTGAGTAATTAAAGGAAGTGTAGCATTGAACTCTATGAATAGATGTTCGATCTGAGGAACAACTGTAGTAAGTAGGAATATGATTACGATCTGTAAAAGGCAGAAAATAATTCCAGGATATACAAGCGCTGTTGTGACCTTGCCTTTTAGTTGTAGGTTTTTTTCTTCCATCTCTGCAAGACGCATGAGTGCAGTCTCATAATCACCAGTTCTTTCTCCTACGGAAACAAGAGAAGGATACTGATTTGGAAATACATCCGGATGTTTTCTCATCGAATCGGATAAGGAACTTCCTTCCGTAATATCCGCTTGCATTGCGATCACTACTTTTCTGAAAACTTCGTGATCAGTTTGTTCAATGATACTAGAAAGAGATTTGTCTAGAGGAATTCCTGCACCTAAAAGAGTTCCGAGCTGTCTGGAAAAAAGACCAATGATCTTTTTAGGAACTCTATAAAGAAGTTTTGCTAAGAATGGAAAAAGTTCTCTGTCCTTTCTTTCCGCATCTTCGGAAATTTGACGAACGTAAAAACCTTTGGATTTAAGTTTAGCTCTTGCGGATTGGATATTGGGGGCATCTATAATCCCCTTCTCTTCCTTTCCTTTTTTGTTAAATGCAGTATAAGTATAAAGTGCCATGGAAGGAAAACTTAAGTAACCCTTAGGACTTCATCCGGGGTTGTGATTCCATCCAATACTTTTCGGATCCCATAATCTCTCATGGTTGCGAATCCACTTTCTAAGGCAACATCATTGATCTTATTCGTATCAGATCCGGCTAGGATTGCATTTTTGATCTTACTGTCTATGATCAGAAGTTCGTAAACCCCTGTTCTTCCTTTAAACCCAGTGTTCATACAATGAGAACAACCTTTTCCCTTGTACAAAACTCCGCCTTTTAGATCCTTTTTGGCAATTCCGATAGATTCCAATTCCTGAGGTGTAGGCTTATAAGAAGTTTTACATTCTTTGCATATAGTTCTTACAAGTCGTTGGGCCATAAATCCCAATACTGTAGAAGTAATAAGATAAGGTTCAATTCCCATATCCACGAGTCTTGTTGCGGCAGACGCGGCATCATTCGTGTGCAAAGTAGAGAATACTAAGTGACCTGTTAAGGAAGCTTGGATTGCGATCCTTGCAGTTTCCTCATCCCGGATCTCCCCCACCATGATCACGTCAGGGTCCTGACGTAGAATTGCTCTGAGTCCTGTTGCAAATGTGAGTCCAATCTTCTCCTGCATCTGCATTTGAGAAACACCATCAATCTGATATTCCACTGGGTCTTCGCAGGTGATGATATTTCTTTCTTCAGTATTCAACTCTGTAAGAGCAGAATATAACGTGGTGGATTTACCGGATCCTGTAGGGCCAGTTACTAAGATAATACCGTGTGGTTCGTAGATAAGAGTACGAAGTGTTTTGACAAGATCCGGATAAAATCCCATTGTCTCGAGGGAATATTTCTGGTCGGTTTTATTCAAGAGACGCATAACGATACGTTCTCCGAACTGACAAGGAATTGTAGAAACCCGGATGTCCACATCCTTTCCCGCAAGTCTAAGTTTGATCCTACCGTCTTGAGGTAATCTGTTCTCTGCAATGTTCAGGTTGGACATGATCTTAATACGAGAGGTGATACCAGCGTGATAAGATTTTGGAGGAGTTAATACGTTATGAAGAATACCATCTATCCTGTATCGAACCACTAGACTTTTTTCGTAAGGTTCTACGTGAATATCCGAAGCTCTTTCGTTTACTGCCTGAGAAAGGATCACGTTCACCATCTTGATGATGGGAGCATCATCAGAAAGGTCTATTGTCTCGTTGTCGAAACCTTCTGCGAGTTCCGAGAAACTACCTTCCATTTCATTCAACATATCCTTCGCGGCAGCGGAGGTAGTATCGAATTGGGAGTGAATAAGTCTCATCACTTCCGGTTCAGGAGCGAGTATGAATTCTATTTTAAATTCTTTTAATGCGGAGCGAACATCATCCATTGGGTGAAGATCCGTAGGATCAGACACCGCAATTTTAACGTTTTTCTTATTTAGTTCGAATGGAACTATTTTACTTTTTTGGATGAGTTTTAGAGGGATACGGTCGTAAACTTCTTCCATTCCCTTGAAATCCAGTTTTTCCCTGAATTCCATTTTGTATAAACGGGCCATCGCCTTGAGAACGTCTACTTCTCCGGCGATCCCTTTTTTCTGAAGAATATGTCCTAGGGGTAAATGATTCTTTTTTTGTAGTTTGAGAGAGTCTTCAAGATCCTTGGCGGATATGACCCCGTCTTCTACAAGAATATCACCTAGAGTTTTCAATGTATTATTCTCCGCGTTCCTTAATGGTGGCTTCCTTGTTTAGAACCCTTTCCCTTTCAATTTCATATCTTTCTTGCTGTAACTTCTTCTTAACAGTCATCTTATCAGCAAGTTCACGATTATCCAAGATATGTGGAGTGATAAAAACCATTAAATTGGTCTTTTTTAATTGTTCAGTAGTTCTACGGAAGATCCAACCTAGATAAGGAATATCTCCGAGTAACGGGATCTTGATCAGACGTTTTTGTTTATCGTTGGAGATCAAACCCCCGATCACAATCGTTTGTCTATTATCTATAGTGATAGTAGTCTTCACTTCCCTTCTGTTGAAGGTTGGGTTTCCTCCCGCGAGTGCGATAGAGGCAATGTTTTTGATCTCTTGTAAAAGATCTAATGTGATACGGTTATTCTTATTCACGTGAGGAGTGAATTTTAACTTAATACCGGTTGGACGATATTCGTAGTTGTCCACAGTCACTGCGTTTGCGCCACCGAGACCTGCGTTACGGCTTTGGGTCCTAACTGGAACGTCCTGTCCTACGTTGATCTCAGCTTCTTGGTTATCCAATGTGAGAACTTGTGGAGCAGACAATACGTTGAAATTTTCATTTCCTTGGTTTGCACTTAAGATACCTAAGATCTGTTGCGCACCTGCTTGGACGAAACCAAGAGAGAAACCTGATAAAGTGTTTAGGTTCGGGTTGATCCTACCACTGGAGTTAATGATATTTCCTTCTTTGGCAAGTCCTGAGTTGAACTGGCTATAAGGACCCTGTCCTTGGAATCTCCAGTCAATACCGAAGTCATTAGTATCTGTAGAAGAAAGTTCTACGATCAATACTTCTAATAGAACTTGTTTTCTGGCAGCATCTAAAACTCGAATAATTTTACGGATCTCATTCCATTCTGCTTCAGTTGCAGTTACGATGACTGAGTTAGATTCTTTATGAGCAACTGCCTTGATCTTTTCTACTTTAGGAGCAGGAGGAGGCGGTGCACCTGGCGTTCCACTTGGAAGAGGTTGGTCTCCAACAACTGGATTATCCAATTTGATCAGAGTAGCCGCTATCTTCTCCGCTTCATTAAATTCTAAAGTATAAATATGAACATCACCCGCAGAAGAAACTGCTCCAGGTGTGGATTCATCCGGTCTTACATCTAACTCATTTACTAAAGTGAGAAGTTTATTAATGTCTGCTGTAGAACCGGAAAGTACGATTGTATTCGTATTTCTATAAACAATAATATCTGTATTAGGAGAAGTTAATCTTTTTAAGATAGGCTCTAATTCTTCCGGTTTTACATTTTCTACCGGAATGATCTGTGTGATGATACGATTATCTAATGCTTCCGTTTCAGGAATAGGATCCTTACCTACTCTCACATAAGGAGATCTGGCAAGTGCATCTTTTAATTTTACGATAGTGATCAGATCTACTTCTTCTACGATCGCAAATCCCATAGATTCCAAAACTGCTTTCATGAATGGAAACGCATTTTTGATTGGGATCTCTTTTTGGGAGATGATTGTGATCTTCTTACCTTTTAAACTTTCATCCAAAAGAATGTTTTTCTTTAGGATCGCGCTCATCCCTTTTAGAAAATCATTAAGTTCTGTATCTCTCCAGTTAGCATAAAAGGTTTTTTCCCTTGTATCTTCTGCAGGCGGGGTCGCACTTCTTTTAGTTCCCTTTTTAGAAGCCTGGGAAAATACATCTTCATTCACCGAAAGAAGAAGTAAAAACGCAAATGTTGCGTTTCTTAAATATCTGGATCGTAAATCTATTTTGCGCATTTAATCTTTAATTCCGGATGATGAATTCATAGGACAATATCTTGCCCATTCTCTCTACGTCTACGGATACTTTATCGGCCGTTTTCAAGGAATTCCATATTTCCATCATTTTCACCGTATCGTTTAAGGGCATTCCGTTTACCCGTCGCACCACATCTCCGGTCCTAGCTCCCAAAGAATAAAAAATATGATCGCTGCCGATGCTGTAAATTTTGTAACCCGCGATCGTGTTATTTTCCAAATAAGGACCAAACTTTCCCTTATAAAGTTCAGCTACGTTCGCTAATTTCCTATTCACATCCTGTCTGGACAGAATTTTACGAACTGTATCGGCAGCAGGCGGACCTCCAGGGACATCAGCCTGAGCTCCTAATTTAGCCCTGGCTTCTCCTGGTGTTTGGCCTATCTCCACTTTGAGAGATTGGCCTCCTTTTTCCAAAACTACATGGTTCAGTAGAATGGATTTTACCTTATATCCTCCAACCGCGTCCCCCATTGCGAATTCTTCCGCGCTTTGTTTCCCTTTTTCTAAAATAGTAACTCTGGCAAAGCTCCAGTGACCGCTTAAGGTTCCTGTGATCCTCATTTCCTCGCCTTCTCCGGTATCTGGAGGAGCTCCAGGAGTTCCGTCTACACCTGCAGGAGTTTCTCCAGGAGGAGGAGCGAGACTCCCCCTAAATAAAGAACCAGTTACCATCTCCTTGGACATTTCGATGGTGATAGAATTTTCTGCGACCGGTCTTCTTGGCGCCGAAGTGGAGGAACCTGTTTGCACATTAGGGGTCAAAAAAAGTAGAAGTATCCCTCTACAAAGATATGCCAGAGAGAAGGAGAAAAATATCACGACAGGGATCAGAACATAGAATGTATGTTTTCTGAATTCGATAAAAATTGCGTTCATTGCGCCCTTCGGATATTCTCAAGGAATCATTCTAAAAAAGCCGGACCTCAAACTATGGTCTCGGCTTTTTGAAAGATGATCGGTTATTAAAGTTTTGCTACTTTGCCTGGGTCCAGGTTTGTAACAATTTTTAAGGTCTTCCTAAGTGCCACCTCAGGGTTTATCCTTTTTCCGTTATAGAACACCTCGAAATGGAGATGGGAACCTGTGGCGGAGCCTGTACGACCTACGGCACCTATGACCGTGCCAGCTTTCACTTTCGTTCCCTCTTCCACTGTAATTTTAGCGCAATGCGCATACATGGTTCTATAGCCGTTCGGATGATCTACGATGACTGAGTTTCCGTAACCGCCGTTAACTCCAGCAAAACTTACTACTCCATCTGCGGAAGCGAGTATTGGTGCTCCTTGAGGGCCAGCCATATCTATGCCTGTATGGTAACCTCCTCCGCCTGTGTGGAATGGATCTTTTCTTTTACCATATCTGGAAGAAAATCTAGCACCTAAAACTGGAGTGATGAATACTCTTTTGTATTCTATCTTTTGGCGAGAAGCATTTCCCACTTTTACAGGAACACTTAAGCTCTGCCCTACTTTTAAAACAGAACCTTTATTTAAACCATTTGCTTCTGTAATTTTAGCAGCAGTGGTCTTTAAGGATTTAGCAATCCTGAATAAAGTATCCTTAGGTTTTACAATATAGGATTTTATAATAAAGCCGCTTTGGCTAACTATCTTGGAAGAAACAATTGGATTGATGCTAATAAAGGAAGGAAGTTCCAGATTGGATTTATCCTTATTATAGCTAAGAGAAGAATATTTGTCTTCTTGCCATTCTTCCGGAGATTGGGAGAATAATTGTTTGATCTTACGTTCTTCTTTATCTGTAAAAAAAGAAGAGTCCTTATTCGCGTAATCGTTGATCGCGTTTTCGTAATTTTTGAGAGGATCGGCCGATAAAGCCGAAGCCACCATGGCGGATATAATGGGAAGGCAAAGAATCGTCCGTTTCACATATTTAATATCGGCCGCATCGGGATGCCTTCTTGAACCTAGGGGGGAACGACGGCTACTTTTTCTTTTTATATTCCGTGAGCTCATTTGCAACGATCTTATCCAAATCCTCTATACTGATGGTCTTTTTATCTAAATCATCGTTCACCTGATAGGCAATCAGCCTGCCGATAGCATGTTCCCTTTTCTGGTCTGCAGGGAAACATTTTACTTTAACCAGGGAAGGAGTCGATTCGATATAGATTCGGACCAACATTCCCTTCTTAAAAGTTTCGGTCATAGAGACTTTTGTGTCTTTTTTGAGGCTGTATATCTTATCTTGGTAATGTTCGTTGATCTCGAATAACTTCTCTTTTTTGATCAGTCTGGCCCCACACTGTATGGTAAATAGAGCCAGTAAAAAAGCGAAGAATCGCACCATTTCATGCATAACTTACTGAACGTCCGGAAGTGATAAACTAGTTTTTAGAAAAAAAGCGCGAGGCCCGAATTTTTCCGCACATGTCCAGGTTATGGAGACATGTAAACTGACCAAATTTTTGGGAGCCTCCCTGGAGGGAATGCTTCCCTTTCCAGTATCCGTAGAGATCAACATCAAAAGAGGGATCCCAAGGTTCCTGATCACAGGACTTCCGAGCACTTCCATCAAAGAATCTTCCGATAGGATCAGGATTGCGATAGAGAACAGTGGATTCGAATATTCTCTCCAGAATATTTTGGTCCATCTTGCTCCTGCTGGCAGAAAAAAAGAAGGGACATACTTAGATCTTCCAATCGCGGCAGGGATTTTGTATTTAACGGAGCAATTACCTTCTTCTCAAAAACTAGAACAGTTTCTCTTCTTAGGAGAATTGGGACTGGATGGTTCTGTAAGACCATTAAAGGGAATTCTTCCTATACTTTCCGGCCTTGCGAACCTAGGTTTTACTGCCGCGGTTGTTCCTTTTGAAAATAGGAAAGAAGCTTCCATACTCGGAAAATTTCCGATCTATGCAATCTCTCATCTAAAAGATTTGGTCTCTCTGGCTAAAGGAGAAATTAAACCTGAATCAAAAGGTGAGATAAAAATCAGATCAGATATTCTTCCTTGGAAATCTGAATTTCATAAAAGTCAATTGCCTGCGATAAGAGCGATTCAGATTGCAAGTGCAGGATTTCATCATTGTTTGCTGTCTGGTCCACCGGGTGCTGGAAAAACAATGCTTTCAAAATTGGCTTACGGATTTCTTCCTAGGATCCAAGAGAAGGAAGGAATAGAATTATTAGGAATACATTCTTTACAGGAGATACTTTCAGACACTGAAGTAGAAAGGCCGTTTAGAAGCCCTCACCATACAACATCAGATATCTCACTCGTTGGGGGTTCGAGTAGTTTAAGAATGGGAGAAGTTTCCCTGTCCAGTAACGGAATACTATTCTTAGACGAACTATCTGAATTCCATTCTAGAAATTTACAAGCGTTAAGAGAACCAATGGAAGAAGGAAAGATTACACTTTCCAGGATCAGAGGTTCTATCACCTACCCCGCTTCTTTTTTGTTTATTGGCGCTACCAATCCTTGTCCCTGTGGATATTACCAAAGCTTAATAAAAGAATGCACATGTAGTGTTGCAAGTATCAGAAACTACCAATCTACATTTAACGGACCGTTTTTAGATCGGATCGAAATATTCTATCATCTAGGGTTTTCTGGAAGTACTGATGGAGATAAAATTTCCATAAATTTAAAATCGATCCGAGATTCTATCCAGTCTGCAGCAGACATGCAGCGCAGAAGATTATTCAGAGAAACAGGAAAACTCTATAATGGAAGATTAAGAGGAGAAGAAGTAGAAAGAATGATCCCTCTTTCCAAGGAATGTGAATCCAACTTTTGGAAAGCGGTTCACAAACAAAAGTTCAGCATTCGTAAGGCGGCTCATTTTAGAAAAGTGGCGAGGACGATTGCAGATTTAGAAGGTTCTGAGGATGTTCTTTTGAGGAATTTGGAGGAGGCCCTTGTTTTCCTGAATTCCGGATGGTCTCCGGAAAACAGGGCCGTAACCTAATTTGTTCTTTCGACGGTTTTATTTTTGTGGTTACTTTGACAGGAAATGCGAGAGTTCCATAGCGATCTTATCGATTGCGAAATCAATGTAGTTTTCGTCCTCGATCTTCTTCTTATAGTCCTCGAATTTCCGCTTCTTGATTGGAACTCCTCGTTTTCTCAGAATCACTGGGTCTGGCCCGAATGGATCGGACCCGGCCAAGTTGCCGAGAATTTGGATGCTTTTCATAGTTACTTCCTTGTAACGATTTAAGGTCCTCATCCTTGAGAACCCGCAGACAATTCGAAAATCGACTCGTTTTTCAAATCGCTTAACGATTGTTTTAGAATAGATTAAGATAATATTTCAGTTCCCTTTTTTCAGTAATTAAGGCCAGGGAGAAGGAGACAAAATGATCTCTAAAGGAAACGTTCCTGCTCAAATAATACTGAGCTGCCGTTTTCATTCTTCGGATCTTGACTTGAGTGAATATTTCCAAGGGGTGAAGCGGAGAAGTTCTGGCCCAGTACTTCACTTCTGTAAAATAAAGGACGTTTTCTTTCTCACTGATTATGTCGATTTCTCCCTTTCGGATCCGGAAGTTTCTTTCTAAAATCCTATGGCCTTGTTCATGAAGAAGTTCCGCAGCAATATTTTCTCCTTCTTTTCCTTTTAGCACTTTTCGTTTAGATGCAGATCCCATATAAAGACCTGTTTTTGAAAAGAAGAATGGAGAGAATATTTAGGATCTAAAAGTATAGATCCTAAAAAATTTTAAGAATTTGCAGTGGCTTCTTGCAGATCGAGGGCTTTGACAATGAACAAGTGATTTTCTTTCACCAGATCCACTAATACCAAGTTTCTCACAAAAGTCCCATATTCGTCTTTTATAATACGGATAGAAGGTCTTAAAGGTTTGTCTGCATTTGCAGCAAGAACGATCCCTACTCTTTTGTCTGAAAGTTCCACACAAGAACCTACTGGATACAAGGAGACTTGGTTTAGGAATGTGCGCACGATTTTTAGGTCAAACTTACCCACATCCATACTGATCATGGACTTGATTGCTTCGTGAGGGAGAACTCTTTGTCTATGAGGCCTATTTGTAATTAATGCAGAGAAATTATCAGCGATTGCATAAATTCTAGCATTCTCTTCGATTGCAGTGGCTGCGATCTTCTGAGGATAACCCTTTCCATCAAAACGTTCATGGTGTTGTAAAGCCACAACCGCCAAGCTATTCTTAATTTTGATCCTTTGGGTCAATACCTGATAACCTATGATAGTATGTTTTAAAATGGATTTGTACTCTTCGTCGGTGAGTTGGTCCGTCTTTTCGGAAATGGTTGCAGGAACTTTGGTCATTCCCACATCCGCTACTAAACAGGAAATTGCAAGATCTACCATTTTAGGACGGGAAAAGTCCAAAAGTTTTCCTATAATCAAAGCGTAGAATGTGGAAGTGGTAATCTGATTATATAGATAATACCCTGGGTTATTCATTCCAAGGATCAGATAAGAAAGATTATTATGGGTCCTTACAAAGTCAGCTAATGCCTCTCCCTGTTCTCTCACTGGACCAAAATCGAATACCTTATCGTCTGCAACTTTTCTATAAACGTCTTGTACTAATGCGAAAGTGTTTTTATATAAATTGGAAAATTGTACCTTAATACGGTTCAGGTTATCATAGATCCCCTTCAAAGGAAGAAGGTCCTCGTCTACGATGGTGCTAATGATAAAATCCTCTAATTGGGTTTCCAATCTTTCAGGATCCACATCGATGACTAGGATATCACCATGAGTTAATACCTCAGTGATACCAAATCTTTTCAAACGTTCCAAGTCCGAATCAGTAATCGGAGTATTGGAAGTGATGAACAGATTTTCTTTGTCCAGATAGACGGGCTTTGTAAATCTCATACCCGGCTTCAATTCGGACACGTTCAATTTTTTCATTTTTCAAATTCCCTTAATTTGCTTCCGCTTTTTGGCTGAGTACGAAAGCAAAAACACCCGCAACCGCTCTGTATAAATTTTCGGGGATTTCTTGTCCCACCTGTATCGGAGAAAGTGCCTCGGCCAAAGGAGCATCCTCCACTATAGGAACTCCGTGTCTCTTAGCCACACCCTTGATCTTTTCACCTAATAGGCCTTCTCCCTTGGCTAGGATTTTGGGGCCTTTATTTTCGTTCGGTGTAAATTTTAGGGCGATTCCGAATTTCACGCAGTCCATTCCCTTCTCTGTAAAGAGGGCTTATATTGTATCCTGAGTTCCTGGAATCTAACTCCCGATTCTTCCAAGAACTGCATGAATTTTTTACGATTCCGACCTATATGCAAGTACAATTTAGAACTAGTATAAATAGCAGTTAGAATCAGGTCCGATGCATCTTCTTTTTTCCAGTGGAACCTGTACAAACTTGGGCCGTCTTCTTTGGTCTCCATAAAGAGCACAAATATACGACCCGGATCGGTTCCACCCAAATATGCTTCCGCATTTCCGTCTTCCCATTCCCACTCGAAATAGGGAGTCTCCGATTTCCATTCAAAATGAGGAAAATAGCTTTTGAGGAAGGCCAAGATACTATCTTCGGTAATAGGACCTTCTTCTTTATGTAGTACCTTCTCCAAAACTCCAGTGAGTCCTTTTTCCAAGGGAGAAAATATTTTAGAATCGTCCTCTTCTAACGTTAGTTTCCTTTCCTGTATTTTCCATTCTGAACTATTACCACTTAAAGTCCGGGATAAAAGTAATTGTTCTCCTGTGAGAAGACTTGTTTTAGTTTCGGCTTCTAATGTTTCTCCTTTCCAGAGAAGTATTGCCTTTCCGTCCTTGGTACCTTCTTTGACCCAAACCCTGAAAAATGGAGCCTCTTTGGATTCGCCTTCGAATAATTCTGGATTTTGGAGTTTGGTAGAAGAGCCGACTAAAAATGAGATTTGATGAGATTCTGGGACTCTATCCGTCTTTCGGACCTGAGGATTTTGGTTTTTATCAATCGGATTGGGTGGAGGAATCGGAAGCATGGAATTTTTTAGTGAAAGACCTTCTGTGGATTCTTGCTAGTCCCAGATTCCGGATTGCTTCTTCATGTCCCGCACTTCCGTATCCTTTATGTCCTTCGAATCCATAGCCTGGAAACTTGGGAGCAATCGCTTTCATAAAACGATCTCGTTTTACTTTTGCGATAATGGATGCGGCCGCGATACTTGCGATCCTAGAATCTCCTTTTTTATAATAGTAAGACTGGCGTTTTACCTCTTCCGATTCCTTGTATTTGGAAAAATTATAGTTTCCGTCGATTAAGAGCAGAAGTTTTCTTCCGTTACTTTCTATCGGAGCTTGAGAGGCCTTTCTATAACATTTCAGTATACCTTCTAATACTGCCCTGTTGATCCCGTAACGATCTATATAGGTATGAGATAAGAATGCGTGGGCGACTCTGTGGGCGGTTTCCTGTATTTCTTGAAACAAAGATTCACGTTTGGATTCAGAGAGTTTTTTGGAATCGTTCAGTCCTTTTAAGATCTGACCAGCATAGATTTTTTCTAAAACCTCTGGAGAAAAAGAAACCATTCCTACGGATAGTGGACCTGCATACGGTCCTCTTCCGGCTTCGTCTATCCCGCAAGGAAGATGATCAGAAAAAAATTTCAATTCTTCCGGTTCAAAATTTGCGAGAAGCATGGGTTTTAGTTTTAAGGAAGGGGGTAAAAAGGAGAAAGAGAGAAGCTGCGGCAGAGAATTCCGCCGCAACACTATTAAAGATTCTTATTCTGCTGGAGTAGTTTCCGCAGTTGCAGCAGCAGCTTTTGCTTCTTCTGCAGTTTGGCGTTTTCTATCTTCTGCCACTAAGATTTTTCCGCCTTTCAACTCGCGAATACGAGCAGATTTTCCGGAACGTTCTCTTAAGAAGAATAGTTTAGAACGACGAACCTTACCTTTACGAACTAGTTCAATTTTAGCGATACGAGGAGAATAAAGTGGGAATACTCTCTCAACACCTACATCGTAAGAGATCCTACGAACAGTGAAAGATTTTCCGTTTCCGCCATTGGAGATGGAGATTACAACTCCCTCGTAAACCTGGACCCTTTCCTTGCCGGATTCTTGGATTTTATAATGGACCTTTACAGTGTCCCCAACATTAAAGTTCAGGGTACGATTTGCTTCTGTAGGAAGTCCGCCTTTTAAAAGTTCTTTCATAAATTCCTCGTAATATCAGGGTCGACTTTCTTTCGATTGGCATTGCGCCAAGATTCGATCGCCGCGTGGTTTCCGCCCAAGAGAATTTCAGGAACCTTCCAGCCATTGTAATCGGAAGGTTTCGTATATTGTGGATATTCTAAAATATCCCTTTCGTTATGAGATTCTTCTTCCAGGCTCTCTCGGTCGCCTAAAAAGCCGGGCAAAAGCCTAGACACAGCATCTGTAATACAGAGGCTAGCCAAATCTCCGGCTGAAATTACATAATTTCCAAGGGACAGTTCTATGTCAACAAGATGCTCTGTTACCCTGTGATCCACTCCTTCATAATATCCTGATATAAGAGTGATTGGTTTTTCGAGCTTAGAAAGTTTCTCTGCAACGTTCTGATCGAATGGAATTCCAGAAGGTGTAGTAAGAATTACGAGTCCTCTATCTTCTCCTAATGACTTTAATGCAAGGTCTATAGGTTCTACTTTTAAAAGCATTCCTGGACCACCGCCGTAAGGAGTGTCGTCTACCTTTAGATGTTTATTATTGGAGAAGTCTCTAAGATGTACAATATTAACGGAGAATACTCCCTTTTGGATCGCCTTCTCCTGTAGTCCTTCTGAAAAGTAAGCCTGGACTTTTGTGGGGAATAAGGTAATAAAATTAAATTTCATTCCAATCCTCAGGACTTATGACAACGATCTTACCTTCTTCTAAGATCACTTTTCCTACATGCTTTTCCACGTATGGAACTAAAACCTCGGAATCTTCTGTTTGAAAGACTAGAATAGAATGTGCCGGATTTTCTAGGATGTCGACCAATTCCCAACCAAGTTCTTTTCCATCTTCAGAGATAGCTTTTAGGCCTTTTAACTCGAATAGATAATATTCTTCGTTTTTGGATTTGGGAAAATGAGATCGATCGATATACAGTTTTCCGCCTGTTAAGGAGGAAGCTTCTTCTGGAGAATTGATACCTTCTAATTGTAAAAGTATCTTTCCTGATTGTATAGAAGATTTGAGGATCTTGATGGGAACAGGTTCCCTAGATGGAAATTCTAATATAGCTTGGAGGGGAAATTTGAGTTCCGGGACGGAACTGTCCTCTGCAACCAGTCGGACAAAACCCTTCAGTCCGAAGGGTTTTCCTAAATGTCCGGTTAGGATTCGAGTCTCAGTCAATAATTTCTAAGGAGAAATTTTTTCCGGCTTTGATGCAGGCTGCGGTTAAGATCGCTCTTAAAGACTTTGCGATCCTACCATTCTTGCCGATCACTTTCCCCACATCCTTCGGGGAAACCCGGAGTTCTAGGACGGTTTGTTCGTCGCCCTCGATTTCCTTTACGGAAATCTCCTCAGGATGATCTACTAGAGAAGTAACGATATAGCGGATCAGCTCTTCCATTACTTCTTCAGAGATTGTTTATATTCCGCCCAGATCCCCTCGTGTTTAATGAGGTTCAGAACGGTTCCGGTAGGTTGAGCACCTTTGCTGAGCCAGCCTATAATTTTCTCTTTATCCAGGACTGTTTGGCTTTTCACCTCTGCCGGGTGATAGTGTCCAAGAATATCGATAAATTTACCGTCTCTAGGGGAACGGGCATCTGCAGCCACGACCCGGTAGTGAGGGTTGTTTTTGGCTCCGGTTCTTTGTAGTCTGATCTTAACCAAAGTAAAATTCCTTCGAATAAATAAGGATGGCTCACCGCATGGGTTTGCCTAATACGCCATAATTTCCCGGAAAGCCCGGCTGTCAATATTTAATAAAAGACTTACTTTGCTAGGCCTTTTAAGCGGATACCATTCTCGCTCGGGTCTCCCGATTTGAATAAACCGGCACCCACCACGCAGATATCCACACCAGCTTGAGAGAGTTCTTTGATATTCGTATCATTGACTCCCCCATCTACTTCCAGCTCGATCGGATAATTAGAGATGAGTGACTTGACCTTTCTGATCTTGTCCATTCCCCCATCCACGAATTTCTGTCCGTAGAATCCAGGCTCAACAGTCATTATGAGTACTAGATCAATATAAGGTAGAAGTGTTTCCAATGCAGAAACTGGAGTCCCGGGGTTTAAAGAAACTCCCACTTTCGGTCCATTCTTCTTTATTTCCTGAGCTAAACGAATTGGGAAACGAGTAGTTTCCGCATGGAAAGTAATGCAGTAAGGATTCAGCTCATAGTATTTCGGGACATGATTTTCTGGCTTCTCCACCATTAGGTGAACGTCCAGTGGGATCTGAGTCATTGCTTTGATCTCTTTATTGACCGCTTCTCCGAAGCTGATCTGAGGCACAAAATTTCCGTCCATCACGTCCATATGGACTAAGTCGATTCCTTCTTTTTTAAAATTAGGAACTGTATTTGCAAGTGCTGTAAGTTGGGTGGCTAGGATAGAAGCAGAGATTTTCAAAATTCGTTCTCGTAGTCTTTGGATTTTACTTTCGAACCTTTATCGTCCAAAAGAACCAGTGTCACGTCTCCTGTTCTGTAAAAGACAGTCTGGATTTTTTCTCCCTCTTGGTAGGTTGTGGGAGCGCTGATTTCAATTTGTTTGGTTTCGTCGTTTTGATCTTTTACGATTAAAGAATAGGTTCCGTTTTCAGGAGCTTCATATACGAAACTTTCGTATCCACTTTCTACCCTATCTTCCGGCTCGAAATAAAATACCTTAAACTTGTATTCATTCCCAACTTTTTGGACAGATTCAATTTTTCCATTATCAGGGCGAAATTTGGTGACCACCACTTCTGCCTTGGAGGAAATTTTTGCCCTTACTAAAGCTCTTTGAGCGAATGCGAAAGAATCACCAGGTTTAAATTCTAATCCTGCTTGAGGCTCACCTTCCTTTTTCTTGGTAGAAGGTTTAGTAACCAGTAAGAATACTTTTTCACCTGCGGTAATATTTTTACCAGCTTCCGGGATTTGGTCCACTATAGTGTCAGGTTGTTCTCCTTCTTTCACTTCTACATAGGTGATCCCACCCAATGTTAAAGAAACGTAAGTTTCTCCAGAAAGAACTTTTTCCATGGAGTTTTTAGCGGAGACTAAACTTTGCCCTTTTAAGTTAGGCATATCAATTCGATCTAAACCAATATTGACTGTAAGAGAAACTTTGGAGCCTGCTTCCACTTCTCTTCCAGGACGAATGGATTGGTAGATTATAATTCCATCTGTTTTGTCCGGATAACGTTTGGACTCCAATCTGACTTTCAACTGGAGACGCATTAATTCGTTATGCACTTCGTTGTACGGTTTACCTACCACATCAGGCATCACTACCATTGTGGAGCTTTTGGTACGAACGAATACAACTAAGAAGGCGGCTATGAAGAAGACTACTAAGCCGAATGCGATGAAAAAAAAGTAACCCCCGATAGGGAGATATTTAGAGCGGAGTTCTTCCTTGGTCACTCGAAACGATCCTCGTCCGAAATACGGAAACCATTCATGAAATCCGCAACAGTCATTCTGTTTTTATTTTCCGGTTGAACGGAAAGGATCTCTAAGAAACGGCCATCTCCACACTGGAAAATAAGGGCCTTTTTGTCCATTCGTTTCAATTTACCAGGATGAATCGAAGTTTCAGAAAAATCTACCGGCCTTGTTTTCCATAAAACCATTCGTTTATCTCTAAAACGGCAATATCCGCCCAGATCCGGACTTAAAGCACGAATTCGATTATGCAATTCAATAGCAGAAAGTTTTAGATCCAGGACTCTATCTTCTGCCTGGATTTTAGTACAATAAGTTGCCTTGGAGTTATCTTGGGGAATTGCTTCAAAAGGAGAAGTCCTTGGGCCTTTCAAAAGAGGGATCAAACTTTGGATCCCTGCTTGGGTGATCTTTTCCATAAGAGATCCGGTATCATCTTCCAGATCTACATCTACTTCATGGATGCGGATAATATCGCCTTCATCCATTTTTTCTCCCAGATGCTGGATGCTGATCCCAGATTTAGTATAACCTTTCCAAAGAGAAGTTTGGACTGGAGAAGCACCTCTTAAATCCGGAAGAATGGAACCATGTAGATTGATAGAACCGAATTTAGGATAAGAAAAAATTTCCTTAGGAAGAATAGAACCGTAAGCAAATACAACATAGAGTTCCGCATCAAACTTGGATAAGTTTTGGAGAGCTTCTTGTTTTTCCTTCTTGATGGATTCGTATTGGAATACAGGAAGATTTGCTGCAAGTGCCACTTCTTTAACTGGGCTTGGGACTGGAGTTTTACTTCTTCCTTTAGGACGATCCGGATTTGTGACTACGAATTGTACTTGGATATCAGGCTCTTTTAGTAATGCCTGCAAAAGTTTAGCAGAAGGTTCTGGGGTTCCAAAAAATGCAATTTTCATCAGACAAGATCCAATGGATCAAAATCCAATTCCAGGTAAACGTTTTTAGAAATTTTAAGTGGCCTGATCTCCTTTTTTAAGATCTCTCTCCACTTGTTTTGCACAGTCGTTTTGATGAGTATATGATTTCTGAAGTTTGCATCTATTTTATAGAAAGGACAAGGAGCTGGGCCTAACACAACAGTATTCGGTTCAGGCAAATGTTTTTTTAGGACTTGGTGCACTTCTTCAATTGTTTTGAGAGAAAGACTTTCATCCTTGGATCTGGATAAGATACGAACCAATCTGGAGAATGGCGGATAAAAAAGTTCCTCTCTTGTTTTGATCTCTGAATCATAAAATCGAATATAGTCTTGGTCTAATGCCATTCGAATAATAGGATGATCTACAGTATTTGTTTCGATCAAAACTTCTCCAGCAAGATCGGATCTACCCGCTCTTCCCGCTACTTGAGTTAAAAGAGAAAATACTCTTTCTCCAGCCCTAAAATCGGGAAGCCCTAAGCCTATCCCTGCGTTTAAAACTCCAACTAGAGTGACTCGAGCAGCATCTAAACCTTTAGAAATCATTTGTGTTCCGGTGAGAATATCTATCTCACCATCAACCAGTCTTCCTATCACGTCCGTAAGAACACTTTTGTCTTGGATAGAATCTTGATCGAGGCGTTCTACTTTTGCACCCGGAAAAGTTTCTAACAGAAATTCCTCTAATTTTTGGGTACCCGTTCCCATCATGATCAGCTTTTCCCCCAATTTAGTTTCCAATCTTTGGAGAGAATCCGAAAAGCCACAGAGGTGACAGATAACGGTACCTTTTTTATGATAACATAGATGAGATGTACAATTCGGACATGGAATGTACGTTTTTTCTTTTTCGGAATAAATTAAGGGGCTGTATCCCCTTCTGTTTAATAGTAGAATGACCTGTTCTTTTTTATCCAATCTCTGCTTAATTGCAAATGTAAGTTCAGAACCGAGTAACCTTGCATCTTTTTTATTTTCTTCTATCCGAACTTTTGGTGGTTTAGCAGTTCCAGGTCTTTTGGTTAAGATTTGCAGGCCAATTTTTCCTGTTTTAGCAAGATGATATACTTCTAAAGAAGGAGTTGCTGATCCTAAAACTAAGACTGCTTTATTCTGTCTGCATCTTTGTAAAGCAACCTGTCTTGCATGATATCTTGGAGTAGAATGTTCTTTAAAAGATCCATCATGCTCTTCGTCTATGATGACCAGTCCCAAATTTGAGATGGGTGCAAACACAGCGGATCTTGTTCCTACTGCGATCCTTTTTTTGCCTTGTAGAAGGTCCGTATATGCTTTGAATCTTTCTGATACCTTCAAAGCAGAATGTAATAATGCAATTTGTCCAGGAAAGACCGCTTCTAATTTACGTATAATATGATAGGTCAGACCAATTTCTGGAACTAAGAGTAAAACTCCTTTGTTTGAGTTTTGCAAAATATCCCGGATCAAATGTAGATATACTTCTGTTTTTCCACTTCCGGTAATTCCAAATAAAAGGTGTATAGAATCTTTTCCAAAATCTGATTTGATGTTTTGGTAAGCTTTTTCTTGCTCTTCATTTAATTTAAAAGGTTCGGAGGCAGTGAGTCCTTCTGTAAGTTTTACTTTAGAATGTCTTCTTCCGGAAGGGATCATCTTGTGGATACATTCCCCAAGTGATGCGAGATATTGTTCTTTTACCCAATATGCGAGCCCAATCTGTTCATCGTTGATGATTGGAGTTTTGTCTATGACCCGATCTACTTGTAGAACTTCGTAGCTCGGTTCATTATGATGTAAAGATAATATGATCCCTTCTTCTTTTCTTCCTCTAAGTTTGGCCTCTACCCTCATTCCGACTTGGGCGCCTGGAGGAACCTCGTAAGTAAATGTGTCTTCTAAGATAGGAAGATCGAAGGCTAGTTCTGCGTATTGGATCAAATTTTTTCTTTAATCTCCTGATGAAAGATCCCGAGTTGGGAGAGGATACTTTCTTTGACTTCTATTTCCTTCTTCTTGGCTTCTTGGAATTCTGTAGAATCGGCTTTGCTGGACTTTCTTTTTTGTTCTGCCGCCAAAATCGCTTCAGGAGAACGAAGCACTACCATAGGGACCCCGAGCTGGAATTCTAAAGTTTTTCCCATTTGTTTGAGTGCTTCTTCTTTTCCAAAATATAAAGTTGCAGCAGCGCCTAAGAGTATAATTCCTTGGATCCCTTCTTCTTGGATGGTTTCTTGCACTTGGACTTTGCAATTTTGAGTTCTTCTTTTCCAATCTTCTTCATTAGATCTGTCTTGGGAAAATAAACATCCTGGGAATTCTTGGAAATAGAACTCCTTCATAGTAAATCCAAATACTTTTTGGATCATTCTGTCGAATATATCTTCTGCTTCGCTTGTCCTAAAAATTTTTAAAGGAGAAGTTTTTACATAAGATTCTTTTCCAGAGATTGTTTCACCAGTATAATGGAGTACTAATATTTTCTTTCTACCTCTGATGATAAAATGGCGGACTGCGCTAAGTCTATCGGAGCATAATTTACAGGAGAAGTTTCTGTCCTCTTTTTTAGGAGGAATCCTCATTTGTATCCCAGGGACAGATGTTTCCTTTTTGGATCCAATTGAGGACCAATCCCAAGAATCTTTCCATTCCAGGTCAAGATCGCCGGGATCTTTTTCTCCCTGTCTGCGTATGATTGGGAATTCTCCTTTTTGGACTAAAAATTTAAAGTCCTGTAGAATTCCCTTTAGTTCCTGAAAAATTCCAGGCTTAGTCATGGATATCCTCCGCCTGTATTCCTAAAGATTTCATTTTTCTGTATAAGTGAGATCTTTCTATTCCAAGTGCCTTGGAAGTTTTGGAAACATTTCCTTCGTTTGTCTGTAATGTTTTTAGAATATATTGTTTCTCAAATTCTTCTTTTGCTTTTTTGAAGTCCCCTTTTTTCACAAGATCGTTTGCTTTTACGAAACCTGTCATGGAGTCCTTAACATCTTGGGCTCGGATAATATCGCTTACAGTCATGATACAAAGTCTTTCGATCACATTTTTTAGTTCTCTGATATTCCCTGGCCAGAAATGGTTTTCTAAAATGGAAACCGCTTCTTTTTCAATGATCTTAGGGGTAAGGTTATTCTCAGAGATTGTTTGTCTGACGTAATGATCTACAAGTAATGGAATATCAGATTTACGATCTCTTAATGGAGGAATTACGATTGGGATTACATTTAATCTATAATATAGATCTTCTCTGAATTTTCCTTCTTTGATCGCTTCTTCTACTGGGATATTTGTGGCGGCAATAATTCTAACATCCACAGAAACTTGTTCTGTGCTTCCTAACTTTTCAAATCTTTGCTCTTGTAGGATGCGAAGCACTTTTGCTTGGGTAGATAAGGACATATCACAGATCTCATCTAAAAATAAGGTGCCTCCGTTGGCGGCCTCGAATTTTCCGATCCTTGTGTCTGTGGCACCAGTGAATGCTCCTTTTGCATAACCGAAAAGTTCAGATTCTATCAATTCTTCCGGAAGAGCGGCGCAGTTGACTTCCACGAATGGTTGGTCTTTTCTTTTAGAATTTTTGAATATAGTTTTAGCAACTAATTCCTTTCCTGTCCCATTTTCTCCATAGATAAACACTCTGGCATTTGTCGCTGCAGCCTGAGCTATAGAGAATTTTACTTTTTGGATGGCAGGAGAATTTCCTAAAATTTCATCTGATTCTAGTTTGATTTCAGAAGATTCCCATTTTTCTGAATATACTAATGCTTCTTCTACCGCTTCTAAAACTTTTGCGATGGATAAAGGTTTTTCTAAAAAGTTTAGAGCACCTTTTTTGGTGGCTTGAACGGCGAGTTCTATTGTGCCATGTCCAGAGATCATAACAACCGGAACAGTTGGGTAAATTTTTTTGATCTCATCTAAAATACTAAGACCGTCTTCTTTTCCAAGCCAAACATCTAATAAAACTAAACTTGGTCTTTCTATCTTAAGATGTTTTAAGAAGTTTTTGCCGGATGAAAATTGTTCCGCTTCATAATTCTCATCTTCCAAAATATCTTGGAGGGATTTACGGATTTCCGGTTCGTCGTCTACTATGAATATTCTCATCTAAGCTACCGGAAGTTCTATCCTAAATTTACATCCGCCTAATTCGGAAGAGTCCATAGAAATATGACCGTTATGATCGATCACCGTTTTTTGGACGATTGCAAGTCCTATCCCTGAGACATGTTCGTCCTTGGTGGAATAATAAGGTTCAAAAACCTTGGATCTGTATTCTTGAGAAACTCCTATCCCATTATCTTCCACAAGTAAAACCACTGAACGTCTCATGATCCTTTTTTCAAGCATAGTGGAAATACGGACTTTTCCTTGGAGAGATCCTGAGTCGCCTCTTTGTCTTCTCTTTTCTATCGCTTCCACTGCATTTTTGAAAAGATTGTTCATGATCCCTAAAAACAGTTTTTTGTCCAAAAAGATTTCAGGCAAATTTTTGGCGAAGTTGAGTTCTATTTGGATCCCAGGTGTATGTTCGAAAAGTTTTGCACTTTCTAGAACGACAGGTTCCAGATGTTGGTTGATCAATCTAGGTGCTGGCATTCTCGCAAATTCTGAGAATTCATTTACCAGATGTTCCAAAATTTTTACCTGACCGACTATAGTTTCGCTTCCTTTGGTTACGATCTCTTGGAATTCTTCAGGGACACTTGAGTTTAATTTTCTTCTTATTCTTTCAGCAGAAAGTTGGATTGGAGTGAGAGGATTTTTGATCTCATGGGCCATTCTCTGTGCTACTTCTTTCCAGGCCGCAATCCTTTGGGTATGCATCAGCTCTTCGTTTTTGGATTTTAGATCTTTTACCATTTGGTTAAAAGATTCTACCAATGCACCTATCTCTCCTCCTTCCGTAAGTGGAAGATTGATATCAGTATCTCCTAAGGAGACTTTTTGTGTGGCGTTTGCAAGATCTATGATCGGTCTTGAAATTTTTCGAGCGAATACAAGTGAGAAGAAGATAGAAAGTAGAAATGCAAATACAGTCAGTAATGTAATAGTAAGTCTAACTTCATAAGGAAGTTTTTCTTTTGCTAAATCTGCAGTGATATAGTTCTTTCGAGTATTGATAAAAGAGTATGCTCTGGATTCTTCTCCTTGAAAAACACGTTTTCCTAATATCAAAAATTTTGCGGGATTAGAGGAATCTATCTTGAGTAGATAAAATCCTAAAGTTTGACTTAAGGCCAGCTTTTCGGAAATATCTTCTTCTGATCCAAAACTTGCAAATTCTTCAGGTGAAATTGTCAATTTTAAAGATCTATTTTCAAGAATAGGAATATTATTTTCGTACCATCCCACGTAATAATTGGGATTGGAAATCAGATCTAATTCATTTGCTCGGTTTGTGAGTAGATTCGGGTTCGGATTTTGTCTTTGGACTAAATTCCTGAATAATTTAGCTTTTTCTAATAGATTATTCTTTTCAAGGTCCAATTCCTTTCGAACAAAATGATCTCCCGCTTCTAGTGCTTGGGCAATATCCAAGCCGTAAAATCCTTCGAATACTTTTCCTATTACATTAGAAGTGAGTAAAAATACGGGAAAGGAAGGAAGCATTGCAATGAACAAAAAGGAAAGAGAAAGTCTATAACGAATGGAACTTTTAAGTCGGCCTGTTTCTAAATTTCTACGGTTCCTATAAAAATAGGAAATGACTAGGAATAATACGACTAAGGGAACAGTATAATATACATAGATCAGCATCCGATCTACTATATCTATATTTTCTGAATTTCTAAAATGGATTAACTCAGCAGCGAGTACTGCTAAAGAGATCACTCCGGATAAAATCAGAAGATCTCGAATATAATATCGATTCTCCTCTTCTATTCGGAATGGAAACCATTTCATATTGCAAAATCGCCTTCCACTAATTTAGCTAGAGCATCCGCTGCTTCTTCTTCCTGAGCGCCTTCTGTTTTGATGGAAAATTCCTGACCTGGTGCTAAGGCTAACATCATGAGTCCCATGATACTTTTGCCGTTCACTTCTACTCCGTCTTTGGAGACTAGAACTTCGCAGGAGTATTTTGCCGCGCAATTCACAAAGACTGAGGCGGGACGAGCATGCATCCCTGCGCCGTTTTCGTTAATTTTGAGGTGGATTTCTTTCAACTTTTCCTTGCTGTAGATAGATATTTAATTTTTGGCTGAATTCCGCCGCTGCATTCTTTCCCAGTTTTTTTAATCTTTGGTTCATTGCAGCGGTTTCTACGATGATTGGAATATTTCTTCCTGGTCGAACTGGAAGTTTGATCAAAGAAATATTTACTCCTAAAACTTCTTCCGTTCTGTTTTCGAGTCCAGTACGATCGAATTCTTTTTCTTCTGTCCATTCTTCTAAATGGATAATTAATTCTATAAGTTTATGATCTCTTACGGATCCAATTCCAAATATATCCTTTATATTTAGAATTCCTAATCCTCTGATTTCCATATGGTGGCGAAGAAGGTCAGAACAAGTTCCTATTAGATAACTTTCTGAAAGTCTTCTGATCTCCACCATATCGTCTGCGACTAAGCGGTGTCCTCTTTCTATCAGTTCGAGTGCAGTTTCACTTTTACCTACACCACTTTTACCCGAGAGAAGTATACCAATCCCGAATACTTCGATTAGTACCCCGTGCCTCATTGTTCTAGGGGCGAGACTTCTGTCTAAAATCTGAGAAATGAGTGTAATAAATTTATGAGTAGAAACATCCGAACCTAAAAGTGGGATATTCAAACGATCGCAATATTCTACAAAGATAGGAGGAGGAACATTCCCATGAGTGAATATAATACAATTCAAATGAAAATGGAAAAAATCTGCAGCGAGTTTTTCCATATCCTCACCCTCTTTAGAAGTGATGTATGCCCATTCTCCTTTTCCAAAAATTTGGATACGATCATGGGCAAAACTTTCGTAAAAGCCTGTGAGTGAAAGACCGGGTCTATTGATCTCAGAACTATGGATCCGATTTTGAAGTCCATTTTCGCCTGCGATTAGTTTTAAACCTAATTCGGGATGGTCTTTTAGAATATTAGATACATTGATTCCTGGAACGGACATGAGTTACCTTGCTTCCAGAGATTTTACTTTTTTTCTTTGGTTAGACGGCAGAATTTTTAGTATTTTGCGATACTTTGCCACAGTTCTTCTGGCGATCTCTATCCCTTTACTTTCTATTTTTTCCACTATATCCTGATCGGAAAGAGGGTTTTCGGGATCTTCTTCTTTTACTAGGTTGCGGATAATATCGTGAATGGTTTTAGAAGATTCCATTCCACCTTCTGAACTTTTGGATTTTAATCCAGAGGAGAAGAACCATTTTAATTCTAAAATCCCCCAAGAAGTTTGAACATACTTATTGGATGTGATTCGAGAAACTGTGGATTCGTGAAGATCTAATCGTTCCGCGATATCTTTTAAAGTAAGAGGTTTTAAAAATCTTACACCTTTGCGGAAAAATTCAGTTTGAAGTTCTATGATTGCTGAGACTACTCTATATAAGGTTTGTCTTCTTTGGTTTACAGAGCGGATCAGCCATTCTGCTGAATTTAACTTTGCAGAAATATATTCCTTATCAGAATCCTTGGCACCGGCTCCTTTTTTGAGCATTCCCTTGTATTCTTTATTAATTTTTAATTTAGGAAGCCATTCATCATTCAATAATATACTGAATTCACCTTCTATTTCTCGAATAATTACATCAGGGACTATATAATCAGGTTTTTGCGGAGTGTATAATGTCGCGGGGAATGGTTCGAGTTTTTTGATCTCAGCAGCCATTGCTTCGATTGCTTCTACAGGGAGACCCATCTTTTTGGAAACTCCCTTATAATCCAGTTTTTCAAGATCTTTTAGATAGTTTTGGATAAGGTCATGAAGATTTTTATCTTCGGGTCTTAGGATCTTAGCTTGGACATATAATGTTTCTTGAATGCTTCCGGCACCAATTCCAAGAGGATCCAATTGATGGATCTGTTCTAAAACTTTTTTAATAGTTTTAGCAGAAACCCCTATTTCAGCTGCAAGTTCGCTTTCAGTTTGAGAAATAAATCCTCTATCGTCCAGCATAGAGATCAAAACTTCCGCGATCTCCATTTCTTTTCCTTTTAAGGAAGAGATCCTGAGCTGCCAAAGTAAATGTTCTGAAAGGGATTGTGCGTTAGGAGATGATTCTATGTATTTTTGGTTTCTATCAGAAGCGTCAGTACCTCTATACTGAGGTTTGTCTAAACTGAAAGAATCCTGCCAGCCCTGGTCAGAATTTTTAAGAAAATCATTCTTCTCTTTTCTTTTTAGATCATCTACTGAATAGAGTTCAGGGCTTTTGCTTCTTTCTGAGCCTGGCTCTTCTTCCAGCATTGGATTTTCGACCAGTTCGGCACTGATCCTATCAGCGAGTTCCAGAGTAGACAAAGGCAAAAGCTCTATCGATTGACGCAAATCCTGCGTCATGACAAGCTTCTGTGTCTGTTTCTGTACTAACTGATGGTTCAGATTCACAGCTTGAAGTCCTCTCCCAGATACATTCTTTTTGCTTCTTTATCGTTCACGAGTTCTTTTGGAGATCCCGCGATTAAGATCCTACCACTATGCATAATATATGCTCTATCCGTGATCTTCAATGTTTCTCGAACATTATGATCGGTGATTAAGATGCCTAGTCCCTTCTTCTTTAAACTATTTATAACAGTTTGAATATCTTTAACAGCTATAGGGTCAACCCCTGCGAACGGCTCGTCAAGAAGGATAAAATCTGGATTTGTTACTAAGGCTCTGGCAATTTCGCATCTTCTTCTTTCCCCGCCGGAAAGAGTAAAACCTTTTTGGTTAGCGACTCGCATAATTTGTAATTCTAACAGTAGTTCGTCTCTTCTGCGAATGATCTCTGATCTGGGAATGTTAAGAGTTTCTAAGATGGCTTCTAAATTTTCTGCGACTGTAAGTTTTCTGAAGATAGAAGCTTCTTGTGCAAGATAACCTACTCCAAGTTTTGCTCTAGTATGCATTGGAGCTTCTGTTACATCTTGGTCATCTATGAATACATGACCTGAATCCGGTTTTACGAAACCGACAGACATATAGAAGGAAGTAGTTTTTCCGGCACCGTTCGGACCTAGTAGACCTACTACTTCTCCTTTGCGAACATCGAAACTGACTCCGTCTACAACCTTACGCTTATTGTATATTTTGATTAAGTTTTGGCATCGGATCCTTTGTCCCATTATGTAAGCCTAATTTCCTAAATGGACTCCTTCTGTCAGAATTGATCTTCCTTCTCTTGGATAAAAGACGATTTTTCCTGCTCGAAGGATCTTACCACTTCGATTAATCCTAGGATTTCCTTCTAAAAGTACAGATTCGTCGTTTTCAAAATATGTAGCATACTCACCTTGTGCCTCTGTGGACTTGGATTTGATCCAGATATTTCCTCGGATCACAGTTTCTTTTTGATCCAAGAAACGTTCGAATTCTTGAGCGGTGATTGTACTTGTTACCTGATTAGAATTTTTATCTAAAAATTCCATTGTGCCTTCATCAGTCAGGTGAAGATAGTTTTCATTTCTAAAATAATCGAATACGTTACCCGAAAGAAGAAGATTATTTTCTCTATCATGTACCTTGATATTCTTTCTGGCTTTAATGATACGTGAATCTTTTCCTACTGATTCAATATTATCCGAAGTGATTTTCATGTCCTTTCTTAGAACGGTTGCATTACCACTTATCAGAACCGTGCGATCATTCTCTTCATTCGGACGACTCTCTATCTTATCCCCTTTTAGGATTGTGAGAACAGTTTGTTTTTTCTCATTTCCTTCCGGATCTTTTTTGGTTTCTTCAGAAGATTGGAATAATACTGTATTTTCTTCTAAAATTATCCTACTTTCATTTGTGTAGAAGGATAATTTTTTACCGCTCAAATATCTATTCTTAGAGATTAGGATAGGATTTGGATCTGTGGTTATGAGATGTTCTGATTCTTTAAAAATTGCTTCTGCACAAAAGATAGTAACTTCCGGATGATTTACGATCACTCCACCATGTAGTTTGGTGATCTTAGTATTTAATTCTCTATCTATTTGTTTTGCAGAAATGACCGTAATCTTGCCAGTTTTGTCTCTGAAACTAAGTCTCGGCCTTTCTTTGATATAGACCATTTCGGAGTATTTATCATATTCTCCTACTCCTGCTCTCATAACAGTTCCGTTTTCTTGATCTTCTATATGTACTCCATTCTTTAAGAAAGCCTTATATGCTTCTTTCCCAAAGACTTCGATCCTGTTTGCACCCAATTTTACTTTTTTATGCTGGATCCAAGCGCCACCTTCTAAACTAAAGATAGTGACTTTAAGACCCTGGACTTCTCTATCTTCTTGGGTAAGTGCATTTGCTCCCCAAAATGTAGGAAAACTTTCCTTACGTTTTGGATCTGCTTCTCCAATTCCTTGGAAACTTTTTGGATCTAATGTTTCCGCAGAAAATAAAAGAGGCGGTCTAGAGTGAGATCTCGCCGGAGCAGTGAATAAAAATAATAAATAAAATAGAACTAGGATACGTTTCATTTTTCTTTAGGGGAAGAAGAATTCAGTGGATTAGAACCACCTTGTGTAATCGCACTCGGTCTTAATATAGTGAATTTGTTTAGATCCTTGTCCGCTCTAAGACCTACTCCTCTGATATGCGTTCCGTTTGCATCTATTACAACTTCTTCATTGGAGCTGAGTTCTTTTGTTTCGTCGTTATAATCTAACGATTTTGCTCTAAGAGTCCTATGTTCTTCCGTTTTTAAGAGAATATTCCCTGTGAGTTTCATCAATTTCGAGATCTGATTGATCTCACCTTTTTCACCGGTGAGTTTGGACTTGAACTTTCCATTCTCATATTGATCAAAATTGATCCCATACAGAACGTATCTTTTTTCGTCAGCATAAAGATAAGCTTCTTCTGCTTTCAATTTCCATAATATAGTTCCATTTCCATCATATTGATCTTTTGCAAAATTTTTGAAGGAAACGGTCGAACCTTTCTCTTTTTCTTCTTCTACGCGAGTATATTTAGCATCCGATTTTCCACCGGAATAGAAGAAAAGAACTAGGAATAAAATTGCTAGTCCTACTCCTAGGCCCGGACCGTATTTCCTCGCGGTTTCCGGGTCTATTTTGAGTAGAGTGAGTATGCGGGAATACAAGGCTCTTATCGATTAGCGGTTTAGGATTTCCTGTTTTACGTAACGGTCTAAACCGACTAATTCCTTTAATAAGGCTTTAATTTCTGATAGAGGATACTGAGTAGTCGCATCTGAAAGTGCCTTTGCAGGATCAGGGTGCACTTCCATAAATATACCTTCTATCCCAAGTGCTACTGCACTTCTTGTCATACTTGGAATATATTCTCTTTGTCCTCCGGTAATATTTCCGGCGGCTCCAGGCAATTGTGCGGAGTGAGTGGCATCGAATACTACTGGAATATCATAACTATGTAATATCGGAACAGTTCTTCCGTCGAATACCAAATTCCCATAACCGAATGTGGTCCCTCTTTCGGTAACCATATACTTTTCGGAACCTGATTCTTGGATTTTTGTTTTGATATGTCTACAGTCAGAAGGAGCTAAAAATTGTCCTTTTTTGACATTCACCCATTTTCCAGTTTTAGCAGATTCTGCGATTAAATCAGTTTGTCTACTTAGGAAAGCTGGGATTTGATACATATCGATCACATCTTTAAGAGGACCCACTTGAGATGTTTCGTGAATATCAGTTAGAACTGGAACATTAAATTTTTTCTTAATATGTTCTAGATGTTTAATTCCTTCAGTAAGACCTGGGCCTCTATAAGAAGAAACAGAAGAACGATTTGCTTTGTCGAAACTACTTTTGAAAACGTAAGGAATCCCAAGTTCTGTGGTGATCTCTAACATTTCTGCACAGACTTTTTCGAGTAAGTCTCTATTTTCCATCACGCAAGGACCGGCGATTAGGAAGAATGGATTCTTTCCCCCTATCTTTTTACCGCTTAAAAAATCCCTTTCTTGGGCAGTTTTATCGCTCATTATGCCTTCCTTGCAAATTTGACCGCAGCACGGATGAATCCGGCAAATAATGGATGCGGTTTTGTAGGTTTTCCAGTGAATTCAGGATGGAACTGAACTCCTATAAACCAAGGATGTTCTGGAATTTCTACAATTTCAATCAGGTTTTCATCTGGGGAAATGCCTGAAAGTATCATTCCTTTCTCTTCAAATCTTTGTTTGTATTTGTTGGTAAACTCGAATCTATGTCTATGTCTCTCATAGATCAGTTCTTGTTTGTATTCAGAAAAGGCCAATGTGTTCTTTTTGATCTTACACGGATAAGATCCTAAACGCATAGTTCCACCCATCTGATCAATATCCATTTGCTCTTCAATAAGAGAAATAACTGGATCTGGAGAATCAGGTCTGAACTCAGTAGAGTTTGCATCTTTCATACCCAATACGTTTCTTGCGTATTCGATCACTGCGCATTGCATTCCTAAACAAATTCCGAAAAATGGAATTCCTTTGGTTCTTGCATATTGGATTGCTGCGATCTTGCCTTCTATTCCCCTATCACCGAATCCACCAGGAACTAAAACACCATGTGCGGATTTTAAAACATCCTTCACATTTGTTTTATCCAATTTTTCAGGATCCACTTTGATAAATTCTACATTTGCTTCGTTTGCAATTCCACCATGAGATAAACTTTCATAGACGGAACGATATGCATCATGAAGAGAAATATACTTTCCAACCACTGCTATTTGTACGGTTTGTTTTGCAGAGTGAAGACTTTTTATGATCTTCTCCCATTCAGTAAAATTGGATTTTCCAAGTTCCAGCCCTAATGTTTTTAGAACCACTTGATCCAATTTTTCTTCCTTATACATTTTAGGAATTTCGTAAATGGAAGTGCTGATATCGGAAGCAGAGATCACATTCTCTTCTTTAACGTTACAGAAGGAGGAAATTTTTCCTTTCATTTCTTTTGGCATAGGCTGGTTCACACGGCAGATCAAAATATCTGGTTGGATCCCGAGTGCCAAAAGTTCTTTAACTGAGTGCTGAGTTGGTTTTGTTTTTGCTTCACCTGCTACTGTTATGGTAGGAACTAAAGTAACATGGATGAATAAAACTTGAGTAGGCCCGTGTTCATATCTCATCTGACGGATTGCTTCTAAGAATGGAATGGATTCAATGTCTCCCACTGTTCCACCAATCTCAACGATCACAAAGTCAGTTGCATTTTCTCTTGCAAGAGTATAGATCCTATTTCGGATCTCGTTGGTGATATGAGGAACAACCTGAACAGTTCTTCCCAAATAATCCCCTTTTCTTTCTCTTTGGATTACGGTATTATAAATTTGTCCTGTTGAAACAGAGTTCTTACGAGTGAACTTAGATTTAGTAAATCTTTCGTAATAACCTAGATCTAAATCAGTTTCTGCGCCGTCTTCGGTTACATATACTTCGCCGTGCTGGTACGGACTCATAGTTCCCGGATCAATATTGATATAAGGATCCATTTTTTGAAGAGAAACGGAATAACCCCTACTTTCCAAAAGGCATCCAAGGGCTGCAGCGGATACACCCTTTCCAAGGGAGGAACAAACACCTCCGGTCACGAAAATAAATTTAGTTTTGGACAAACCGATCTCCTACCTGCTGAACAGAGTTTTCTTCAGTCTCGGAAAATCCAACTCGGAATTTCGTAGAATCGAAAAGTAAATCTAGGGTTTTTGGCGAATGCGCCGAATGAGATCCGTGCTGGAAAATCCAGGAACAAAGGGTAGAATTTGTACTTCTCCGCCTAATTTGCGAACAAGTGGAGTCTCAGGAAGAGCTTCCAGATCATAATCTCCCCCTTTTACGTGAATATGAGGTGCTACCTGTGAAATAAGTTCCAAAGGAGTATCTTCTGAAAACACACTAATATAGTCTACGAAGGAAAGACAGGAAAGAAGAAGGGCCCGGTCTTCTTCCGGATTTACAGGACGTTCCGGACCTTTTAGTCTTTTTACAGAAGAATCAGAATTGATCCCTATCCAGAGAACATCACCCAAATCTCTTGCTTGGGAAAGATATGTAAGATGACCTTTATGGATCAGATCGAATACACCATTCGTAAAAACGATTTTTTGATTAGTGCGGACCTTCTCCGAAACATCCTTAACTTCGTGAAAAGGAATAATTTTCTCTATACAGGAAGAGAAAGAAGACTTCACTGAAAACTTCCTCTTTTTTCAAGAGCTTCTAAAAGTTCTTCCAAAGAAACAGTTTCAGCACCTAGTTTTCCGACCACCACTCCTGCTGCAGCATTGGAAACAATTGCAGCTTCTAATTCTCCGAGACCTGCCGCCAAGAAAGAAGTATACACTGAAATCACAGTGTCCCCAGCGCCTGTCACATCGAATACTTCTTTTGCGACAGTAGGAATATGATAGGTTTTGGATTCGGAAGAAATATAAAGACTCATTCCTTTTTCTCCACGAGTGATCATCATAGAAGGAGAATTTAAATTTTCTGCAATCTTCTTAGCAGCTTCTTCTACTTCAGAGTTTGTTTCTAATTTTTTACCTAGAGCTTTTCCTGCTTCATGATGATTCGGAGTCATTACAGTAGCTTTCTCGTATTGGAAAAAATGAGACACTTGCGGATCTACTGTTACGATCTTTTTATGTTGGACTGCTATATCGATCGATTTGCGAATGAGACTAGCGGTTAAAGTCCCCTTATCATAATCGGAAAGAACAACTGCGTCAGCTTCTTGAATGATCTTAGAAAAACTTTCTAATAATTGTTTTTCTTCAACATCGCTTAAAGGAAATGTTTCTTCTCTATCTATACGGCAAACTTGTTGGTGACCCGCGATCACTCTTGTTTTTAGAATGGTGGGAACTTTTTCAGAACGGATAATTGTGTTTTTGGAGGAGATTGTATTTTCTGTAGAAAGAAGATCATCCAGAGTTTTCGCAGCTGAGTCGTTTCCAGCTCTACCGAGCACAAAAGATTGAACTCCTAGACGAGAAAGATTTTTTACAACATTTCCCGCGCCACCCAAAGTGGTCTTTTCATTTCGGACCCAGACCACAGGAACAGGAGCTTCCGGAGAAATTCTGTTTACTTCTCCGATCAGATACTCATCCAGGATGAGATCTCCGATGACTATAATTTTAGTGGTTTTTAATTTAGAAGCCGCTTCCAAATATCGCTTTTTATCTAAGTAGTACAATTTTAAACCGGTCTTACAATTTGATTTGCGTTTTCACTTCAACAGGTTAGGATAAATCCTAGGTGTCAAGAACTACAATTCCGATCTTTCCTCTTCCCGAAGTCATCTTATTTCCAGGCACATTTCTTCCTCTTCATATTTTCGAGCCTCGATACAGGATGATGTTGGATTATTGTTCCGAGTCCGGCGACGAAATGGCGATCGCACCTATCAAAATGGAGCCGGGTAATTTAAAAAGTCCTCAACCTGAGATCGAAACTATTTTTGGTTGGGGCACGATTGTTCGAAGAGATCCACTTCCTGATGGAAGGTCCAATATTCTACTCGAAGGCAAAGGTATCGCGAAACTGGAATCTTACGATACTATGGAACCTTTCCGGATTGGAATTGTAGAAAAATTAGAACCTGATTCCAAATATATCGAAGATAAAATATTCGTAGAGATCTTTGATCGGATCTTATATCTCACTAAACGAATTCTACTTTCAGAAGGCGCCAAAGAAGAATTGATCTTAAGAATGAACGATCTTTGGTCTCATCCTTTCCCTGTAGATTTTATTTCTTCTATTCTAAATTTCAATTTTAAGAAGAAGCAGGAAATCCTCTCAAGCACGGATCAAATCCTGAAAGCACAACTTCTTGTTGGAATTGTAGAAGAAATGAATCTGGGAGAATAGTTTCGCAGCTATTTTCAAACTCTTAGTCTTAATTTATAACTTTCTTAAAAACTCGCCTGGACATCACGAATCGATCGATCCACCATTTCATTCGGATCTTGTCGATCACTACACCTCGTGTAGAAGAAGCATGAGCAAACTCTTCTCCATTTAAGACCATACCTACATGTGTTACTTTCGATTGGTTGGGAGAAGCAGAAAAGAAAATTAGGTCTCCGGATCTCATTTCATTGTGAGAAACCCCAGTTCCCATTTTGGTTTGAGCACTGGAAGCACGAGATACCATTTTTTCAGGAACACCTATACGACCATCTGTCAAAACTCTGAAAGTAAATCCTGAACAATCAGTTCCAGTTTTTGCCGCATTCGCCCATTTATAAGGAGTTCCAACCCATTCTTTCGCGACCTTTTGCAGTATGCTAGAAGATAAAGTTTCCCAACTCTCTTTACTCGGCTTATCCGGTTCGGTTGGTTCTCCAGGTTCAGGCAGATTCGGAACTAAAGGTGGATCAGGAAGAGGTTCAATTCTGGGTCTATCTCCAATAACGATCCCACCCACTTCTTCTAATGAAGTTTCCACAGCACGGGCAGATGCATATTTTTGAGCGGATGTTACCTTCTCCCCTTCATGCAGTTTTTTTAAATTAGAAAGAAGAATATAGGAAGCCCCATCCAGCTTTGAATCGAGCACAGATTTAAAAGTGCTTTCCGTTTTTGCAAAAGGGATACTTCTTCCTTTTGCAGGAAATTGGGTCAGTATTTTGGAAGCTAAACGGTTTTCCGGAAAATCTACTAATTTACCTGCGATGAGTGCTCTTCCGCCTGCGAGTACTGAAAATCCGTCCCATTTTTTTTCCATGGCGGCTTCTACAAAACGGTTTCTGACTTCTTCTCTGATTCCTGCTTTTTTGGTTTCTTTAAAGTATAAACCTATATAGCTGAAATCTTCTTTTGAAATTTCTCTTTTAGAAACGACAGGGATTGCATCTTCTGCTTCTTCAAATGTAAGACCTTCTTTTACTGCGAAGTCCAGATTTACGATGAGTTCTGCTGTTTTTTCTGGGCTTACACCTTCTAAGATGGCCCAAGGGATCACATTTTTAGTGATCTTCAGAACTTCTTTGCTTCCAGCTCTTTGTCCTAATTTTTGAAAAACAGAGTTTTTGATTAGAAGTGTTTGTGATTTGTCCCAATCGCTTTTAAGTAAATCCTCGAAGGGATCTGCAAATATTGGAACGGAGAATATAAGAAGAAGGTAAACTGTTAAGATCCGAACTCTCATTTTACACCATGCATCCAAGATTCTAGTTTTTTACGGAACAGAAATAGACCGATCGCAGTGATTGTAGGTAAAAAGAAGAAGATCAGGAAAAATCCTGATAAGGATTCTCTTCCTCCCATGAACCTAGTTAATTCTCCGGCAAGAACATGAGCGAAGAAGTTTGCTAAAAACCAAAATCCCATCATCATAGAAGCGACTTTTACAGGAGCTAATTTTGTAACTAACGACAAACCAACTGGAGACAAAAACAATTCCCCGATCGTTAAAAGTAGAATAGAAAGAATGATCCAAATAGAGGAAAATTTTTCACTCGATCCAAAAGTTACTAAAGAAAGAAGAAGGTATCCTAATCCTAAAACGATCAGTCCTAAACAGAACTTAGTCACTGTGGAAATATGCCTTCCTGATTCTTCGAATATTTTCCAGATCCAAGAAACAACAAGTGCCAAACTCACTACAAAAAGTGGATTCAAAGATTGGTAATTCGCAGCAGGGATTTCCCAGCCAAAAACATTTCTGTCCACATATCGATCAATGATCAAACTTAAAGAAGAACCAATCTGTTCATAGGAAGCCCAGAAAGTGATCGTAATCGCAGAGAAAACCATAATAGCAAAAATTCTTTCTCTGTTTTGTTTAGGATCTTCTGTTTCTGAATCTGATGTCCCTTGATTTCCATTCGCTAAGAATGCATCTGGATTTACCCTTCTTCCTAAAAATCCAAAGATAATAAGACCGATTAACATTCCAACAGCTGCGATCCCGAATCCATAATGCCAACCTTTATATTCGGCAAGATTTGCACATGCCCAGGTCCCTAAGATAGCACCCAAATTGATCCCAAAATAGAATATAGTAAAACCAGAATCTTTTAGTTCCGGCTTACCTTCTAATTCATAAATTCTTCCAACAACAGTAGAGATGCATGGTTTGAAAAAACCGTTTCCTGCGATCAAAAGTCCGAGCCCTAAATAAAAAGTCCAAAGACCATTAAACGCCAAGGAAAGATGACCAAACATCATTAGAATTCCACCCAAGAAGATGGAACGTTTGTATCCTAAAAATCTATCTGCCAGTAAACCGCCAAGGATTGGTGTCAGATATACAAATCCATTATAAAATCCGTATATTCTCCCCGCCTGAGCGTCTTGCATCAAAAGTTCTTTGGTCAAAAACAGAACAAGAAGTGCTCTCATTCCGTAAAAAGAAAATCTCTCCCACATTTCCACGAAGAAGAGAACATATAAACCTCTAGGATGGGTTATTTGCCTTTGGCTCTGGATTTCCATTCTGGTTCCGGGATTTTAGATTCAAAATTTGCGTATCTTGCTGCAACGAATAGATGATCAGAAAGTCTGTTCAGGAATCTAAGATTTTCTGCAAAGACCTCGTGACCTTCTTCTTTATAATGTACTAGGTCTCTTTCTAGTCTTCTCGCTAATGTCCTGGAGACATGCAAAAAAGAAGAAGATGATGATCCGCCAGGTAGTATAAAATTTTTCAAAGGAAGAAGTGAATCTTGCCAGAGATCTATCTCCTTCTCCAATTCGGAGATATCCTCTTCTAGGATACAGGAAGAATCATCCTTCTTCTTATATCCTGCAAGCTCCGATCCCAATTCAAAAAGTAAATTTTGAATTCTCTCTAATGGATCTTTTAATTTGGAATCCTTTGTTAGGAAAGAAATTGCGACTCCGATTGCAGAATTTAGCTCATCTGCTGTTCCGTACAACTCTACTCTGGGATCTGATTTGGAGACCCTGGTCCCGGAAGCCAAGGATGTGGTTCCGGAATCTCCCTTTTTAGTATAAATTTTCATGATTCGGCCTGAATTTAGGGGACAGAATACGAAAAACTTCTGAAAATTCCCGCAAGAAAAGCGGTTTTAACGGAAAAAAAGTTGCGAAATTGCTAAAGTGAATGGTAGAATGAGAGCAGATTTTCCCTCTTTTGGATTATCGTCGGTTGCGACTTTAGTCTTTAGGAAAAATCGTAAAAAAAATCTCCCCACATACACAAAGGGAGTGAAATTCGCAGTGGATATCCGGGTTGCCCGGGAGGCTCTCTCCTCCTAAAAGCCCGGCCAATGGTTCGGACGGATCCGAACTCTAGCTACAGGGAGGTTGTTGATGATTATCAATCACAACATCAGTGCTCTTCGTGCGAATAACGTACTGAAGACGACCAATCACGAGCTGGATAAGACTACAGAAAAATTATCTACCGGTATGAGGATCAATCGTGCCGGTGATGATGCATTGGGATTTGCTGTTTCCGAAAGGATGCGCACCCAAATTCGCGGTCTTGCCCAAGCTGAAAGAAACGTAATGGATGGAGTTTCATTTATTCAGGTTACCGAAGGTAACTTGGAGCAAGTGAATAATATTCTCCAAAGATTGAGAGAATTATCCATCCAAACTTCCAACGGGATTTACTCGGATGATGATCGTAAACTCGTTCAACTAGAAGTAGATCAACTCATAGACGAAGTGGACAGGCTAGGTAAATCTGCCGAGTTCAATAAGATCCGTCCATTGAGTGGAGCCTACTCCAAGGATTCTAAAAATCCGATCCAGTTGCACGTTGGGCCGAATCAAAACGAGAAGCTGGAAATTTTCGTGGATGCTATGAATGCAGGCGCGCTTCAGTTGGAGACCAACGGGAAAAAGCAGACTTTGTCTACTCCCGCTTCTTCCAATGCGATGATCGGTATTCTTGATAACGCGATCCAAAGGGTGAATAAACAAAGATCCGATCTAGGAGCTTATTATAACCGTTTGGAAATTACAGCGGAAGGTCTGCAGGCAAACTATGTTAATATGGTTTCTGCAGAAAGCCGAGTAAGGGACGCGGATATGGCTGAACATATCGTGGACTATACTAAGAATCAGATTTTAACCAAAAGTGGTGTCGCAATGCTTGCGCAAGCAAACATGAGGCCAGAACAAGTGGTAAAACTTCTGAGTGAAAGATTCGGATAAGAAGAATAGATTTTCTGAAAATTCGAAGAGACCCGTCCGAGAGGACGGGTTTTCTATTTGGTGAGAGTGAAGTAGTTTAGAATTTGTCAGCTTGTGTTTTGTAAGCTGCTGCTTCTTTTTCACAATGATCGGCTAGCTTTTTATATTTTTCCTTCTCTGCTGCATCTGCAGTAGCCTTTCCTCCGTGGGATTGACCAGCTAAGGATTTATATTTATCCGCCAGATCTTTATGATCTTTTGCCTTTTTGCTAAAATACTCTTTTGCGATCTTTTTTAGATCCGGGGTGGTTGCTTCTGCGATGAGAAGGTTATCCAATTCGGTAAATGCAGAAATATTACCTGCTAGGATCAGGGAAAACAGAATGGTTGCGATGGTCTTTTTCATAAGAACTCCTAATATGCGCCCGCTAAGTTTACGGGCACTATGCGTTACAGTCAATATTAAATTGATCGAATTTATATTAACATTAATCGAAATGCGAATTGATTTATATCACCAAATTTAAGATTTTTTGAAAGTTCCTTTTTTTGTATCACATTCCTTTTTTGTTAAGGAGATCCAACCCTTCCCCTTGCAGGAGTTTTGGCCAGAACAGGAATTTCCGTTTGTATGGCAGTCGCTTTTTCCCTTGCAGGAATTGACCCCATGGCATTCTCCTTTTGCGTTATCTGTCCCCATGGCTTCTTGTTTTTCGGAATAAACTTCTCCCGATAAAAATAGCCCGGAGAGTGCAGCTCCGATGATCAGTTTTTTAGTAGTATTGTTCATTTTTTGTTCCCTCTTATTTAAATTGATTTCGTTCTTTTTTTCTTGGTTAAAGTTAAAGGAAGGACCGGTAGAATATCTCCCAGCTTCCCCTCCTTCCAAAGCATGTATATTGGAGGATATACTAAAAGTTCCAGAATAAAACTGGTCACAAGTCCTCCTACCATGGGTGCAGCGATCCTTTTCATCACATCTGAACCTGTGCTTGCGGACCACATGATAGGCAGAAGTCCCATCATTGCAGCAAGTACAGTCATTATCTTAGGTCGGATCCTATGTACTGCACCGTGGATGATCGCTTCTATCAGATCTTCTCTAGTCCTTAATCTCCCCTTTTTCTTGGCATCCTCATAGGAAAGATCCAAATATAAGAGCATAAAGACTCCTGTTTCAGCATCTAATCCCATTAGTGCAATCATTCCTACCCAAACTGCTACTGAAATTTGGTAGTCGAGAATATAAAGAAGCCCAACTGCACCAATCAAAGAGAATGGCACCGCCAGAAGCACAATTGTTGTTTTGATATAAGATTTAGTATTGAAGTACAATAACAAAAATATAATGAAGATTGTCAAAGGCAGAATGTACATCATTCTTTCCCTGACACGTATCATATTCTCATATTGACCACTCCAAACTATGGAATATCCAGGAGGAAGCACGATGGATTCTGAGACCTTCTCCTTGGCCTTATCTACAAAACCTCCAATATCTGAAGTAGAAGGATCCACATACACATACCCGGCTAAAAATCCATTCTCAT
The DNA here is from genome assembly GCF_002811765.1 of Leptospira saintgironsiae. Lineage (NCBI taxonomy): Bacteria > Pseudomonadati > Spirochaetota > Leptospiria > Leptospirales > Leptospiraceae > Leptospira > Leptospira saintgironsiae. The sequence continues at coordinate 512,057 of NZ_NPDR01000003.1, read as the reverse complement.
CTCGGATCATAGAAGGACCAGTTTTTGCCCCTATACTTGCAATTTCGGAAATCGGTATATGACCGAATTCTTTTGTAGGCACTAAAATGGTTTTGATCTTATCCAAAGAATCTCGTAATTCTCGAGGATAACGCACATTGACTGAAAAACGTTCTCTACCTTCTATGGTTTGTGTAATTGGTTCGCCGCCAATTGCCGCTACTATGATCTGTTGTGCAGTCTCTACAGATATATTATACCTTGCTAATTTTTCCCTTCTTAGATTTAGATCTAGGAAATAACCGCCAGCTGTTCTTTCTGCAAATACACTTCTTACATTTTTATCTGTTTTAAGAAGTGTTTCAATTTTGATCCCGATAGATTCTATTTCTTCCAGAGAAGAGCCTAAAATCTTAATTCCGATTGGAGTTCTCATACCTGTGCTCAACATATCGATCCGGGTTTTAATCGGCATGGTCCATGCATTTGTGGCTCCAGGGAATTGCATCTCCTTGTTCATCTTCTCTATTAACTCGTCTTTAGTCAGTCTTTCAGATATAAAAGGAAGAAATGGATATTGGAAGATCCTTGGTAGATTTGAATAAAATCTGTCTGCCTTTCTCCATTGATCTTGGGGTTTAAGAAGTATCACAGTTTCCATCATAGAGAATGGTGCTGGATCTGTGGCTGTATCTGAGCGCCCTGCTTTTCCGAAAACACGTTTCACTTCAGGAAAACTTTTGAGTTTTTTATCCATAGAGATCATTAGTTTTTCTGCTTCTGCTACGGAGATCCCAGGCAACGTGGTAGGCATATATAGAAAAGATTCCTCATATAGTTGAGGCATAAATTCAGAACCTAAACTGAAATAAACAGGGATCGTCAAAACCACCAATGTGAAAGCAGAAACAATAATCATTTTAGGTCTATGAAGAACGTAACGACAAGCTGGTTCATAGAATCTAAATAGAATCTTACTAACTGGATGTTTCTCTTCCGGATAATATTTCCCGACGAGCATAGTAGTTGCTATCTTAGAAAGAAATACATTCTTAAACTGGAATGGTTCCATTCTTGTGAATAACATTCTAACTGCAGGATCTAAAGTGATCGCCAAGAAGGCAGCAACCGCCATTGCAATATTTTTAGAATACGCTAATGGACGAAATAACCTCCCTTCTTGGTCTACAAGTGTGAATATAGGAAAGAATGCCACAGCGATCACAAGTAGAGAAAAAAATACGGAAGGTCCTACTTCGAGTAACGCTTCTAAACGGACGGCATGGTAGTCACCGATTCTTCCTCCTGCTTCCCATTCTTCTAATTTTTTGTAAGCATTCTCAACTTCTACGATTGCTCCGTCTACAAGCACACCGATGGAGATCGCCATGCCCGCTAAAGACATGATATTCGCATTGATATCGAATAGATTCATTGGAATGAATGCGATGATGACTGAAATTGGGATCGTAAGAATTGGAATAATGGCAGAAGGAAAATGCCATAAAAAGATGAGTATCACTATCGAAACAATGATCATCTCTTCTATCAATTTGAATTTCAGATTGCTGATTGCATGTTCAATCAGTTCTGATCTATCGTACGTGGTGATGAGTTCTGCACCTTTTGGAAGATTCTTTTTGATTTCTTCCAATTTGGTTTTTACTCTTTCGATTACAGAAAGTGCATTTTCTCCATGGCGCATTACAATTGTACCTGCGACGACGTCCCCTTCTCCATCTAAATCTGCGATCCCTCGCCTGATATCAGGTCCGAACTGAACTGAGGCCACGTTTTTTAAGAGAACTGGAGTTCCATTTACGTCTGTAGAAAGAGGAATATTCTCTATATCAGTTAAAGAAGAAAGATAACCTCTTCCTCTAACCATATATTCCGCACCAGAAATTTCCAGTAGCCGTCCTCCGGTTTCTTGGTTACTTTCTCTGACTTTCTGAATAACAGTTTCAAAATCTACATTATAGGACCTTAATGCATTTGGATGTATTGTGATCTGGTATTGTTTTTTGAATCCACCTATTCCTGCTACTTCAGAAACTCCTGGAACTGAATTTAATAAGTATCGAAGGTGAAAATCCTGATAAGTTCTTAAATCCACGAGCGAATTATTGCCTGTTTGGTCTATCAATGCATATTGGTATACCCATCCAACAGCACTCGCATCAGGCCCTAATTCTGTTTTTACTCCTGCAGGAAGTAAGGGCTGTATTCTAGAAAGATATTCTAATACTCTAGATCGGGCCCAATAGATATCTGTTCCATCTTGGAAGATCACATATACATATGAAAAACCGAAATCTGAAAATCCTCGAACCACTTTGATCTTAGGAGCACCTAAAAGAGAAGTGATGATCGGATATGTGACCTGATCTTCCATAATGTCTGGACTTCTGTCCCAGCGAGAATATACAATCACCTGAGTATCCGAAAGATCAGGGATCGCATCCAATGGAATTGTTTTCATGGACACATAAGATGCGACTAATATTGCCAAAGTAACAAGAAGAACTAAAAACTTATTTTCTGCCGAAAAACGAATGATAGATTGGATCATATTCGATTTTCCTTAATGAGCATGAGAGTCAGAGCCGAATCTGATCTTTGCTTCCGAATCGATCAGGAAAGTAGACTCAGTCACTACTCTTTGGTTTTCTTGGACACCGGATAAAACTTCAACCCATGGCTCTATATTCTTTCCTGTTTGTACTGAAACTGCCTGGAATTTATCAGGAGCGGTTTGCACATAGGCAATCTTTTGTTTTCCAGTATCTAAAATCGCGGAAGTCGGAACAGATAATACATTTGGAAGAGAAACCTGTATCACAGTATCTCCGAACATTTGAGGTTTTAAAAGTTGGCTTGGATCTGAAACCTCACTTCTTAATCTAAGCGTGCGATTATTCTTATCCAAGATCACATCTATACTTTTTATCTTTCCTATAAATTCTTTCTCAGGATAAACATCAGTTTTAAATTTGATAGGAAGTCCAACCTTCACCGTAGTAAAATCTGATTCATAGATCTGAGAATAGATATGTGCCCTTCCCGATTTCCCTCCCAAGATCAACTCGGATGGATCTCTTGCTCCGGAAGTCCAAATTCTAATTTGGTCCAGACTTAAACCCAATTGCCTAAGTCTTAACTGAAGATTTCGAATGATTTCAGGAGAAAGAAATTCAGAAGAACGAACTGCCTCTTTATATTCACTTAATGCAGAATACAATTCTGGATCATAGGCAACGCTTGAATAAGCGCTGATCTTTTTAACCAGATTTCTTTTGCTCACTAATTCAGTTTTAATCCCGATAGATTGTTGTTTTTCAAAAGAGAGAATTAACTCTCTTGAATTTTTTTCGGAAGAAGTTTCTGACAAGTGAGAAGAATGATCTTCATTGGATATGGATTCAGCCGCTTGCAAGGAGTTACTTGCATTCGAATGATCCTTATGTTCTGAGGTGTCTTCCTTTTTGACCAAATCCATATTACAAATCGGGCAATTCCCTGGGCGATCCGAAGTATAATGAGGATGCATCGGGCAATAGTAGACATCTTTCTTAGAAGAACAGTCCACTACCAAGGATACAATTATAAGAATGGCTAAAAGTTTGCAGGTCCATCCTATAAATGAAGAAGTAGAAAGATCATTTGGCTTCATGTATGATCTCCCCACAGTTTTTCATTTTTGAATCGTATGGATTTTTGATCTCTTTACCAGAAGCTAACCATTTCTTTTTAAGCATTGGGCAATAAAAAACGGAAACTCCGGATTTATCATGATGACCTACAATTGATTCCAGCTCATTGGATAAACGTTCGAATAATTCTCTCTTTTTAGAAAGATCTGTAGTTTTACCTAACTCTTCAGCAATCGGGAGTGCTGCTTTGAATTTTTCAGTATCTTTCTTGTGATCTGCATTTTCCTTTAAGAGTTGGAGTAATTTTTGAACATTTAAATTTCCAGGATTTTCTGAAAAGATAGAAGAATGGATTTTGACAACTTCTCTCAGGACAAATGTTTCTTTGCCTTCATGAGGAAATAGATTTCCTGCGCTTAGAATAAAAATTAAAAATAGATAATGTGATTTTTTCATTGGTTTATACTCAGTTATGTTTATCATGCTCTGGAGTTTTGTTATCCTTATAGATAAAACTCAGAAGCTTTAAAGTATTTAAGATAGATTCATTTTTACGTTCTTTCAGATCTTCTAAACGTATTTTGGTATTTAGAATTTCAGTTTGAGCAAGAAGTGTATCCTGTACATTCACTTTTCCAGAAGCATACTGAAAGGAACCTGCTCTGGCAGATTTTTCTAATTCAGGGATCAGCCTTTTTTCTACCAAACGGATCTGATTGGAAACACCTTTGATATAGGCTAGGTTTCTATTAAGTTCGGAGAGCATTTGTACTCTTGTTTTTTCGACAGAGTCCTTACCCACTTCTGCAAGATGTTCGGTCTCTCCAGTAATCGAATTCCATTTGAGAGCAGACCAAACTGGAACTCTCATATTCACACCAAAACTATAAAGATCTCCTCTATATTCAGTGGTATCCATCACCCCATAATTTAAGGGGCCTTGGTCCAAAGCGAAAGTTTGGGATCTACGTTTCATATAGGAGAAAAAAACTTCAGTTTGGGGGGCAAGACTATACTTGGTAAGTTTTGCCTGTTCCTTTAAACGTTTCTCTTCTTCTGCTTGGATCTTATACTCAGGTGAATCTTCAATCAACGAAGTTTGTGCGCTAATCAATACTTCTAATTCTTCGTTTTTATTTTCTAAAAAAGAATCCAGATCTATAGAATATAGATCAGCAAAGGTCACCTTATCAGAGATCTGATAATATTCAATCTGAGACTTCAAGTCTTTCAGTTGAGTATTATATTCTGTTTCTTTTTCAATTGCTTCTGTTTTGGCAACAGTTGCTTTTAATACTCCAGATAGTGTATTTTCTCCGTAAGAATATGAGTTTTCACTGATGGATTTTTGAGCGCCAAGAAGAGTTAAAATTCTTTCATTGATAGCTTTTTTCTTTTCGCCATATTTGTATTTGTTTAATCGGCTAAAAAAATCTCCTAAGATCCGATTTACTCCTGCAATATAAGCAAAGTTTGATTCAGTCTGCATTAGCTTGGAGATTTTCTTTTCTGTGCTCAATTTTCCAGGAAATGGAAACTCTTGGGACACAGATAATTCTACCCCTGTCATTGTAGGTGTGTCCAATGCTCGATCGGAGGTTGAATATCCTCCTCGAGTAGGATAATTTCTGAAAGCCACTCCTATTTTAGGATCTGGCAATATACCAGTCGCATCTGAGTGGGATTTGTGTGCCTGGGAAAGTCCAGCGAGTGACTTGGATTCAGGATGTTCTTTTACTAAAACATCTAAGATCTCTTCCAGGTTCCTTTTTTCTGCGTACGCCGCGTTTGAAAATAATGTATAAATTGATATTAAGACAATAAGTCTTGCGTTCATATTTCCTCCTAAAAATTAAAGAAAGAAATATGGATTAAATTAGGAAAACTTGTAGAGTGCTTAAGCTAAGAGAGCGTGAGGACGGAATCGGAATATAAGAATCGTCCAATATGACGTTCTCTAATACGATCTGTGGAGAATTGAGTTCGGAAATAAATAGAAAGATCAGGACTTTATTTAATCCTAATTTTTCCCAATCCAAAAGTTTAGATAGATCTAAAGAAACAAAACTGTTCTCTTTGGGGCAACATTCATTGGAAGAGGACTCGCTTTTTTGTTCCGATTTTTCGGTTTTATGGCAAGGAGGAAGCTGGGAAGTTTCCTTTTGCTTTTCGAGATAGGACATGCTTACCGGGCAATTTCCAGTCAGGTTATAAATGGACACGCAAGCAATCTGAAGAATGAACCCGATCGCTAATACGTAAGTTATTGCCTTTTTAGATGCTAAACGCATGACCTTTCTCTATCTGACTATAGAATTTCTAAAAAAGTCAAGAAAAAAAGGAGGAAGGTGCCGTAGTCCCCCGATCTATGGTTTCTGAAAGAATGGATTACTCAGAATAATTGCTGTTGGGTAAATCACTTGGACTCTCACATACAGATCAGTAGGTTTCAATCTATAAGAGCCTTTATTCTGGTAGGAAATGTGAGATAGAATTTCAGAATTTTGACCAATGAAGTCTACACTTATCGGAGTGTCTTCGAAATCAAAATGTATTTCATTATCTGAATTTAGTCCTAATGAGCCTAATTTAGGTTCTGCTAAACTTCTTTCCATCTTGCGAACACAAAGATAATTTCCTTCTTTCAGGGAACGGAGGACTTCTTTTTCATCTAGACTATCAGTATTTACAAGAAGATATCTCATTAAAGATTCTCCTTCTTGTTTGTAAATTTCGGAACTTAGATCTCTCCAGTTTGGAATACCTGAAGTTCTAACTCTTAAGTATTCATCTCTTGGGAGATAATGCAGGTCATCGGACGCCATACAGAAAGAAGGATGTTTCTCGCTTAATAACTTATCCCAAAACTTTGGAATATCACCAAAAGGGCTCATCACTTCTAATGCATCATATTCTTTCAATTGAGATAGAAGTTTTAATGGAAAGGAATCATTCAGAAGAGGATGGTTAATCACTACGAATCCATTTTTGGATTCGATCTTATCAATTACCCATTGAAGATTTTCTGGATCAGCGTAGAGAGGAAATAGATCGTAACTCGCATCTTCTATACCTAAGACACTGAAATGTCTTTTTCTAAGATTGGTTCCCCATTCATATCCTCTGATCTGTGCTAGTTTGGGAGAATCTGGACTGGTTACTCTTTCGTAATCAGTGAAGCCTAAAATTTTATAACCATTTGCTGCATATACTGTTTCAATCTCTTCTGGCGAATTCCTGCCGGGAGTGAACCAGGTGCGGTTAGTATGTAAATGGATTCCTGCTTTTTGGAGTTTGAGCTTGGTATTTCTTTTATAAGGATTGGAATATTTTTCCCAATCTACTGAGGACCTAAAAGTATCCGCTCTGAAAATCGACCAAGTTAGTAGATTTCCGAGTAATAATGTCCCGAGAAAGATAGAAATTAATAGGATTATCCTACTTCTTTTCATTCTATCGCTAGTACAAAACGAAGGCTTAAAGCGAAAACTATAATTCTACATTTAGAATGTTACAACTTGTATACGATTTAAAATCTGAGATGTTTCGGATTCATGGATCTGTAACAGAGAAGAATCGAATTCTGGATGATTCTTCTCATATGCTTAGAGGAATTCTATTTTAGAATGAAATCCTTCCCTCTTGTATTAGTTCTTCCTGCATATAACGAAGAGCTTACTATTGAAAAAACAATCATCGAATTTTATAAAGAGATCCCGAATGCATATTTTGTAATTGTAGATAATAATTCAAAGGATCGAACCTCTGAGATTTCCAGAAATCTTTTAGTAGAACATTCAATCCAAGGAGAAGTGATCTTTGAGCCTAGACAGGGAAAGGCAAATGCAGTAAGAGCTGCTTTTACAAAGATTGATGCAGAAATTTATATCATGTGCGATGCGGATCTGACCTACCCCGCTTCTAAGATTCATTCTATGATCCAAACCTTGAAGGAAAAAGATTTGGATATGATAGTAGGAGATCGCCTTAGTGAGGGAGATTACGGAAGAGAGAATAAAAGAAGGTTTCATTCTACTGGGAACAAACTTGTTCTTACATTAATTAACTTTTTATTCGGAACAAGACTCAAAGACCCAATGAGCGGTTATAGAGTATTCTCACGAAGATTCGTAAAAAATTATCCGATCCTATCGTCTGGTTTTGAAATAGAGATCGAAATGACCTTGCATGCATTAGACAAAAGGTTCAGATTGGAAGAGGTCTCAGTTCCATATAAAGACAGACCGGCTGGAAGTCTCTCTAAACTAAATACCATCAAAGATGGATATAAGGTGGTGAAAAATATATTATGGATCTTTAAGGATTATAAGCCAATGCACTTTTTCGGATTTTTTTCTATGGTTTCCGGGATCTTGTCCTTGGTCGCTGGAACTCCCCCAGTTATAGATTATATAGAATATAGATATGTGTATCATGTTCCTTTGGCAGTGCTTGCTACAGGACTCATGTTATTTTCTTGGATACAGATTGCAATCGGACTCGTTTTGCATACAGTTTCCAAAATCCAGAGAACAAATTTTGAATTAAGGCTGATTCGATTTGGAATGGAAGCTCCGTTCCGCAATATTTCGAAAGCCGCCCCCACCCTGAGCTTGGGTGGTGGGGAGAGGCCCGTGGGCGAAACCTTACAGCTCTAAATCATAAAAATAAGAATTTCGCAAATCAAATCTTGCGCTCCAAAGTGCGGAATGTAGATTCTGAATTCCGTTACTTCGGAGAAGAATCCAAAAGTACAACCCCGCTTTCAGCAGAAACTTCCTGAAAACTTCTTTGTGGATAAGTTAATACCAACTCAAGCACGCTGTTTCGATTGCAGATAATTGAAAGTTTCTCCTTAGAATCTAAAAGAAATGTTTCGTCTTTGAATTTATAACTTCCCATCATATGGATTTTCTTTTCTCTATAGAACATCGGATAGAAGGAAAGATATTTATAATATACAATTGGATTCCCAGACTTCTCCGCTTTATCATAAAGTCGCAAATTTCCATCTTGCAAAAAGGAAATGATCTTAGGAGTGATTGTAAACGATAGAACTCCCACAAAGATCAACATCGAAATCCAAGTGGAAGCCAGAAAAAAATCTTTTCCTTCTGCCTTTCCTTTCCTGAATAATTGTAATCCCACAAATCCGATTAGAATGCCTAAAAATAGGACCAATCCGGAAGAAGAGTCCCAGAAATCGAAAGACGGTAATAATTCCTTTCTGACTCCCATTGAAGAACTGGAATATTCTGAGATCTGAGGTAGAAATATAAAAATTAAACCTACAACTAAACCTAATCCTAAAAAGGAAAATGAGAATATATTCGATTTTAAGATCTCTGGTTTTTCTAAGATCAAGTATGATACAAAGAAGGATAAAGGAAAATAGATAGAAGAAGAATAATGAGGGAGTTTGGTCTGTACGATCGAAAAGATAACTAGAACTATCCCCAACCAAATTAAAAAATACCGGGAAATCCTAGAAATCTTAGGGTCGGTAAAAATTCTCCAATTCTTAGCGCTTGGAAACAAAAGTACAGTCCAAGGAAAAAATCCAATAAACATTACTATAAAATGGTAAAACCAAGGACCTGTATGAGATTCTAAAGACTTGGTCAAAAGTTTCTTCTGGAAATCGAAAAATTGGACTATAAACTCATTTCCATATAAAAGAAAATTTGTGAGATAATAAAAACTTAATACTACTATAGAAACGATTCCAAATAAGATAAAATCAAAAATCCGGATCTTAAAATTTTTATCTAATAATCGGTTTGCGCCAAATATAAAAAGTGGAATTGCTAAACCTAGCGGACCTTTTGTCAAAACTGCAATCCCGCCAAAGAATCCTGCAGATAAGATCCAGATCGCCCTAGACTTAAAGTCCTCCTTCTCCTTTGTTTCATATAAATACAAAGAAAGAACAGATGCTAAAATGAATGTATTGAATAAATGATCTATATAGGCAGTTCTTGAAAGAAGAAGAGGCAAAAGAGAAGCTGAATATAGAAATGCCCAAACATATCCAAACTTTTTAGAATGTAAAATAGCTCCAAATTGAACTAAGATCAAAAAGGAAAAAAAACCACTAAAAACGGAAGGAAGCCTGGTAGAAAATTCTGAAAGGCCGAAAACTTTATAAAATAGATTTGCGAGCCAAAAGAAAAAAGGAGGTTTTTCGCTAAATGCCTGTCCGTTTACTTGGATCCTAAAATATTCTCCTGTCTCGAGCATTGACTTGGAAGCTGCACCGTAAATATTCTCATCCCAATCGATTAGGCTGAAACTTCCCAATCCAAAAATTAATAACAAAAGATAAACAAAGAGTGTAATTGGTAAGTGTAAGTTTCGCATCGATGCAAAAGTTTCCTTTTAGAGATGAGTTATTCTTCTTCCCTTCCAAAAATGTAAAGGCCTCACCTTTCGCATTCTAAAACTTATCTTTAATATTCGAATTCGATTACAAATCGAATAAAATTTCACAATGGGAACGGAACTTGCGAGCTTATGATGTGATTTTGGATAAAGTGCAAAGTACAAAAAAAAGCCTAACTTTCGCTTACGAGAAGTTAGGCTTCAGAGTCGTACGGCGATTTATAATAAATATAAATCCGTGGTCCCGTCGAAAGAACCAACATTAGCTTAAAGCCAGCTCCCCTGCCGGAATACTAACTAGTCAAACCGGCAGGTTAGCTATTGAATTACTTCAATAGCTGGAGCACGGTTTGAGGTTTCATGTTCGCCTGAGCGAGCATCGCAGTAGCAGCTTGAGTCAGAATTTGATATCTGGTAAAGCTGGTCATTTGCTCAGCCATATCAGTATCACGAATTCTTGATTCAGCCGCTTGGATATTCTCGTAAGCGTTCATCAAGCCCTTAGCAGCATGTTCCAGACGGTTGTAATAAGCTCCTAAGTCTGCTCTTTGTTTAGAAATTAATCTAAGAGCATCGTCAGCAAGACCAATTACGGAGTTCGCTTTTCCCGCCGTAGAAAGAGAGATGAAAGTCAGAACGGTCGGGTTTCTTAATCCCAGAGCCGCTGTGTTCATCGTTTCGATATACACTCTTTCTCTTTGGTGCATGTTAGCACCCATATGGAACCACATACTTGCAGTCGGGTTCAAACGAGCGAAAGCTCCAGTAAGGAGTTTCATTTTGTTGAACTCGGCCTGAGAAGCAATCCTGTCGATCTCGTCGACCAACTGAGATACTTCTACTTGTATTTGTTGACGGTCTTCTTCGGTATAAATACCGTTCGCAGCTTGCACAGCAAGCACGCGGATCCTTTGAACAACTTCATGGGTTTCTTGTAGATACCCTTCTGCCGTTTGGATCAAAGACATACCGTCTTCAGTGTTTTGTTCCGCCCTGCGTAAACCTCCGACCTGTGTCCTCATTTTTTCAGACACTGCCAAACCGGATGCATCATCACCCGCACGGTTGATTCTCATACCGGAAGACAACTTTTCGATGTCTTTGTTCATGCTTTCGCTATTGAACTTCAAAGTTCTGTGAGCGAAGATGGCACTGATATTGTGGTTAATAATCATTCGGTTCCTCCTTGAATCCGAATCTCTCCGAAGAGAGAGTTTGATTTTCCTAGAGGTCTTCCTTGACCTCTTCCCCTTGAAAATCGGGAAGATTCTGAAATAGGAAGAGATACTTTTTTCTCCCCAAAATAGATAAAAGATCCCTTCCTACTATTAAGTGTATATGTCGCTTTTGGGCAATTGGCGAAGCTTTCCGCTACGAAAATGCTTGCCTCTTTCGGGAGGCGCCAGAGTCTGAAAGCAGATGCTTGAAAAAATCTATCTAGCGAATCCCCGCGGTTTCTGTGCCGGAGTCAAATACGCAATTTCCTATGTGGAACAGGTCCAGTCCAATTCGGAAGAACAGATCTATGTCCGCAAAGAAATCGTCCATAACCGTAGAGTCGTGGAAGATATGAAAAAAAGAGGCATCAAGTTCATTAACGAACTAGGTGAAGCACCGGACGGATCCACAGTAGTATTCTCCGCGCATGGAGTTTCTCCAGAAGTTGTAGAAGAAGCAAAACGAAGAGGAATGAAGATCGGAGACGCAACCTGCCCACTGGTCACTCGAGTTCACAGAAAAGCACGCAGATATAAAGACTCTCATCAAATCATCTATATAGGCCACCAAGGACATGATGAAGCAATAGGAACCATGGGAGAAGCCCAGATGTTCCTTGTAGAATCTCCCGAAGATGTCCAGAAACTTGTCGGAAGAATAGATATAAATAAACCAATTACCTATCTTATGCAAACCACCTTGTCGGTAGCTGATACTAAATTAGTGGTGGAGAAGATCGCGGAATTATTCCCAAGCGTAGAACATCCAGCCAAAGATGATATCTGTTACGCAACTACTGAAAGACAAGAAGCAGTTTCTTCCATGATGGAAGAAATAGATGCAATGATGGTAATCGGAGCGGATAATAGTTCAAATTCACTTAGGCTTTTACAATTAGCTCAAAAATCCAAACCATCCTCTTTCAAAGTTAGTTCTCTCGAAGAATTAAATAAAGATTATATAGCTGACTCTGGGATCAAAATTCTAGGGATCACTGCAGGTGCTTCTACTCCTCAAATACTTGTGGATGAGATTATCTCTAAGCTCATACAATTTTACCCGAAAGCTGTTATGGATCTTTTCCCCGGTTCGAGGGAGGACTCAATGAGCTTCAAGTTGCCAGCAAATCTATTGATGTAGTCACTTCGACATTCAGTTATGTCTCAGATCTTGCAGATTTGAGTAATTTACGTCCGAATGAGTCATTTTTGTGGAATTTTCCGCTAAAATGGTTGAATTAAGTTTATTTTCGCTTAAATTCTCTGGCCAATATGGTCGGGGAAGATCTACGGTTCGACACAGAAACACGACTTTTTCAAATTATCGTTTCCCAAACTTCAGACGCAATTCTTGTTACAGACGCAGTTCTAAACGAGAACGGACCTTCTATTGTTTTCGTAAATCCAGCATTCTGTGAGCTAACCGGATACAGTTCAGAAGAGTTAATCGGAGGCTCTCCTAAAATTTTATTCGGGAAAGAAACCGACAGAAGAATATTACAAAATCTTAAAAATTGCCTATTGCGTGGAGATTCCTACTCTTCTTCCACAATCAATTATAAAAAAGACGGAACCAAATATCATTCTGAGTGGAAAGTCTCTCCAGTTAAAGACCAAGATGGAAATATTACGAATTTATTATCTATTCAAAGAGATGTTAGCGAAAAGATTATCCGAGAAGAATTAACCGCAAAAAGACTTAGATCAGAAATGGGCCTTACTGCGGCTTCCCAGATCTTATTAAATACAACCCACGAAAGTTTTACTATAGAAAGAGCCATCGAACATTTTTTGGTATTGGTAGAAGCAGAAAGGATCTATCTATATAAAAAAACTGCAAACCCAGATGTACTCGCATTACAAGCAGAGATAAAAAGTCCCTACTCGAGTGCAACTCTTGCGGAAACTCATCCGGAAATTTCACTCTCTACTAAATTTGCCAGGTGGAAACCCTACCTACTTAGAAATGATATCATTGAATTTCACTCCTCGGATCTTCTGGATTCCGAAAAGTCATTTTACCAAGGAAGAAGAACAGATACATTTTTTTTATTTCCAATCCGAATGTCAGGAGATTGGTTCGGATTTTTAGGAATGGAATTTTTTGGACGTGAATCAGGTCCAGAGGAACAATTTACTTTCCGCACATTTGTTGATCTAATCGGCTTTTATCTGGAAAGAATGTCCATATTAGAAGAGCTAAAGATCCATAAAGAAAACCTAGAAGAAACAGTAGTTAAAAGGACCAAGGAACTTTCTGTCCAAAAGGAAAAGGCAGAGGCAGCGAGCACTGCTAAAAGTGATTTTCTCGCCAATATGAGTCATGAACTTCGCACTCCTTTGAATGCTATCATTGGGCTTTCCAAATTAATCAAAATAGAAGACGAAACTTCTAACGACAAAAGATATATAGATCTGATCCATAAATCGGGGTTACATCTATTAGGTTTAATTAATGATATTCTTGAACTTTCTAAACTGAATGCAGGAAAGTCTTCCTTCTATTTTTCTGAAATGGATCTTAGAAAGGAGTTAGAGCAAGTAGTAGAATTTTTAGAACCGGAACTTATAAGAAAACATATCCATTTAGTTTGGGATGATCCTGAAGAACTTATATCCATGATCTGGGGAGACCCCAAACGAATCCGTCAGATCTTTTTGAATTTAGTTGGAAACGCTGTAAAATTCACCGCAGAACAAGGTTCTATTTATCTTTCTATAAAAAGAGAAACAAAGGATTGGCTGATTGAGATCACAGACACTGGGATCGGTATCCCTGATTCTGAGCAGAAAAAAATCTTCGATGCATTCTATCAGGTAAGAAATTCAAGATCCCGGGACACGGAAGGAACAGGTCTAGGGCTTTCTATCGTTCAAAAATTAGTAGAGGCTCATGGAGGATATATCCAGGTCAAAAGCCAACAAGGGATTGGCACTACTTTTTATCTGAATCTTCCTATATTGGAACAAACTCCTAAACAATTTAAGCCTAGGAAGAACTTTGCAGGAACTTATCCTGATAAATTAAAAAATTTCTGCTTTATTCAGTTAGAGTTATCCAACGAGAAAAATGCAGAACTTCTCACTCATTTTTTTAAAAAACAAAACCAACCATTATTATTCAAGGAACTAAAAAAGGATAAGAAAATCGTTCTATTCCAAGATTCTAATTCCCCTTTAAAGGAAGGAATATCTGAAATTTGGAAAACAATACTTATTCTTCCGGAAGAAACCCAAGATTTTGAAAAAAAATATTCTAAGGAGAATTTTGACTTTGTTCTTTCTCAACCAATCTCCTTGGACGAACTAAAATTAGTATTAGAAGAATTGGCGGACCAAATCCATGACTAACTCTACGAGTTCAGTGATCAAAAATAAACAGGAGAGAAAAAGTGTAGTCCGAGATCCTATACTCATAGTCGAGGACAAGTTAGAAAATACTTTAATGCTCGAAGCTCTTTGTGATGAGTTTGGTATACAATACCAGTCTGCTTCCAATGGAGAAGAAGCATTGGAGATGGCAAAGGCCAATAAATATTCCTTTTATATAGTAGATCTTATGATGCCTGTGATGGATGGCCCTACTTTCATTCAAAGATTGAAGGAATTCCAACCAGATGCAACCGTACTTGTTCAAACCGCACTCGACTCCACTGATACTGTGATCGAGGTAATGAAACTAGGTGTATTCGATTATATAATCAAACCAATTCTTCCTGATCAATTCCAGAAAGCATTAAGCAAGGCTGTAGATTATCGTTTTTTAAAGGCTAGCGAGACCGCTATCCTAGAAGCAGAAAGTCTTAAACTCAGAAACCAGCTGGAATGGCTGACTTATAAAGAAACCAGAAGAAAGGCAGGAGATGAGTCCTGGGAAAAATCCTCCATACATTCATTGCAGACTTCCCTTTCTCAAGGATCAGGGATTGGTGCTATCATCAGTCTTTTGGATATGATCAAAGTAGAAATGAAGGAAGATGGAGATAATTATTTAATTAATAAAAGTATGATGAACCTGGTAATAGAAAACCAGGAAATCACTAAAAATCTACTCAAAGGTCTTACCCAACTATTAGAGATTATTAATCGAAATCTGGAGAAACAGAAGATCAAATCATCCGAACTTGTTGAGAAGATTAAACATTCCAGCGAGTTCATTATACCTTATCTTGAAAAAAAATCTCTTAGACTTGCTTTGCCCGTTTTGAAAAAGGAAGTGGATCTGGATATTGAAGCCGATCTAATCCTTCTCGCTCTGGAAGAAGTGATCTTAAATGCGTATAAGTACTGCGCACCCAAAACCTCTTTAGAAGTTTTCACTAGTATCAACCAAGGTTATTTCTGCATTGTAGTAAAAAATATAGTAGATGAAAAACCTTACGGAGGTGTGGACGAAAAACATGAAAACCTTGTTTTACAACCATTCTTCCGTATTCATCCGCCTGTAGAAAGTGTATCTCATTTAGAAAGATTCGGTCTTGGTTTGGGACTTACCGCAGTAGACCAAATCCTCAGAAAACATAACGGTTTATTCTTTATTCATAATGCAAAGGACCACACTGGAGAACAGGTGCGTCTTTGTGTCATGAGCGAATTATTATTACCCATTCAGTGAGAATGAAAAGAAGGAGAATATGAAAAAAATCTTAATCGTAGATGATTCAGCCGTATTCAGAAAGATACTTACCCTCCATCTTTCCCAGGCTTCCTTTTCCGTAATCGAGGCAGAAGACGGACTACAAGGTTTGGAGAAATTAAAAGAAGGGAAAGTGGATCTGGTGGTAAGCGACATGAATATGCCAAACATGAATGGTATTTCTTTCGTAAAGGCGATCAAAGAAGATTCAAACCATAAATTTGTTCCAATCATCATGTTAACCACTGAATCCCAAGATGATCTCAAAACCGAAGGTTTAAAAGCAGGAGCCAAAGCGTGGCTTACCAAGCCTTTTTCTCCTGAAGAACTTTTAAAAACGATCCAGGTTTTACTCGTATAATCAGGAAACTTTATGTCATTGGAAATTAAAGTATCAGAACTAGGTCAAAAGAATTCTAGACCGATCTTTCGTTTAGATCTTTCTGGAGAAGCTTCTATATATTATGCCTCTGATTGGAAATCAAAGCTCCAATCTCTTTTAGAAAGGAATCCTACTCGGATAGAGATTGATACATCTGCTTTAGAAAAGGTAGATTCTAGTTTTATTCAGTCATTAATTTTGCTTAAAAAAGATTCCCTATTTAAATCTTGGGATCTTGCAATTTTAAATCATCCAAATTGTTTATTAGAATTTTATGATCTTTACGGCTTGATCGGATTTTTTCAAGACCGTATCCGTATCTCTAAAAAAGATTCTTCTTCCTTCAAATTTTCATACGGATTGGAGAAGGTGTAATGGATCTCTCGGAAATTAAGGAAGCATTTATACAGGAATCTCTGGAACTATTGTCCGGAGCAGAATTACATCTTTTGCGCATGGAAAACGGAGAGTTCGATGAGGAAGCAATCCATTCAATGTTCCGATCCGTCCATACTGTAAAAGGAACCGCAGGAATGTTCGGATATGAATCTATAGAAGAATGTTCTCATGAACTGGAAACCCTACTCGATCTCGCTAGATCCGGAAAAACGGAATTAGATCCTTCTAAAATAGATTTTTTATTAAGAGCGATAGACCATTTAAAGAAGATTGTAGAAGATCCAATTCCGGGCAAAGATTTACCACCTGGATTAGAGGCAGAACAGGTAAAAATCATAAAAGAGGCCCAAACATTTACAGGCAAAACTTCTGAAAAAAAGGAAATTAGAACTTCTGTAACTGATCCTGATACAAGTAAGAGTAAACCCGAAAAACAAGGATCAGTTAACTCTCATTGGCAAATTACATTCTTCCCTGGGGAAAATATATTTAAGGATGGAATGGATCCATTCTCATTTTTAAAATATCTTAGAACTATTGGAGAAATTCAATACTTATACGTTTATAAAACAAAACTGCCAGATTGGAATAACTGGGATTCAGAAAATTGTTATTTAGGTTACGAGGTCCAACTTAAGACATCATCAGAGAAGAAGGATCTGGAAGCTGTTTTTTCATTCGTAAAAGATTCTTCATTTTTAAGAGTTGTTCCTCCAAATTCTTCGGAAGAAATATTTCATACGATATCAAACGAGATACCTTGTGAAAAAGAAGAATATTTCAAGGCTCTGGAATTACAAGGCCTCCAATTTCAGTCGCCCGTTCCAACACATTCTTCAGAAATTTCTAAAGAACAAAGTTCTTCCAAAAAGTCTGAAGGAGAAAAAACACAAACGAATCAAACCGTTCCGAAACTTATACGTATAGACTCCGCAAAAGTAGATCAATTGGTCAATCTTGTAGGAGAGTTAATCATCTCCGAAGCAAGCTTAGGTCGATTACTTGTGGATAAAGAGGATTCTGATCTAAACGAATCTGCAGAAATATTATCGAGACTCGTAGGAGAAATTCGAGAGACAGCCATGGCACTTCGAATGGTGCCTATCGGAGAACTTTTCGAAAAATATAGAAGAACTGTGAGAGACATTTCCTTGGAACTTGGAAAGGAAGTGGATTTTGAAATTTTAGGCGGAGAAACGGAATTAGACCGTTCAGTCATCGAAAAGATAAACGATCCTATCGTTCATATATTAAGAAACGCTTTAGATCATGGAATAGAACCCAGTCAGGAAAGAGCTAATCTTGGAAAATCCCAAAGAGGAAAATTAAAGATCCAAGCCTCTCATTCCACCGGAAGTATTTCCATAGAGATCTCAGATGATGGTAAAGGGATCAATCATGAAAGGATCAGACAAAAGGCAATCGAAAAAGGTCTTATCGATCCTGCCCAAGTATTAAACGAACAAGAAATTTTTAATCTAATTTTCCAACCAGGATTTTCCACTGCTGAGTCGGTTACAAGTTTATCAGGCAGAGGTGTTGGAATGGATGTTGTACTTAGAAATATAGAATCCCTGCGAGGATCTGTGAATGTACAATCAGAATTTGGAAAAGGTTCTGTATTCTCAATTCGACTCCCTCTTACACTTGCTATCATAGATGGATTTTTAGTCAGAGCCTGCGATTCTTACTTCGTAGTGCCTATGGACTGGGTAAGAGAGACAATGGAGTCGGAACTCCAACTTCTACCCGAAGAAATCGCAGGTTCTATCAACTTAAGAGGAGAAGTTCTCCCGATTTTACATCTAGGAAGATTTCTCGGACTCCCTGATCCTGATGAAGGAAGGAAGAACGTACTAGTTCTAGAACATGACGGTAGAAATTTCGGGATCCTAGTCAATGACCTACTAGGAGAAATCCAATCTGTAATCAAACCTTTGAATGAAATTTTCAAAGGGATCCAATGTATTAGCGGGACCTCAGTTTTAGGAACAGGAAAGATCGCGTTCATCCTAGACGTTCCGGGTCTTCATTCTCTTTTAAAAATCCAAAGAACTAATTTGAGAGATAGAACATTCGCTCGTTAAGCTAATTTTGATAATAATGGAAATAATTAATTTATAATATAGGTAAATCGTATGGGACAGGGTAAATTAAAATTAAGTGTAATTGTTTGGTCTTTGCTGTTGGGAATTGTTCTTACATTTGGATCAACCGGTTGGAGTTATTTGTACGATCATGGGTTCGAAAGCGGATCCTCAGGTAAAATTTCGGTTTCTTCCGAAACGATACATTCAGAACTAAAAGATTACGAATCTGGTTTGTATTCTTTATTTCTGCCTGGCCAAAGTAAGGAATCCCTTTCCTCTAAATTGGAAAATCTGAAGACCACCCGAAGTTCGATTGTATCAGACCTGAAAGAATTTTCTATCGGTTTAAAAAACCCAGAAGATTTACAACAATTCCTAAAGGATTTTGATTCACTTGAGGAAAGTATTCTGGCTGCAAAAGGTATTTTAGGCATCCAAGCCAAGGATACGAGAGAGAATTTTTTAAATCAGGTTTCTGAAAATTCATTACCTAAATTAGAAAAATTGAAATCCGATTGGGAAAAAACAAGGTCTTCTATTTCTATTCCTGTCCAGAAAGAAGGCCCGCTCTATTATCATTTTCTTTTCGCGATTTTCGGGACTCTTCTTTTACCTGCATTGGTGATTTACTTAAAACCTTTCTCTTCCGGAAATATTGTTAGTACAGGAAAGTCTGATTCTGAAGAATTCATTCGAATCAAGACTGCTTTAGACAATGTCACTACAAATATAATGATGGCGGACCAAAACTTAAAGGTCACATACATGAACAAGTCCATCAGAAAGATGTTTGGAAATGCAGAAGAAGATATCAAAAAACAACTCAGCCAATTCCGGGTGGAGTCTTTGATGGGTTCGATTATTGATAGCTATCATAAAAACCCCGCTCATCAAAGAGGTATCTTAAAGGAACTAAACCAAACGTTCCGTTCCAGTATTGATATCGGTGGCAGAAGTTTTGATCTGATTGCAAATCCAATTCTAACTGAATCAGGAGAAAGACTCGGAGCTGTCGTAGAATGGGCAGACGTAACCGAACAAAAGAAACTGTTAGAGGCTCGTAAACTAGAGAACGAGGAACTTACCCGCATTAAAGTTGCTTTGGATAATACCAGCACTAACATCATGATCGCTGATACTCATTTGAACATTAAATATATGAACAAGGCGATCGTGAAGATGTTTGAGATAGGTGAATCCGATATTAGAAAACAACTTACCAATTTTCATTTAAACAAATTGTTAGGTTCTAATATAGACTCTTATCATAAAAACCCAGCTCACCAAAGAGGAATACTGGGTTCATTTGCTAACACTTTCAAATCCAGTATAGAAATTGGAGGAAGAACATTCGACCTGATCGCTAACCCAATTCTCACTGATAATGGAGATAGATTGGGTGCGGTTGTAGAATGGTCAGATGTAACTGAACAGAAGAAAGTCGCAGAAGCTCGTAAACTAGAGAATGACGAGCTTACTCGTATTAAAGTAGCATTAGACAACACTTCTACCAATGTGATGATAGCTGATAATGATTTTAACATCAAGTATATGAATAAAGCAGTATATAAGATGTTCCAGAACAGCGAAGGAGATATTAGAAAACAATTAGCTTCTTTCAATTTGCAAAGTTTGCTTGGAACAAATATTGATACCTTCCATAAGAACCCTGCTCACCAAAGGAATTTAGTCGGCAATTTGAGCACAACGTATGAGTCTTCTATCGTGATTAGCGGAAGGACATTTAACCTGATCGCGAATCCTATCTTAAGCGCTGAAGGCCAGAGACTCGGAGCTGTTGTAGAATGGTCCGATGTTACAGCTGAACTTGCAGTCCAAAAAGAGATCGAGGAGATCGTAGGCGCAGCAGCAAAAGGAGATTTCAGAACTAGAGTCCGATTAGAAGGAAAAGAAGGCTTCTTTAGAAGTTTAGGAGAAGGTATCAATTCATTCTTACAGGTCAGCGAAACTGGGCTAACTGAAGTAGTAGATGCTTTGGAAAGATTGGCGAATGGAGATCTAACTTCTAAAATTGAGAACGAATATTTCGGAACATTCGGAAAATTGAAAGAATATGGAAATACTACAGTAGATAAACTGAACGAGATCATGGGTGATATCGTTATGAAAGCAGGAAGTCTTGTAGGCTCCGCTGGAGAAGTTTCCTCTACTGCAAATTCACTTAGCCAAGGTGCATCCGAACAAGCCGCCTCTGTAGAACAAACTACTTCTTCATTAGAAGAGATGACTGCTTCTATTGATCAAAATGCTAGTAATTCAAAACAGACTGAACAGATCGCAAGCCAATCTTCTAAGGATGCAGAAGATGGAGGTAAATCAGTAACAGAAACAGTGACTGCGATGAAACAGATTGCGGAAAAGATTTCGATTATTGAGGATATTGCTTACCAAACCAACCTACTCGCTCTGAACGCAGCGATTGAAGCAGCAAGAGCTGGAGAACATGGAAGAGGATTCGCAGTAGTAGCTTCTGAGGTTAGAAAGTTAGCAGAAAGAAGCCAAAAATCTGCAAATGAGATCTCTGGTCTTGCTGTGTCTTCCGTGGCAATCGCAGAAAAAGCAGGAAAACTAATCAATGAGATTGTCCCGAATATTAGAAAAACTGCAGATTTGGTACAAGAGATCACAGCTTCCAGCGAAGAACAGGCTTCCGGAGTAGTAGAGATCAATAAGGCAATGGGACAGTTGGATCAGGTTTCTCAGCAAAATGCTTCTGCTTCTGAAGAATTAGCAGCGATTGCAGAAGAGATGAATAGCCAAGCAGAATCTTTAAGAGAATCCGTACTATTCTTCAGATTGAGCAAAGAATCTCAGGGAAGAGAAAGTTCGGGTAATGGATCTAAAAGTTTAGCGTCAGTGAGAACTGTAAGTGTTCATGATAAACCTAAGTTTGAAAAATACTGAGGTCTGACAGTGAGCACTTTCGAAGACAACCAGTATTTGACCTTCAAGATCGGAGAGGAAACTTTCGGAATAGGGCTTCTGAACGTAAAAGAGATCTTAGAATACACTCATGTGACTACTGTTCCAATGATGCCCTCTTTTATTCCGGGGGTAATCAATCTAAGAGGAAATGTAGTCCCAGTTTTGGATGTATGTGATAAGTTTTTCAGAAAAAAACATTCGCCGGACAAAAGAACCTGTATAGTGATCGTGGAAGTTCCTGAATCAATAAACGGAGCTAGGATGGATATAGGTCTTATCGTGGAGGCTGTATATGAAGTATTGAGTATACCTTCTTCTGAAATTGAACCTCCTCCTACATTTGGATCCAGGATACGCGTGGATTTTTTGGCAGGAATGGCAAGGCAAGCGAGTGGATTTATTCTATTACTAAACCTTCTCCGCTTGTTAACTGTAGAAGAATTGACCGCATTGGAGGAAACCAAAGAAGAAGCGGCTAACGCAGTCTCCGCGGGTTAAAAATGGAACCCGAGATAGTTAAGGACATTTTTCTCCAACCAGGAGGTTTTTATTGGGGAGAAAATGGTACAAGGATCCGCACACTCTTAGGTTCATGTGTCGCATTATGTTTTTGGCATCCTTATTCTAAGGTTGGAGGAATGGCTCATATCATGCTCCCTAAAAGACCTTCTAACGTTCCAGAACCTCATCCAAAATATGCAGATGATGCTTTAGAAAGTTTCCTAAAACAATTCCAAAAGCTGGGAGAAAGACCAGGCAGATTTGTTTGCAAAATATTTGGAGGAGCTTCTATGTTTTCTCCGGAAGAAGACAAATTAGAAGAAGTAAAAAAGATCGTCGAAATAGGCGAAAAAAATGTGGAGTCTGTCTTGGATTTGGTCCGTAAAGCAAATATAGATCTGACCGCTTCTAATACCGGGGGTAAATCCCACCGGAAAATATATTTTTCTCTTTGGGACGGGGAAGTTTATATGGAAAATCCTAAAAATTAATAAAACATGATATACGTATATATTATAGATGATTCCGCAGTAGTCCGATCCGTACTCAAACAAGTCCTTGAAATGAATTCTGATATAAAAGTGATTGGATCTTCTCCTGATCCTGTGTTTGCTTTAGAGAAATTAGGAAAGTCAGAAAGATGGCCTGACGTAATCGTTCTGGATATTGAAATGCCAAGGATGGATGGGATCAGTTTTTTAAAAAAGATCATGCATACCCACCCTACTCCTGTGTTGATCTGTTCTTCTCTTGCAGAAGAATCTTCTGAGACAGCATGGGTTGCTTTGAAAGAAGGCGCAGTCGGAATTGTGACCAAACCTAAAATTGGTCTAAAAGATTTTTTAGAAGATTCTGCTGTTTATTTGGGAGAATGTATTCGTTCAGCATCCATTTCCAAACTGAAACATCAAATTTCAGCTCCTTCTCCCAAAACGAATGGTCTTGATTTTACAAAAATTGCAACGACTGATAGGATCGTAGCAATTGGAACTTCGACAGGTGGAACAATAGCATTAGAGGATATTCTGACTTCTCTTCCTGCAAATAGCCCCGGAATTGTGATCGTACAACATATGCCTGAAAAATTTACGGAGGCATTTGCAAATCGTTTAGATAAGATCTGCAAAATTACTGTAAGAGAAGCAAAAGACGGAGATCGGATACAAGAAGGGACCGCTCTTATCGCTCCAGGAAATAGACATATGGAAGTAGTTGGAAGTGGAGCTCAATTTATAGTCAGGATATCAGATGGACCACTCGTAAATCGTCATAGGCCCTCTGTGGATGTATTATTCCATTCAGTCGCAAAACATGTAGGACGTAACGCAAAAGCATTTTTACTTACAGGTATGGGATCAGATGGTGCCGCTGGACTATTAGAAATTAGGCAAGCAGGCGGAAGAACAATTGCACAAGATGAAGCAAGTTCTGTTGTATTTGGAATGCCAAGAGAAGCGATAGAAAGAGGAGCTGCGGAAAAGATACTTTCCTTAGGAGATGTTCCTTCCGAGATTCTCGCCGGTTAATACCTAGGCGAGAATCTTAGAGGTTTGAAACTTTATAGAAGTGAAAAAGTCACCTTATTCTTTCTATCTTGGATCTCTTCCGGAGTTTCGATCTTAACGACCTCGTCTGGAACGATCTTAAAGATAGTCTGACCTTTTTGGATGATCTTTCCATCACTGTCTTTCAATACTACATTCTTGATAGTTCCAGAGAATGGAGCGGTGATCTTATTGAACATTTTCATTACTTCTACGATAAACAGAGGTTGGCCCGCTTTGAAGTGTTCACCTTCATTCACCATTGCTGGAAGATCAGGAGCTTCCTTAGAGTAGAACATTCCACCCATTGGAGAAACGATCTCATCCGAACTTGCCTTAGGAGCAGGTGCCAAAAATTTAATGAATGCGTCTCTTGTATCTGCCTTCTTAAATTCTTCAGGGATTACTGGTTCTAAGTTCTCATCCACGCCAAGTTTATAGAAACCTGATTTGTTTCCAAGGTTCGGAATGATTTTAAGTAATTCCAATCCGATTTGGAATCCCTTGTGAGAAGAGATAGCATTTGCCCAAACAGATGCGTCAACACCGGCAGGAGCTTTTCCCGCAAATACGGAATCCCAATCTGCAGAATCAGCTTTTTTGCCGGTTAGTTTTTCTAGTTCTTTATAAAATGCTAATGCAGATTGTAAAACTTGTTGGTCATGATCCCAAATCTGTTCAGAAGGAGATTGATGTAATTCACCTTCCATATGCAGATAATAGTAAAGGTCAGAAAGAATATAGATTGGATTTCGGACCCAAACCACTTGATCTTTTTCAATTTTCCAGGAAACATTCTCATGATACCCTAAAAATCCTGCTAAAACATGAGCGTCTGCAAGTAGTTCGGCAAGAGGTCTTGTGATCAGGGTAAGTTTGCGAGATAGAACCTTCTTCCCTTCTGCTGGAGCATTAGAAAGAACTTTTGTCCAAGCAACCTCTAAATCAATATCCTTGCCTAGGCTCTCGAGAGCGCCCACCGCAGCAAGATAAGAGATCATAAAAGCTGTAGAAGGTTTGAATAAAGGATCTTTTCCTAAGATCCAATGGATTAGACCATAATGAACAAGTAAGTTGGTCTGTAGATCCTGACCTCTAAGCTCGGTCTTTCTAAGAATATTTCCAAGTTTACGAAGGTTGTCTTCTCTACTAGTTCCGTAGGTGATCAAAAGTGCGATGTTTGAATCGTAAGCACCAGCTACTTTATAATGTACGAATAAACCAGTATCAGGATTTCTAACGGAAATTCCTTGGTCATCTCTGATCTCTTCCGGTAAAGGTTTGGACCAATTTAAGATGACACCACCGGCATGAGGTTGGATCGCCTTATTGGTCGCGTTGATACGAACTTCTGCACCAGAAATATTTCTAACTACACGTTCTGGCTTAGGCAGTCTTTTTCCGTGAAGAGCAATAAGTGCCATAGCCTCGATCAAGCTGTCTACGATAAAGAATTCAGATTTGTTTTCAGGATTAGTGAACTTCAAAGAGTAAACCATTTCTGTAACTCTATGTTCTACTTGGATCCTGGTATTCATCTCCATGAAGAAGTGATTGGTCCCTTCTACAATCAACTCGAAGGTGGAAACACTATTTAAAGAGACTGCTTCTCCGAATCTTTCGGATTGCTCTTCCATTTCTTTGAGGACTTGAAGGTCTGCCTTCATGATCTCTGCTTTTTTAGGAGATGTTTTTTCTAGAATAGCGATTTCGTTTTGTAGAAGTTCCTGAGTAAGAGAGATCTCAAGAAGTTTTTGCTCGTGCATCTGAACCGAACAGTCCCTTCCACCTAAAGCCAAACACCATTCTCCGTTACCGATCAACTGGATCTCGTTGTGTCTGGTCTTTTCGATATTTAATTCTATCAAAAAGTTTCTGTTAGAACCCGGAGCAGTTACTTTAGATTCTGATAATATTTCTTGTACTGCAGTTTTTACTTCTTCCGGTTTGGAAACTACCCTTTGGCCTTTTCCACCACCACCGCCTACGTATTTAAAACGAATACGGTTGCTTGGATATTTTTTCCAGATTTCAGCAGTTTCAATTTCTGCCTGAGCTTGCAATTCAGGAATAGTTACTAATTCTACGATTTTCTCGTAACCAGCATATAATAATGCCTCTGCATTTTCTTCAATAGAAATGGAAGAATCGTAAGTGTAGTTTAGTCCCTTTTCTTTCGCAAGTGCAACTAACGCTTTTTCGTCTTTTGCTTTTTTAAGAAGGCAAGTTGCTGATATTGTGTCCACACCTGGAGTTACGGAAACATTCAGTTTACGTGCGAGTTTTTTTGCCTCGTCCTTAGATCCTGCTTGGTGAGCTACATGGGAAGAAGGTCCCATAAAGGTAATTCCGCTTTCTTCGATTGCCTCGATGAACTCGGAATCTTCTGCCATAAATCCGTAACCGGCAAAGATATGAGTGTATCCATTATCTTTTGCGATTTGGATGATTTGTTTGATCCTTGCAGCTTTTTCTTCTGCACCTGCTCCCATATAATCAGGAACTCTGTGGATATTAGAAGGGAATCTAAAATCTCTAAGTTCCGGAGCGAGTGCCATTGGATAAACAACTGAATCTTTTTCTGAAAGTAAGATACCGTATTCTCTGATCCCGATCTGGTCGAAAATTTCCATTGCCTCTTTTCGAACTGGTCCTCGGCAAACGATCAAACATTTGATCGTCTCTAAGGAGAAAGAATGGATCCAAGGAGAAGTAGATTCGCGAAATGTAATGCGCCGATTTTGGTAGTCGATCATCTGAGTTTACTCGAATTCCCTTTGAGGTCCGGACATTGGTCCAGGTTTGTAGTGTCGGATTAAATAATCTAAATTTTTGAATAGGATGTTTCTGGTGGTTCCCGGAAGAACAATCCTGGAAACAGAACCTAAAGACAATGCTTCCTTAGGATTCATGAGTTCTTTCTCATATTTCTGAGAGAGAACTTGAAGTTTTTTGTCCCTGGCTGCTGCAGCATCTTTTTCAGATGCACCATTCTTCAGATTTTCCTTATATTCTTTTTGGATAGCAGTGATTTCGTCTTTGTAAACGTAATCCTTACCTGCAGGTCCCATTACCGCAATCCTTGCAGTAGGAAGTGCAAATACCATGTCCGCACCAGTATGGTAAGAGTTAAAACTTGCGTAAGCTCCACCGAATGCGTTTCTGATGATAAGGGTTAATCTTGGAGTGCGGATATCGATGATCGAATCTAAAAGTTTTCTTCCTTCTAAAACGATACCGTTTTGTTCCTGCTCTTTTCCAGGTAAGAAACCAGTAGTATCTTCTAAGAATACTAAAGGAATATTATACACGTTACAGAAACGGATAAATCTTGTACCTTTTCTTGCCGCACCGATATCTATCTGACCGGAAGAAACTGCAGAGTTATTCGCAACAAATCCCACCACATGTCCACCCAATCTACCGAATGCAGTAACCAGGTTTCTGGATCTTTGAGGTTGGATCTCGAAATACTGACCATGATCACAAATATTCTGAATATATAATGTGATATCAAATGGCGTATTCATCCCTGTAGGAGAATTGAATGTTTTTTTGAATAAGATCTCTTCTTCGTAGATAAATCTATCAGTAGGATCTGAAGTTGGATGGAAAGGTGCTGCACTTGAACTATTATCAGGAAGATAGGATAGAAGTCTGAGTGCTGTTCTTAAAGCTCCTAACTCGTCATTAGTTACTAAGTCAACTACACCGCTTTGTCCGTGGACTTTTGGTCCTCCCAGATCATCAGCGCTAATATCCTCACCTAAAACTGATTTAACAACTCCAGGCCCGGTCAATCCGAAGAATGTATTCTCCGGTTGGATCATAAAGGAACCTTGTCTCGGAAGATAAGCTCCACCACCCGCGTTAAATCCAAACATTAACATCAAGCTTGGAACTACACCGCTGATTTTTCTGAGCGCGGTGAATGCTTCGGAGTATCCGTCCAGACCACCAACCCCAGCAGGAACATATGCACCTGCAGAGTCGTTCATACCGATCAGAGGAATACCATGTTCCCCTGCCATATAGATAAGTCTTGCGAGTTTGTTTCCGTTCGTAGCATCCATGGACCCCGCTCTAAGAGTGAAGTCATGTCCGTAGATTGCTACGTCCCTTCCGTTAATATTTAAAATACCTGTTATTAAGGAAGCCCCATCTAAATTTTTTCCCCAGTTTTGGTAGAGAATATTAGGTTCTGAATTAGTAAGGACTTTGATCCTTTCCCAAACAGTCATTCTTCCTTTAGAATGTTGTACTAGGATCCTATCCGTTCCTCCACCTTGTAGAGGTTTCTCCAATAACTCTTTGCCCATTGCATTGGCATCGTCGTAAATACTGGAAACGGGTTGGGATTCCGATGGATCAGAAGATTGAAACGGATTATTTATAGAGTACGCTTGTTCCGACATACGGTACACAGTTTTTAGAGAAAGGCCAGGGAGGAAAGCTAAAAACCGCGGTTTAAGTAAAAGGATTTATTGGAGGCTAGAATCTACAGTATCATAGATCTTAAAAAGGGAATCCATATCTATGATCTCGAAAACCTTACGAACTGCTGGGCGTAAAGCTGCAAGTTTGAGTTGGATCTCTCTTTCCTTACAAACTCTTAAAGAACCAACTATAACTCTTAAACCTGCAGAAGAAACGAACTCTACGTTGGACATATCTAAGACGATATTAGGCTCGGTAGCTTTACGGATATGATCCATGAACGCCTGTTCGACCCTATGGGTATTATGAACATCCATATTCCCTATAAGATGGATCACTCTAGAATTCCCTTTTATTTCTACCGTCAGTTCCATTTTGCCCTCGTAGTCAGCGGAAAAATTTCTGGAGGGTGAGTATGTTTCTTCCCTCTTCCATTTTATAATCTACCACGTCCATTAATGTCTCTATTAGGTACACACCGAATCCGCCTTTTCTTTTTCCGGTGAGGTTTTCCTCTATGGACGGGTCTTTCACATTCGTTCTGTCGAAACCTTTTCCGGAATCGGTCAGCACGATCGTGATAGAATCTTCAGTGAACCGAATTTTACAATCGAATTTCGGATTTCTGAGCAGAGTATCTTTATAGCCGTGCATTACAATATTTGTAGCCGCCTCGTCCCCCGCCAAAAGAATATCGTCCCTCAGAAAATCAGGCAGATTTCTGACTTTGATCGCATCATATATAAATTCTCTGAAGATAGGAATTTGACCGGTATTTGCATCAAAAGTCCTGAAAAATTGGAAATCGTTATTGTACTTCAATAGAAGCACAGTGAAATCATCGAATGGTTCTTTTCCTGAGGAGAAGGCGCGAATGGTGGCGTAGAGTTCTTCCACAATTTTTCTAGCAGGAAGATGTCTTCTGGATTTGATCTCTTCTATCATTCTTTCCAGACCAAACTCATTTCCTTGGGCGTCTTTTTCTTCTACCGCGCCGTCAGTATAGAGAACAAAAATATCTCCAGGTTTAACTGTAAAATTTCCACCCTTGTATTTTGCAGTCGGGATTACACCAAGTGGAGGCCCCTGGCCTTTTAATAATTCGTAAGAGCCATCTTCTTTGATCCAAACTTGGTCGTTATGCCCTGCGGACGCATATTCAATTGTGAACAAGGAGGGATTATAATGTATGAAGAATGCAGTTACAAACATTCCGAAATGGGAATCTTCGAAAATTAACTCATTTCCTTGTCTTAAAATTTCTTCAGGACTTAGATCATGATTTCTAGCAAGAGTTCTAATGATAGAAGAGCTCATCGCCATAAATAGAGCCGCAGGCAAACTTTTTCCGGAAACATCTGCGATCAAAAATGAATACTGACCGTCGCTGTACTGGTAATAATCATAAAAATCTCCGGATACATCTTTAGCCGGCACAGATAGAATTCCCAGATCAAAATTGGAATGAAATACTTTTTCGGAAGGAAGGATATTCTGTTGGATCTTCCTAGTAATTTCCATTTCTTGTTGGATCGCTTTTTTCTCCAACATCTCCGTTCTAAGACGGAAAGCTTCAAATCCCTTTGTAAATTGGGAAGCCATTGTTTGCAATAATCGGAAGTCCGAATCCTGATAAGAAAGTTTATCCTTTCTATCCGCAACAGTCAAGGCCCCGTAAGGCTCCCCACTGGATAAGAATAATGGAACAATAATATAAGAACCTTTTAAATATCTTCTGTCCAACTCATGGGCGAACGGTTGGTCTAAAATATCTCTTTTTAAGACTGGGAGACCTTCTATTACACTGGATATAACCTGAGTTCCTGAAATTTCATCTTCTGAAAATCTATCTATCTTTTCAGATTTTCCGTCATAATAAGCGCAGTTTATATAATTCTCTTTAGAAAGGCTGTATAAGAAGATACCAGCAACACTTGCATCCAACTCTCTAATGATGAGCCGGATCGACTTTCTGACTAGACCCAATCTATTTGTAGAAAGACTAACTGCTTGTGATAAATCAAATAAGGACTCTAATTCAGAAACTTTCTTGCGAAGATCCTTGTTCGCATTCTCTAAGTTTTGAAGAAGTCCTGTCTTTTGGATCGCTAACGCGGAAGTTCCAGAAAAGCTTAAAAAAAGTTCTAGATCTTCTCCAGTAAACTTTTCTCTATCTACTGTGTTGATCGCTTCAATTACACCAATTACTTCGTCGTTTGCAACGAGTGGTGCAGCCATAATATTTCGTGTTGTGAATTGAGAAGCCTTATCCACTTCTTTATAAACCCGATCATCATTTTGAGCGTCATTGATGATCATTGGTTTACGTTCTCTAACTACAAGACCTGCCACACCCTTTCCAACAGGAACCTGCATCTTAGTGACTGCCTCACTTTTTTCGCCAAGTACCGTGTGAAAGTATAGATATTCTTTGGATTCATCTAAAAGGAGAACGCTACATGCTTCCGTTCTAAATACAGTCTTAGAAGAAAGCATGATCGCTTCTAAAAGCTGAGAAAGATCTAAGGAAGAATTGATTAGACCGGAAACCCTGATTACTTCAGTGAGTAAGAAGTCAAAACGTTCTGATTGTCTTTTTGCTTGCGCGGCTTCTAGGACCAATTGAGTGGTAGCAAGCAAGGAAAGAGTGACGAGAGACGCATCTCCAGATACATGAGATTCTTTTAATAATCTTCCTACTGTTTTACATGTAGTACGAAGAAGTTCAAAATCAGTTTTAGAAAAACGATCTGCAGTTGTTTTACCCTGTAAAACTAAAACTGCGTAACTTGCGCGATTTGCTTTTAGACTGGAGTCAAGATCATCTACTTTTAACCGAACCACTAAAAGCGGATAACTGCTAGGTGATTTTGCCCAAGGAGGTGTTTTGCCTTTTTCTAAAAGTAGATCTTTTCCTGATTGAGAGAATGCCCAATGTGCAGCTTCGATGAGTTCTCTTTCATTACGACCGGAGATTTGTCGTATATTAGAAGACTCTGTTGTAGAAAATATTCCACCTAAGTCAGCGTGAGTGAGTGCGATTGCCTCTCTCAAAAAACTATCAAAGATAGAGGAGACCCCCAAACCTTCTTCTAAAAAGAAGGAACCGTCACTTCGACTTCTGAGTAGGGTCTCCTGTTTTTTTATCTGGGTCAAGGTCGGAAAATTAGGATTGGAATTTAAGGGATTCTTCCCTCAGTCTTTTATTAGCGTGCTCAAGTTCTTTGATACGATTCATTGCGGAAATCAATTCATCTCTAGATAAGTTAGTCACTACTGAAGTTGCATCGAAAGCTTCTTTAACATCTTTTAATTCTTGTCCGGAATATTGAATGATAGTTTCGTACATACGAATGATCTCATCCGCGTTTTCCAACTCTTGCTCGTTCAATCTCAAAACTTTTTCATAACCTTTGATGATATCGTTTTGGATTTTTATTTTTTTCTGTAGCTCCTCGACGGAATCGCTCATCCGATTGCTCCTAAAATAATATATATTGACAGTGCGCCCAACGAGACCATATTGGAATCAGAGGGGATGTAGCTCAGTTGGGAGAGCATTTGAATGGCATTCAAAAGGTCGGGGGTTCGATTCCCCTCGTCTCCACACACCAACGCCGAACCTAATAGATAGTTTCCATTCATAATCACTGTCAAGACTAATGCGAGAGAATCATTGGACTTTTACAAGCCGGGGAAATCCCAAAAAAGACGAAGTGCTTTGGCTTCGGGACCCCTTACATTCTTTTGACAGGTCCTTCACCCCAGAACTTTCTTCCGATTATTATCTTACTGTGGCAGAAGGTCCTGAGAAATTTTCAGGATTTTCAAATGAAGATATTTTGGATTTTCTGAGGAAGAGAAAGAAGAAACAAATTCTAATTGCGGAAGGATTTTCCGCGAGATTGATATGGCCACTTCTCACCCAACCTAACGACAAAATACTTTTAGCATTTCTGATTTTCCCCAATCCTTTGCCAGTATCTGGATACTCTGCTTCCATTTTAGAAAAAACGGATTGGTTTTTGAGAAATTTGACCCAGATCCCTAAGTTCTTTTTGGACCCATTTGGTTTAGAAAAGCTTTGGAACGGATTGGAAAAAGAAGATCTATATTCCCAAAAGGCGAAATGCCCTATAGGTTTACTTCTCCCTAGGACCGTCGGTCCTTTGGAAACCCAGGCGGAAATATTACAGAACATTTCTGTCGGAACTTCGGTATTTAGATGGGAAGCTCAAAATCCAAGATTTTCAGAACCGACCACTGGAATGCTGTCTAAAATCCTAGAACCATTCTTAAAATCTGGTGGGCAAAAACCGGTGAAGGATAGCTCTAGGACAAGGTTCTGAAAAATGTCAGTGCGTAAAATTCTCAAAATCGGCGATCCCCTCCTAAGAAAAACCAGCGATGATGTTCATCCCGACGAGCTGGGAACCAAAGAGTTCAAAAAATTGATCCGGGATATGTTCGATACAATGAGACATGCAGACGGCGTGGGCCTTGCTGCTCCTCAGATCGGTATCATGAAGAAGATCGTGGTAGTAGGTTCCGACCCGGAAGATGATAGTCCATCTAGAGTTCCGGAAAGGATACTTATTAATCCAGAGATCAAACCAATTACTGATTCAGTAGACGGTAACTGGGAAGGTTGTCTTTCCGTTCCGGGTATGAGGGGTTTTGTAGAAAGACCTAATAAGATCCAAATGAAATGGATGGATGAAAAAGGAAACTCTCACGAAGAAACAATCGAGGGATATTCCGCAATCGTATACCAACATGAATGTGATCACTTGCACGGAGTTTTGTACGTAGATAGATTAAAGAGTACAAAAATGTTCGGGTTCAATGATTCCATGGAATTAAGCGGTCCTATCCTGGACTAAAAAACTTCTCCCCTAACCCATTAAGCAGAATACCCCTATGAAAAGTATCATCGAATATTTCCTCTCGAAAAGTATCTTCGTAAACCTACTCACTGTTCTGATCATTCTTGCCGGAAGTTTTCTTGCAGTTAAGATGAACAGAGAAGCATTCCCAAATATCAACTTCGATATAGTTTCTATCTCTACTTTATATCTGGGTGCTTCTCCCCAAGAGGTAGAAAAGTTAGTCACTAACCCACTTGAAAAGGCGATCAAAGAAGTGGATGGGATCAAAGAATATAGATCCGCTTCTATCGAAGGTAGATCCGGGATCGTAATCACATTAGATCCTGATACGAAGGATACCCAAAAGGTGGTGGATGATATCAAATCTGCCATAGACCGGGTAGAAGATCTTCCAGAAGAAGTAGAAGATCCAATTGTAACGGAGATCACAACTGCAAGAACTCCAGTAATCGAAGTTTCAATCACATTAAAAGAAGATGATGGATCAGTCGAAGCAGAGAAAAAATTACGCGCACAAGCAAAAATAGTAGAACAGGCACTTTTAGATATTTCAGGAGTGGCCAAGGTTTCTCGTAGAGGTTGGAGAGAAACCGAAATGCAAGTGGATATTCTACCGAATAGTCTATTCGGTTTTTATCTGACTGGCCAGGATGTAATAGGCGCATTAAGAAATCGTAACGTAAACGTTCCAGGTGGGAATGTAACAGGTATAGATAAGGAGATTATCCTTAGGACAATCGGAGAATTCGACACCCCTGAAGAAATTTCCAAAGTACATGTTAGAGGAAACGAGATCGGAAATGCAATCCGTATCCAAGATGTTGCGAGAGTTACCGAGGGTTTAAGAGAAGCTGATTATATAGAGAATGTAAATGGAACTAAAACTGTAGCTCTAACTGTTCTAAAAAGACAGAGTGCAGATGCGATCAAAGTAGTAGACAGTGTAAAATCTACTGTAGAAAAATTCCGCCAAGGTTCTCCGGAATTCCAATACGCATTCGTAAATGATCTTTCTAAATATATCAGACGCAGATTAAACGTTTTAATCTCAAATGCTGCATTCGGAATGATCTTAGTAACCGGATCTCTATTCTTCTTTTTAGGATGGAGAGTGGCTCTTATGACCGCTCTCGGGATCCCCGTATCTTTTGGGGCTACATTCTTCATAATGGATCAGTTCGGGTTGACCTTAAACCTGATCTCGATGTTTGGACTCGTCTTGGTCGTAGGTATCCTTGTGGATGATGCTATCATTATATGCGAGAACGTATATAGATATATCGAAGAGGGACTTCCTCCTTATGAGGCCACTTTAAAGGGAACCTTAGAAGTGGTTTCTCCAGTTACCGCAACTGTTACTACAACAATCGCAGCGTTTGCTCCTCTTCTATTCATGCCAGGAATTTTCGGTAAGTTTGTATTTAGTATTCCACTTGTTGTAATTATCGCTCTCTGCGCATCTCTTGCAGAAGCATTTTTTATTCTTCCAAACCACTTGTACGATATTAATAAAGGTGGAGTAAAGGCAGGAGAGATCAAAGAAGAATCTGGATGGTTTTCTAAATTTAGAAATACTAAATATGTTCCTGCACTCCGATTTGCGTTAAACAATCCATGGAAAATGACAGGCGGAATTGTTGCCTTATTGATCGTAAGTTTTATCATCCAGATATTATTTTCTAAATTCAAATTATTCCCAGGTTCAGTAGACCAATTTTATGTAAAGGTGACTGCAAAAACCGGTGCAAGTTTGAATGAGACCTATCGTTATTTAGAAGTGATTGAAAAGGAGATCGCAAAAGTTCCTCAGGAAGATCTAGAGAATTATGCAACTCGTGTAGGAATTATCCAAGCAAATCCGAATGATCCTTTTACTAAAAGAGGGAAACATTACGGAATGGTAATGGCTTATTTGACCGCGGAAGAAAACCGTAAAAAATGCCATAAAACTGACGATATCATCCAAAAACTTAGAAGGAAAACTCTTTGGTTACTCAATGAAACTTCTCGCAAGATAGAAGAGGAGAAGATCCAAAAAGAAGCAGAAGAAACTAAAAACCCTTGTGATATTCCTGAACCTACAGTAATCCCAGAAGAATTTGAATCTCTTAGAGGAAAACTGATCGCTCTAGAATACGAAAAAGTTTCTGGAGGACCTCCTGTAGGAAAACCTGTGGCGATTGAGATCAGAGGAGATAATTATGATACTCTTCTCAAAATTGCAGCTGAATACAAGACAGTGCTCGGAAAAGTAAAAGGAGTCACTGATATTGCCGACGACTTCAATGAAGGTAAAGACGAAGTCAGAATCAAAGTCAGCGAATCACTTGCTTCCACTGCTGGAGTTTCAGTATTCAGAGTTGCACAAGCGATCAATACTGCGTTCCAAGGAACTGTTGCAACCAAGATCAAAAGAACCGACGAAGAAGTAGAAGTAAAAGTCCGCTTTCCTGAATCATACAGAAAATCTGTGGATAGTTTGAATCAAGTGTATGTTTCAAATTCTATCGGAAAGATGATCCCAGTTTCTCGATTGGTAACGATGCAAAAACTTC
Source organism: Leptospira saintgironsiae (assembly GCF_002811765.1). Lineage (NCBI taxonomy): Bacteria > Pseudomonadati > Spirochaetota > Leptospiria > Leptospirales > Leptospiraceae > Leptospira > Leptospira saintgironsiae. The sequence continues at coordinate 476,448 of NZ_NPDR01000003.1, read as the reverse complement.
CAGGTGTTTCCAATATCAATCATTTGGATGGAAAACGTTTACTTACTGTTACGGCAAACTTAGCTGGCGGAAAACAAGCCAACTCCAGAGAAGCAAATGCCTCTGCTAAATTATTAGCGGAACAAGAAAAAATCATAGATAAGTATCCAGGCTATATTGTTCGCTTCGGTGGAGAGAATAAAGATACAGAGGAGTCTATGGGTTCTTTAGGATTTCTATTCTTGATGGCACTTCTCATCATGTATATCATCATCGCATCCCAATTTGGATCTTTGATGCAACCTCTTGTTATCGGAAGCGCAATCCCCTTCTCCTTTATTGGAGTGATCTTAGCATTCGTAAGTCATGGAGAATCTTTTGGATTCTTAGCTATGCTTGGAATTGTTGGTCTTGCGGGAGTTGTAGTAAACGACTCAATTGTACTTGTAGACTTTGCGAATACCCTTCGTAGAGAAAATCCAAATAAGAACATTAAGGAAATCTTAATAGATACTGGAAACTTAAGACTAAGAGCTGTGACCTTAACTACTGTAACCACAGTGCTTGGACTTTTACCTACCGCATACGGTATCGGAGGTTACGATCCATTTTTAGTTCCGATGGCATTGGCTTTTGGTTGGGGGCTCGCATTTGCAAGTATTATCACTCTTCTAATGGTGCCTGTATTCTACCTTCACCTTTATAATTTCCAGAATTGGTTTAATGGATTATTGGAAAGGATCTTTGGTAAAAAGCAGGTAGTAAAACCGGTGTATTTCCCAAGTCCTGAATTTGCGAGTGAGCCTGAACCTGTCTTAACAAATAATAAAGGTAAAAAGAAGAAGTAAGAACTAAACGAAGAGCGGGGTCAATCCTGCTTTTCGTTTAATACTTCCGGAACAGTTGTAAATTTATAACCTTTGTTTAACATCGCCTGGATAAAATCAGGAAGAATATAGATCAATTTTTCAGATTGCCTAGGCGAACCCAAGTGCATCAAGATGATTGCACCATTCATTCCATTTTTGTCAGCAGCTTCCCAACGATATAAAAAATCCAACATCTCTTCTTTTGTTTTATAATGAGGATTTTGAACTAGTTTTGTTTTTCCAGTAGCAGTATCTTTTTTAGTGATGTATTTCTTATAAACGAAGTCAGGAACATCTAAAGAACCTACTGTATTATTGCTCCAAAAAATATGGTTTTCATAACCTTGGGTGGCATATACATCTAAGATGATCTGGTCTACTGCTCCATAAGGCAATCTATAATATTTAGTAAGAGTAAGCCCAGTAATTGTCTTAAATTTATCTTCTACAGAAGTTAATTCTTCTAAAAGAAGATTAAAATCTGGGATCTCATCAGCCACATAACTTAGAAGTGCTCTTTTTCTTAGAGAAGGCTCTTTCAAACTTCTAGGTAAATTAAAATGGCTCCATGTATGATTTCCAAAAACTACCCTTCCATCTAATGCTGCTAATTTTTTGAGATAAACTAAATTGGTTTTGGAGAATAAAGATCCACCTTTTTTAGCAGGATTTTCATTAGAAACGAATAGGGTAACCTTGATCGGGAACCTCATCATAAATTCATAAAGTATTTGAAGGTCTTCTCCGGTTCCTAAATCGAATGTAAGAGAGATTTCCTTAAAATTCGGATTTCCTCTGCTTATGTTTTTGCCGGTACCGGGTTTAGGAATGATAGCTTGCAGGGAGTTTAAGTTTTTATTAACCTCTTCACTTAGATCGCCGTCGGGAACGTCATCCAAGATCGAAGACTTAAAACGAAGTACTTCTTCTTCTCTTTGTTGTTCTTCTAATCTTAAACTTGTAATGTCTTCTGAAAGAACTGAGATGACTTCATTTTGTTTTTGGACTGTGTTTTGGAGAGAATCTAGCCTTCTTGCTAAAGCAAAAATAGTGGTGATACTTAAGATCAGGAAAAAGAATACGGAGGAACCGATCCGGATCTGACGAAATTTTTTTTCCAGGACTTCGGATTCTACTTCGTTGTCCTGGATTTCCTTAATCGTCTTAGAAAGTACTGTAGATTCTTCTTCGCTGAGCATGTTCTGATTTCGGTCAACTGACCAGACGGATGAATTTTCCTTTTTTGCCTTGGCGAATCAAGTATTCTGCGTTTTTAGTTACAGTAAATTTTTCATCCGAAAGTTTCTCTTCGTCGACATAAATCCCCCCGGACTTGATCAACCTTCTCGCTTCAGAGGCAGATGGAACGAATCCCAGTTTGGCGAGGACCCAGATCAGCTGTGGAGTTTCAGATTCTTGGAAAAATTCAGGACCTAATTTTGTTTCCGGAATATTCTCCGGGATGGCTCTTGCTTTTGGATTATGGACCTTATTCCATTCTTCGATTGCTTCTGAATTAGCATTCGAGGAAGAGAACTGGTCCATTATTAATTTTGCAAGTTCCGTTTTGACTTCTTTAGGATGTAATTCCCCTGATTGGATACCTTTTTTGCGATCAGAAACGGATTCCATAGGAAGATCAGTCAATAATTCGAAATAATTCCACATCAATTCGTCTGAGATGGACATTAGTTTTCCGAACATGTCTATTGGTTCTTCTGTAATCCCCACGTAATTTCCGAGGGATTTGGACATTTTTTTGACCCCGTCCAAACCAACCAAAAGAGGCAGTGTGATCACACATTGTGCCTCTTTTCCGTATTCTCTCTGTAATTCTCTTCCTACGAGAAGATTGAATTTTTGGTCTGTTCCACCGAGTTCTACATCTGCTTCCATTTCTACAGAGTCGTAACCTTGTACAAGTGGATAGAGGAACTCAATCAGAGAGATTGGTTGTCCGCCTTTATATCTTTTGCTGAAATCATCTCTTTCTAAAATTTGGGCGACGCTGTATTTAGAAGTAAGCACCAGAACATCTTCAAAATTCATCCCGGAACACCAGCGGGAATTATATACAATCTTGGTCTTCTCCTTATCTAAAACCTTGAAAACTTGGCTTTGATAGGTTTCTGAATTTTTGAGAACTTCTTCTTTAGAGAGTCTTTTTCTGGTTTCTGATTTGCCCGTAGGATCGCCGATCATCGCAGTAAAATCTCCCAGAAGGAAATTCACCTCGTGACCCAGGTCCTGGAAATGTCTCAATTTTCTGAGTAAAACGAAATGCCCCAGGTGAAGGTCTGGAGCTGTCGGGTCGAAACCGGCTTTGATTTTTAAGGACTTTTTTTTGGTAAGTTTGGAGGTAAGTTCCTCTTCGCTGATCAGGTCGACAATCCCGCGTCGTATCAATTCGATTTGTTTTTTAGGTTCCATTTGGCTCTTTTATTGCAATTTCACCCACCGAAATCAGCCTGTAAAGCAGGAAGACCTTGTACATGCAAAAACACGATCGCAAAAGCCGGTTTGAAAAATTAAAAGAAGAACAATTCGACCTCTTGATTTTGGGGGGTGGAGCCACTGGAGCCGGAGCTGCCCTGGACGCGAGCCTCCGTGGACTAAAAGTTGCACTTTTAGAAAAATCAGATTTTGCTTCTGGAACTTCTTCACGTTCCACAAAACTAATACATGGAGGGGTTCGTTATCTCGCCCAATTCCATTTCAAACTAATTCACGAGGCACTCACAGAAAGACAAAGACTTTTGGACAATGCGCCTCACCTGGTCAAACCACTTCCATTCATTCTTCCCACATACAAACTATACGAAAAACCGTATTACAGTATCGGAATGACTATGTACGATATTCTCGCATGGAAAGGAAATCTACCTTCTCACAAAAGAGTTTCCAAAGAAGAAGTAGAAAAAGATTTTCCTGCTCTCCAGACCAAGGGATTAACAGGCGGGATTTTATATTACGATTCTCAATTCAATGACGCAAGACTGAACGTAAATTTAGCTCGTGCCGCTTCTAAAGAAGGCGCTCTAGTACTGAACCAAACTGAACTTCTATCTTTCCAGAAGAAGGACGGCAAAATTACCGGTGGAAAAGTAAAGGACCTCTTAAGTGGAGAAACCTATAATGTAAAAGCGAAAGTTGTAGTGAACGCAACCGGACCTTGGGTGGACGATATTCGTTTAAAGGACGATCCAAGAACCTACCGTGTACTTTCTCCGAGCCAAGGAATTCATTTAGTTTTCAAAAAAGAAACCATTCCTTGTAATACTGCACTCATCATTCCTAAAACAAAAGACGGGCGAGTTGTATTTATCATTCCTTGGGAAGACCATATAATCTTAGGAACCACAGATACTCCGATCCACGAAGTAAGCCAAGATCCACTTCCATTAGAATCAGAAGTGGAGTTCCTACTACAAACAGGTTCTGATTATTTAGCAAAACCGCTTCAAAGAAAAGAAATCATCTCAGTATTCTCAGGGATCAGACCTCTCATCTCACCAGAAGGGAACCAAGATACAAAAAGTATTTCCAGAGAAGAAGTGATCTTAGTCTCTTCTTCCGGACTCATCACTATGGGAGGAGGAAAATGGTCTACTTACAGAAAAATGTCTGAGGACCTGATCGATAGAGTTTTGAAAGAAGGCGGATTAGAAGACTTCGGAACAAGCAGAACTGCAAAATACGCATTCCCGGGAAAAGTAGGATATTCCGAAAACTTATACAAAGAGATCCAGAAAATGTATAAGGTAAGTGAAACTTCTGCAAAACGTCTCCAAAACTTTTATGGCGGAGAAGTTTTCATCATCCTAGGCAAAAAACCAACTCCTCTCTTTAAAGGTGTGGAATATTTCCAAGAAGAAGTGGAATGGTTCGCAAAAGAAGAATTCGCACTCACAGTCACTGACGTCCTTGCGAGAAGATTCAGAATACAATTCTTAGATCTGAAACTTTCAGCAAAATTAGCAACACCAGTCTCTAAAATTTTGGCTAAACAATTAGGTTGGAAAGAGGCTTTTAGGAAGGAAAAAGAAGCAGAAGCATTAGAGTTAATCGAATCTCTGCGTTCTACTTACGACGGTAAATAAGACACAGAGTTTAAAAGAGACACAGCGTTGTCTCACACAGAGGCACGGAGACGCAGAGGATTTATTTTAATTAAATCACTCCGTGACTTTGTGTCTCTGTGCGCAAAAACCTCTGAGGCTTTTTTCCGCTCTGTGTCTCTTAATCGATATAGTCTCTCAGTTTTTTAGATCGAGAAGGGTGACGTAGTCTTCGAAGTGCTTTTGCTTCGATCTGACGGATCCTTTCCCTGGTTACCTTAAATTGATAACCAACCTCTTCCAAGGTTTGAGGATAACCATCATCCAGACCGAAACGCATACGAATTACTTTCTGTTCCCTTGCAGGAAGAGTATGTAAAACTTGTCTGATCTGTTCTGCAAGAATGCTCGAAGCTGCAGAGTTCACTGGAGATTCTACATCCTTATCCTCGATAAAGTCTCCGAGTTCAGAATCTTCTTCGGAACCAACCGGGATCTCTAAAGAGATTGGCTCTCTTGCAACGTTTTTAACTGCTTTTACTTTTTGAACAGGCCAGCCTAAACGTTCTGCAATTTCTTCATTGGAAGGATCTCTACCAAATTCTTGAACAAACAAACGAGTTTCACGAATTACCTTATTCACTTGTTCAATCATGTGAACTGGAACTCGGATCGTTCTTGCTTGGTCTGAAATGGCACGGGTGATTGCCTGACGGATCCACCAAGTCGCATAAGTGGAGAATTTATATCCTTTCTTATACTCGAATTTGTCTACAGCCTTGATAAGGCCAATATTCCCTTCTTGGATCAAATCGAAGAAATGCATTCCTCGGTTTGCATAACGTTTTGCGATTGAAACCACAAGTCTTAGGTTTGCTTTTACAAGTTCCTTTTTGGCTTGAGCGATCTCTCTCTCACCTTTGATGATCTTTTCGCCCCAGTCCTTGATCTCTTGGACAGAAGAACCAGCTTCCTGTTCCATGCGGCGAAGTTTACGCTCATTATTACGAATATCTTTGATGACTTCGCGAACCTCGTCTATAGAGACTCCCATCATCTTTTCAATATCTTCTAACTTTTCATTCTTCTCGATGAAACGGTTAAATGCTTTGATATCTTTAACGTCGTAACCGTATTGAGCTTTGATCTTTAAGAAGTGACGATCAATCTCCTTGATCCTGAAGACCATAGATTTGATCTTTTGGGAAATTTTCTGGATCTCTTTTTGAGAAACTCCAAGTTCCCTAACAGCGGTATCAATGATACCTTTAGAAATATCAATTTTCTCTTTGAACTCTTTGAACTTTTTAGAGTTCTCAGAATATTTGCGGATCCTGGATTGAGCTTCTTGTAAAACTTTTTCCTGTTCTTGGATGACAGAGATGTTTTTGAAAAAAAGTTCTTCTAACTTTTTAGCTTCTTCCGCGTTCATCGCGTACATCTTGTCTACTCTAACAAGATCATACACCTTAGTCTTTTTACTACGGATCTTAGGAAGAAGTTTGATGAAGTTCGCTCTAAGGATAGAAGAACCTAAAATGGTTTCCTCTATGATCTTCTCGCCCTTCTCAATTTTTTTAGCGAGGAATACTTCCGTTTCTCCTGAGATCAAATTTACCTTTCCGATCTCTTTTAGGTAAAGACGGATTGGGTCTTCTGAACCACCTGCAGAAGAAGCAGTTTCTTTCTTTTTGCGTGCTGGTTTGACCGGAAGAGCCGGATCATCTTTAGGCAGGATAGAAGTAGCCGGCTCCAAAGATTTCCTAGTATATTCTTCTACGATCTCTATTCCCATCTCATGAAGAAGAGTGAATACATCATCAATCTTCTCTGAGTTTAAGATCTTATCCGGAAGTATCTCATTGATCTCGTCGTAGGAAATTTCGCTATTTGCTTTTCCTATCGCGATGATCTTCTGCACTTCCGGCATGCTCTGTAGATTTTCCATTCTGCGGTCCCCTATCTATCTTACGCCCGAGTTTTCATTACGGATGAATTCCAATAATTTAGATTTCTCGGTCTTATAATATGCCAGTTTAGTAAAATGTTCGGGATCATCCATTGGTGAGCCCGAATCCAACTCTTCCATTCTCTTATCGATCACGAAAAGTTTCTGTTGATTTAGTAATCCTTTAAACACCTTCACGGAATCTTCAGGACTCATATCCGCTTCTGAGATCAGAAAAGGAGCTATGGATTCCTTAAATTCGTTTGGGATCTCTGAAGAAATAACAGACGCGGGAGAAACTTCTTCCTCGCTTGCGTATCTCGTATATATAAAGTCCCATAAAAACGCACTTTTAGAGTCTAAGAATTCCAACCCGGATAATTCTTCGGAAAAACGGAATAAATGATTAGCCTTAACGAGTAAGGCTATGACCTCTCTTTCGCATTTTTCCGCAGGATTCGGGCCTGATACACGTTTGGCGGATTTATCCTTACTATTATCGGACCCTGGAGAGGCAAACTTGGCTCCTCCACCCTTATAATCTCGTAAAACTGCATCCATACTGATCCCGAGCCTTCTCGCCCCGAGACCTAAGAAAAACTCCTTATCGGAGTCCCTATTGAATCCTTTCAGGAATTGGTAAAGATTATCCAATGCCCTTCTCTTCTTTTCAGGAAGAGCTCGAGAATCCGCCTTATCCAAAAGTTCTTCTACGACAAAGGAAGAAGCAGGGATTTGGTTTTCCAAAAGTTTATGCAATTCTTGGCGATTCAATTCTTTAGAAAGATCGAAAGGATCCTTTCCTTCCGGCAATAATATAACAAAACAATCCAGGCCCTCCTTAAGGCAAAGTTCCGCTGCATGAAGTGCACCCTTTCTACCCGCAGAGTCTCCGTCCAAAACCAGAAGGAATTTGTCCGAGAATTTTTTCATGGTCCGGATATGATTTTCAGTCACAGCCGTTCCCATACACGCGACTGTATTTTCCAAGCCCTTATCTACGAGACCGATCACATCCAAATATCCCTCCACTAAAATTGAGGTTCTGGATTTCTGGATGGATTCTTTTGCCTGGTGAAGATGATAAAATGTTCTTCCTTTATCAAATATGGAAGAAGCTGGACTGTTCACATATTTAGACTCTTTTCCTGGGCCTAAAATTCTTCCTGAAAATGCGATTACTCTGCCAGAAAGATCAAAAACTGGGAACATGATCCGGTCTCTGAAAAAATCATAAGGTTCTTTTCCTTTTTCAGATTCGCGGATAAGGCCCACTTCTAGAGCAGCCTTGATTTCTTCTTTAGTATTAAAAACTTTTCCGGTTAAATGATTAAATCCACCTGGAGCATAGCCAAGTTGGAAAGATTTTTGGATCTCATCTCCAAGATCTCTGGAATTCAAATATTCTCTTGCTGCAAGCCCCTGTGGTCCTCGCAGATTTTCTTGAAAGAAAAGTAGAGCCTTCTTATTTACTTTGTATAAAGTTTCCGTTCTTTCTATTTCTTCTTTTGCTTTTTCCTGGATTGGAATTCCTGAATACTCAGAAAGAATTTCTTTCGCTCTTTGGAAATCTACTCTTTCGTAACTCATTACGAATTGGAATAGATCTCCGGATGCTTTACACCCAAAACAATGATAGAATTGTTTATCTATTGAAACGTTAAAAGAAGGAGATTTTTCTTGGTGGAATGGACATAGGCCCACCATATTTCTCCCTCTTTTTTGTAAGGGTACAAATCGACTGATAAAACTTTCGATGGGAACTTCCCTACGAATACGGTCGATAAATTCCCTTTGGAACTGCAAGGTAACCCGCTTAGGAAAGTTTAGATTTTACGATCGCAGAAACCTTTGATCCGTCTATGTTCGCGCCTTTAAACTCTGCCATAACTTTTCCCATAACCTTTCCTATGTCTTTGGGCCCGGAAGCTCCGAGTTCTATGACGAATTTTTCTACAGCGGCAACGATTTGATCTTCAGGCACATCAGGTGGAAGATATGATTTTAAAACTTCAGCTTCACCTTTTTCTTTATCCGCGAGATCATTACGATTTGCTTTTTCGTACATCTGAATTGCATCAGTACGTTTTACATAGCTCCGTTTTATCAAAACGATGACTTGTTCATCGCTCAATTCCTGGGCTCCGTTTTTCGTAAGCTCGTATTGGATGTCAGCCTTGAGTAGGCGTAAAGTGGAGAGAAGAGGCTCCTGTTTTGCTTTCATGGCCTCTTTCAGGTCGGTATTAATTTTTAATTGCAGGGACATGCCCGTTCCCCTATCTCTTAGGAACCTAAGACCGGGGATTAACCGCGGTCTTTACGGGAGAAGAGACGTTTTTTCTTTTCTAATTTGCGTTTTGCGGATTCTAAAGCCTTTTTCTTTTTGATGCTAGGCTTTTCGTAGAATTCACGTCTTTTGATCTCGCTCATGATTCCGGCGTTAGCGCAATCTCTCTTAAAACGTTTGAGAGCGGATTCGATGGACTCGCCTTCCTTTACAATGATTCCTACCATTCGGTGGAGTTCTCCTGTTTGGATTGTTTTAGGACCGGATAAACAATATCGCAAAAAAACGATACCGACCACTGCAAATTGCAAAGGTCCGGAGTCTGGGGACAAAGTACCCCGTATTTACTAATTTCTGTTGACTGGGTTGGAAGTCAAGGTCATTTGGCCGATTTTCTGGCCTGAAACCTATAAAACCCCAAAATGACCTTATATGGCCAAAATGGAGGTCCAGTTATACCCGTATAAACCAAGTATGACTCCAAGTCCAACTCCGTAAACCAAATGTCCGAAGACGTGAGCAGCAGCAACACTGATCCCCGCCTCTCTAAACTGTTCTAAAGGGTGATTTCTGGCTACGAGTACCACTAAAAGGAATCCTACCAAATATCCGTGGAAGAATCCCACTGCCCCTCCTGTTACAATAGAAGCGATCAAAATATGAGGAGCCAGGCTGATCAGGAATGCATACGGAAATGCAAATAGTACCCCAACTATAACATGAGTGATTATCCCTGGAATTAGGGCCTTACTCATATCCTTTGTGAAAAAACTTCCTACGGCTCGGATCATATCTGCATTTACAGATCCTGCGTAATGAATGGACCACATGGAAAGGGACATACAAATGGTTCCGACAAAACCGGCCACGAAGATCAATCCTATTGCTTCCATAATTCCTCCGCTCGCGGGGAAGAATTGTAGTCTAGAAAATTAGGTCAGACAAGAACTAAAGATTGATTTAAGCAGCAAAAAAATCCGCTTTTTGGATGGAGGAAATTTCAATTTCGGCTTCGATTCCGAAATCGCCGTTTTTGATGACCACGTCACCTTTCATTTTTCTGTTTTTATCTAGCTCAATTACGGTTCCGTCTTTTAGAGTGAGGATGATATCAATTCCCCTGTAGCTAATATAACGTTCCAGGGTTGCCTTAAATTGTTTCGCTCTATCTTTCATCTTCTCCCCCACTACGTTTTGATTTACGGTACAACCGTTCATTTTCACGATAGAGTTTTTTTTTAGAAATGTGCTTTTAGAAGTTTTTCGTAAACCGGCTGGAAAGAATCCAGAGGTTCTGTGATCTCTAAAAAGCGGATCTCGTAATCTATGATCAGATGGTTTACTTGGAAAATCACTTCGTCGAATCTACTTTTTACAATATCCAATCTGCAATCAGGGCAAAAAGTTAAGAAGGACCTGGAATTCAAAACATATAATTTATCGTACGGGCGAAGATGGGCTTGGATAACTGATTTTAATTCTTCTACAATTTCGCCTGATTTTTGTTCTCCAAGTAGTTTGAAATACTGGGAAAGATCCTGGAAATAAAAATGAGTCAGAACCATTTCAGTGCTGAGTGAATTTTTAACATCACGTAAGAACTGGTTTGTAAACTCTTCAAACACATCCGGGATAGGCTCTTTCTGATTCGCTGTTTCCATCTCTTTTAGAAATATCGACCGGATATCCCTCTAAAAACCAATTTTTTCAGGCTTGTCAACCTGCCCAGGAGCGATTTTATATCCGGTATAGCTTAAAAGCTAAAAGGAGAATAAGCCGTGAGCGCCCACCCTACCCAATTAATGAGTCTTTCCCAATATTTAATCGAGGAACAACTCAAACTTCCCCAAGCTACCGGGGATTTTACGGCACTCATGAGCCATCTCGTATACGCCGCAAAAATTGTTTCTAGAGAAGTTAGAAAAGCTGGTCTTTTAGAAAATATTTTAGGGGCAACAGACCAAACGAATGTCCAGGGCGAAACAGTTATGAAACTGGATGAATACGCGGACAAAATTTTCACTCATACACTTACTCGTTGTGGCCACTTATGTGTAATGGGAAGTGAAGAACAGGAAGATGTTATTACAATCCCAACAGGTTATAAGATCGGAAAATATACGATCGCTATAGATCCTCTGGATGGTTCTTCTAATATTGATGCAAACGTTTCTATCGGTACTATTTTTTCAGTCCATTTAAGAACTTCTCCACAAGGAACTCCAGGAACCAAAGAAGATCTTTTACAAAAAGGATCTAAACAAAGAGCTGCAGGATATATCGTTTACGGATCTTCTACCATGCTTGTTCTTTGTGTTGGAAAAGGTGTCTCTGGTTTTACATTAGATCCATCTTGCGGAGAATTTATTCTATCTCACCCAGAAATGAAAATGCCTGAGTCTGGCGGGATATATTCTATCAACGAAGGTAATTATGATTATTGGTCGGATGAAGTCAAAAATTATATCCGAAATATCAAATCTATCGAAGGCGGACGTAAACCTCAATCTCTACGTTATATTGGCTCTCTTGTTGCAGACTTCCATAGAAACCTACTGAAAGGTGGGATCTTCCTATATCCAAACGATACTAAATCTTCTAAATATCCTAAGGGAAAACTTAGACTTTTATATGAAGTTGCACCTATGGCTTTGATTGCAGAACAAGCTGGTGGAATGGCAGTTACTGTTGAAGGTAAAAGGATCCTGGATCTGGAACCAGAAGAACTACATGAAAGAACCACATTCGTAGTTGGTTCCAAAAAAGAAGTGGAGCATTTCTTAACCTTTATAAAATAATAATATACTTTCGCGGATCTTCCTTGTCTGCTTTGCAGGCAGAAGGTCCGCTTTTACTTAACCTTCTTCTTTTTTAACTCATCTTCTACTTCAAATTTCCCTTAAAATTGGCCAGAAAAATAAGCGCTTAATTTTTACTTATATTTCCGGCCTTCTCTTACTTTATATAAAGAAGACTTACATTCCGTTCTGCATTCTTCTTATATATTATGTTTTAATAATAAACAAAAATATCATGAATTTATTTTAGCGCTTGCTACAAGAATTTGGGCAGATATATCTGTAGGTGTTCGAAGTAGAAACAAGGTATTTTGAAAGAAATGAAGATAGTGAAAAATTGGATCAAACCTTCTGTGGCAGTGGTTTTAGCCGCTGGATACTTAGCGAGTTGTTCCCCAAATCAATCCAACTTAAGCGGTTTACTTGGTCTTTTAGGAAGCTCAGGCTCTTCTAAACATGTAGACGAAACAGGTCCTGGAGCAGTTAAAATTGCGGATGCAGGCTCATTATATACAGAACCTTCTTATGGGCAGGCTCTTTCTTCTTCCAGTAAGGAAGCAATTTCTCCTTTTCCAGCAGGTATCCCAGTCCCTGATTCTAAAACTGGCCATTATGCCTGTACCACTACTAAGTGGGGAGCTTCCGAAGTAAGAAGTCTTGTGGACAGAGCAATCCTGAACCAAGGTTCTGAGGTGCTTTATCCAGGCGCGGTATTGCAAGGTAAGTTTTTAGAAGCAGGAGGTTATACTCCAGTTACTATTCCAAGATCAGGCGGCAAAATTTTCCTAACTGGTCTGAAACTTTCTCCAAACGCGATCTACTCTAAGGAATTGCCTCAGGTTAGTGCATCTAATATCCAACAAGGGATCCAAGATATTCTATCTACAGATGTTGTAGGAACTGCAGCAGATGCTTCCTTTAGCGTAGAGCAAGTTTATAATGAAAATCACCTTTTATTCAATCTTGGATTGGATGCTCGTTTCTCTGATGTCGGCCTAAAGGTCAGCCTTGGAATAGACAATCTTGGCAAAAAGAACTATATTTTAATGAAGTTCACTCAAAAGTTCTACGACGTAAACTTCGAAGATCCTACACTTTCCACTTCCGTATTTAGAGATGGAGCAAACTTCCAAGATCCGGAAGGTCAGATTTCTGCAAACAACCCTCCATTATACGTTTCTAAAGTATCTTATGGTAGAGCGGTTTATTTCCTTTTGGAATCAGAATACACAGCTCTCCAAGTTAAAACAGCATTAGAAGTAGCTTGGGATCCAGGAATTCTTTCAGCTGTTTCTCCGGTTCCTCCAATAGGCGGAGAAGTTTCCGTAACTCATGAGCAAGTTTTAGACAGAACTAGAATTGCTTACTTTGTAAGAGGTGGAAATGCAGGTTTAGCTCTGGCTCCCATCAGCGCTGCTGATTCCGCTACGCCAGGAAGTATGTACCAAGCTATCCGTAATTTCTTAGCAAATCCGGAAGCCGCAAACTATTCCGCAGCAAACCCTGGGGTTCCTATCGCATATACATTGAACTATCTGAAAGATAGATCTGTAGCTAAAATGAGTTACACTACAGTCTATGACCAAAGAGATTGTGAAGCAACTTATTCAGAAAATCCGCAAGTATTTACTGCAAAACTTGGAAAAGTGGATGATAAGGTTCGTTTCCTAATGGATGGACAAGAATTCTTCTCTACAAATCCGGAAGCTGATGTTTATACAGGACCTGAGATAAATTTGAATAATGCAATGAGCGTTGGTTCAGAGCATGAGTTCACAGTGGAATTGTATAACTCGAATTGTTTCGGAACTGCTTTGGATATAGATTTGAAACTGAATGGAACTGTATTAAGGACTCGTAGTCTGAACAGAAGTATAAGCACCTGCGGTAAGCAGTTAACTTATAAATATAAACTGAATAAGATTACTGGTGCTTGGTCCATTATAGAAGAAAACGAAACTCCGGAAATGTAATCACTATTAACCGATCTTTTAGGCTTCTTCTCTAATCGGGGAAGAAGCCTTTTCTTTTTAATGAGAATGGTTTTTGTGAAACTCCCAGGCGCTAAAAACTATATCTTCTATTTTTGCAAATTTAGGATCCCAACCCAAAACCTTTTTGGCTTTGGTATTGTCTGCGATCAATTTAGCAGGATCCCCTTCTCTTCTGGGACCGATTTTGTAAGGTATCTGCACGCGAGAAACCTTCTCCACCGTTTTGATAATCTCCAAAATAGAAAATCCTTGCCCTGTTCCCAGATTGAAGAAATCCGATGCCCCACCTTTTTTTAGATATTCCAATCCGAGATGATGAGCCTGGGCCAAATCCATTACATGAATATAATCTCGAACTGCAGTCCCGTCTTGGGTATCGTAATCATTTCCGTTCACTGTAAGTGAATCTCTTTTTCCTAATGCTTTTTCAATCACTATAGGAAGTAGATGTGTCTCTGGATCATGCTCTTCCCCAATATCCAAATCGGAACCGGAAGCATTAAAATAACGAAGTGCTACAAACTTTAAGTCGTATGCGTGCGAATAGTCCGCCAAAATTTTTTCGATCATTAGCTTGGACTGCCCATAAGGATTGATCGGATCTTGCGGAGTAGTTTCTAAGATTGGAACTTCTGTAACAGCACCATACGTAGCGCAGGTAGAAGAGAATATAAAATATTTGACCCCATGATTTCGCATAGCTTCCAAAAGTTGGAGAGTGCCCATTACATTATTAATATAATATTTTTGAGGATCTGTAACTGATTCTCCCACATATGCTAATGCTGCAAAATGAATGACGGCTTCGAATTCGTGTTCGGTAAATACACGCTCCAGGTCCGCTTTATTTAGTAGATCTCCTTTGAAAAACTTTCCCCACTTGACTGCTTTCTCATGACCATTGGAAAGATTATCGAATACTACCGTATCCACACCTAATTTATGGAGATATTTATTCATATGGGAGCCAATATATCCGGCTCCACCTGTGATCAGAATTTTTTTCATAAAGCTTTTACATGTATTTCAGAAGGATCGAAATTGTAAAAGGGAATTTGAGGCGTTCTTAGGTATCATCTCCGTTCTTATGAGAAGAGCTAGACAAGGATTCTTTTAGACTAATAAAATCAGATAGAATAAAGATGATCGTGATAAAAGATAGAATTGCTTCAAAAATTACCAAAATCTCTGCCTCAGTACTTTCCGGAACAATTTTGATAATCCCGATATTTGTGAAGATCATTAGACTGAAATATAAAAATTTAAAAAATAAGGAACCATTACTCAAACCCTGTGGAATCCCAGAGAATGAACTCAAATCTGTTTTATAAATACAAAGATAATCAAAACCAAAAGATAAAACGATTACACTGATATTAAATGCAATAAATACCAGAAATTCATAATACTTCAAATCTAATCCTGAAAATTCAGAGATCCTTCTAAAACCTTTAATAAAGAAATAACAGGATTTGAAACCTGCAAGCGTCAGTATAAGATATTTTATCTCCAAACCTGCAAATTCGATTTCATCCAAGAAGATCAGAAGTATCCCTAAAGAAAGGATAAATACATACTCTATGGATGTTTTGAGTATAGTGGTGATAATATAACGATCAATTTTCATGGTACTTCCAAGTTTAAATGCCTATGATATTTATCATTACGTTATAATAGATAAACATCCGTCCAATCATTGACAAAGACTTAAAATAGAAGAATATTTTTTACAGAGATATAGTCAATAGGTGTTCAATATGAAATTTATAAATTCAAATTTTTGGGACAGAGCATTCAGAGTAATCTTAGGAACCTCCTTAATTACATGGGCATTTTATATAGAAGATTTATATAAGATTGGGATTTTTGCAGTCGGTTTTGTAATACTAGCAACTGGAATTATAGCTTGGTGTCCAATTTATACATTATTTGGTTGGAATACTCGTACCCATTCTAAAAAATCTTAACATTTGGAAGGTTTAAGTTTTCAGCAAGCATCTGAACTTCTACAAAAGTTTGGACCAAACGAATCCAAACTTAAAAAAACATCTTTTTGGAGGATAAGCCTTTCTATTCTCGCAGAGCCAATGCTCTCGTTATTATTGGCCTGCGGTTTTATCTATGCATTACTGGGAAACTTAGAAGAAGCGATTACACTTTCCATTGCAGTGATCGCTGTTATTTCGCTCACAATCTATCAAAAGAACAAATCTGAAAAAGCTTTGGAATCTCTCAGAAAACTTTCTCCTTTGCGGGCCAAGGTGATCAGATCAGGAAAGAAAATTGAGATAGATTCTGCATTCATCGTGCCTGGAGATCTGGTATTTTTATCAGAAGGAGATAAGGTACCTGCTGACGGTTACTTAGTTGATGGATTGAATCTACATTCGGATGAGTCCCTTTTAACAGGGGAATCCATCCCAGTTTTAAAGGAAGAAACAGATCCAAACAACAAAGGACCTTATTCTGAATCACAGAAAGTATACTCCGGAACAAAGATCGTTTCCGGAGAAGGTATCTTTAAAGTATTATTCACTGGAGACTCCACGTATATTGGGTCTATCGGAAGAGAAATGGGAGAAATTTCAGAATCCGAAAGTCCTCTCCAGAAAGAAGCCAAAAGATTCACTACATTCTTCTTTTTAGGTGCATTAGTAATTTCTATTTTTCTCACCTATGGCCTTGGAATACGAAATGGAAATTGGATGCATGCTGTTCTGGCTGCACTTACATTTCTAATGGCAGTATTACCGGAAGAAATACCAGTTGTGCTGAGTATCTTCTTTTCCTTAGGAGCTTGGAGAATTTCTAAAAGTGGAGTTTTAACAAGAAGGTTAAACTCTATTGAGTCATTAGGAGCCGCAACCGTATTATGCGTCGATAAAACAGGAACCTTAACCGAAAACCAAATGAAAGTTAGAGGTTTAGTTTCTTCGTCGGAAAATAGTTTATTCGAATTTAAAACTCCTGAGGTTGAAGAAGAATTCCATCTACTTTTAGAATTCTCAATTCTTGCTTCCAAAAAAGATCCGTTTGATCCAATGGAAAAAGCCATCAGAGAATTGGGGTTCAATCTTTTATATGACACGGAACATCTTCATACAGACTGGACCTTAGAAAAAGAATATCCACTTTCTCCGAAGCTACTTGCACTTAGTTATGCTTGGAATTCAGAAGAACCTGGAACATTTGTGATCGGCACGAAAGGTGCCCCAGAAGCGATATTCGATCTCTGCCATTTTTCAGAAGAAAAAACCTCCTATTGGGAGAAGATCACCGAAAAATATTCTCTACAAGGATATCGAGCTATAGGAGTCGCAAGATCCAGGATAGTAAATTCTTCTCTGCCCGATAACCAACATGATCTTACATTCGAATTTTTAGGTCTGATCTTATTAGAAGATCCTATCAGAGAAACTGTGCCCTCTTCCGTTTCGGAATGTATACGAGCTGGGATCAGGGTTATAATCATCACAGGGGATCATTCAGGAACTGCAAAGGCAGTAGCTTCTAAAATAGGATTACAAGATCATAAAGAAAGTATAACTGGAGATGAGTTAGAAAAACTTAGTGAAGAGGAGTTAGATTCCAAATTAAATACAGTCGGAATTTTTTCAAGGATCAAGCCAGCACAGAAATTAAAGATTGTCAGAGCCTTCCAGAAAAAGGGAGAAATAGTCGCAATGACTGGAGACGGAGTGAACGATGCACTCGCTCTACAAGCGGCTCATATTGGGATCTCCATGGGAAAAAGGGGGACAGACGTTGCGAGAGAAGCTTCGGATCTCGTGTTGCTCGACGACAATTTTTCCTCCATAGTTAAGTCTGTATTTTTAGGAAGAAGGATCTATGAGAATATACAAAAAAGCGTTTCTTATATTCTATCCGTTCATATACCAATTATAGGAATGTCTCTGCTTCCCGCTTTTACAGGAGATCCAATCTTCTTCTTTCCTGCACATATTTTACTATTGGAACTAATTATAGATCCAACATGCTCTATTGTCTTTGAATCATTGGATTTGGAAAAAGGAGATCGTTATTCAAGCCCGCGAAGAAAGAATTCTAGCCTAATTACATTATCTCGATTTACATTATCGTTTTTCCAAGGTGCAGTCGTTTTGATCATATTATTATCTATGAATTTCTGGATGCAGGAAAAAGGTATTAACGAGAATCAAATTCGCTCTTCTGGCTTTATCTTTCTAGTTGTATCCAATTTCAGTTTGATGCTTACAAATTTAACTCATAAGGGTGGATTTATTTCTATATTAAGATCTTTGCATTCCAGTGTCTTCTGGATTTTCTTTTTAGCAGCTTCTACACTAATTGCAAGTTTCCAATTTGAATTCAGTCTTAGATTATTTGGCTTTCAGAGAATTCCGATAGAGTGGGTAATTTTCTCTATTTTATTAGGACTTATTTCGGGTCTCGTTTTCGAAGTGAGAAAGATCCGATTTTTCAGATAAAGGAAGAAGGGAGAATTCCTCCCTTCTCCTTAAACTATAATTAGTTAGTAATTTTATTTTTGATAGAAGGAACAGTTTGCAAGTAAGCAAACATAGCTGCAAGATCTTCCTCATTCATTCCTGCATACATTGTCCAAGGCATAATTGTTTGGAATTCTCCATCTTTCACAGGATGAGCTTTATATTTAGGAAGCTCCATACTCTTAAATCTTTTAACAAACTGAGCTTCTGTCCAATTGCCAAGTCCTGTTTCTTTATCTGGAGTAAGATTTGCAGAAATAATTTTGGTTCCATTTCCTAAAGGAAATTCAAATCCTCCAGCTAGTTCCATACCTTCAATCGGCTTTCCTTTATCTTGTTTTGTATGACATTCAGTGCAAGCAGCCGCAACAAACAGATATTTCCCATAAGCAACCTTATCTTTTTTATCAGGAAGTTTTCCAAATTTTGCAGGAATAGGTATTGTTCTTAAGATCAAGTTAAATGGAAAATCAGGTTTGGAGCTAGGATTTTTCTTTTCTATAGGCTCCAAACTTCTTAAGTAAGATATAATAGAAATTAGATCTTCTTTATCCATCTGTCCGTAAGCTGGGTGAGGCATAACCGGAAATAATGCATTTCCTTCTTTATTGATCCCACTGGAAATCGCTCTTAGAATTTCCCCGTCTGTCCATTTACCTAATGCACTTGGAGTAATATTTGGTGCAACGAAAGAGCCGGGAAATCCAAGCTTTTGATCAAAAACTTCTCCACCTTCTCCCAATGTTTTAGGAATCAATGGACCGGAAAATTTTGACCATTCTCGGATGGAATGACAATCCATGCAGGCTGATACATGGTTTGCAAGATACTTTCCTCTTTGTATTCGCTCTACACTATTTCCTGCAGAAATTTCTTGAGCTGGTTCGACATTCGGAAATTTAAAATATAAAAACCCAATCACCGAAACCGGTAAAAGGATAATTAATACTCCAATAAGCTTCAGGATTTTCTTCATTCACAGTTCCTTTATATTTTTCTAATCAATCAACACAGATTTATGATACTGTTATGATTACTTTACCAGCGGCGTGGCCTTGTTCAACGTATTGGATAGCTTGCGGAACTTCTTCCAATTTGTATCGTCTATCTATTACGGACTTGATTTTTCCTGACTTCAATAAGTCTGATAAAAATAGAAGATCCTTTTGATTCGGCTCGGAAGAAGCAGCAATAATCTTTTGGCTACCACTTAGGGAGATAAAAGGTCCCAAAAGTAAGGCTTGGAATAATTGGGCTGTGCCACCTCCAGCCATTACATACCGACCTTTGGGACTTAAGGAACTCTTGTATTCGGAAAGTGTTCGATATCCATTTACACCAATGATGAGATCGTATTTTTTTCCGTTTTGGATAAAGTCTTCCTTGGTATAGTCGATCACATGATCTGCTCCAAGCGATATCGATTGATCCATTTTAGAAGTGCTACAAACAGCAGTCACATCAGCACCGAAATATTTTGCGAGTTGTATTGCGAAGGTTCCAACACCTCCAGATGCTCCATTTATCAGAACTTTTTGTCCTGCTTCTATCTTACCAAAATCTCGCAAAGAATGTAAAGCGGTCATTCCAGCCAAAGGTAAAGCGGCAGCATCTTCGAAAGATACATTAGATGGTTTTAAAACAAACTCATCTTCTTTACCACATTTGTATTCCGCAAAGGCTCCAAAGCCGCTTGCAAAAACATCTCCGAAAACTTCATTACCAGGATTGAATTTTGTAACACTCTTTCCAATAGCTTCTACAGTTCCGGCAACATCTGCACCTAATATCGAAATTTTTTTTGGTTTAAAGAGACCTGCATAAAAGCGAACAAGAAAAGGATCTGCTTTCATCATGCGCCAATCCGCTGCGTTCACAGAAGCGGCTCTTACCTTTATGAGGATCTCATTATCCTTAGGAACAGGCTTTTGCACTTCTTTATATTGAAGTACATCAGAAGATCCGTACTTCTCGTATATTATTGCTTTCATTGCTATATTTATACCAGGCACCTTCAAATTCAGACCTGGTAGAAAGAAATTGTAAGGAGAAATTATTTCTTATTATTCCGTTCCAATCTGCACAGAGGTAATATAGAAGAAACAATTAAAAAAGCGAGTATAAAAGGAGACTACTCAAATTTACAGATTTTTATCTCTTCGACAAAAGAATTCTGCTCAATGAAAGTTTTCAACCGAATTCTATTTCTTAGTAAATTTTCTATTTTATGCGGAAGTCTTCTCCAAATGGCTTTTGAATTGGTGAACAATTAATTATGCTCATAAGGACAAGGAGAGAAAACGGAATTATAAAAGGACTATTTTTATCACTAGCTATTAAATAATTTTACCAATTGTTTGTAACTAGACAATTCACAAACAAATTCAATAATAGTAATAATGTAAGAATTAAGTTGGTTTTTTTCATTTAGTGATCTTATTGAATATTATCCGAGAATTTCCCAAAGCGACTTCAACGACAATTCGAAAAACTATCGCGATTTACACTTGGTTCCAAGTCTAAAGAAATTCCGGCGTCAAGTGCAAAGCGATTTTCCGTACCTTCGATCTTATTACCGCGAGGGTCCTTTAAATTAATCCTAATGGAAAAATTTGCAGGTACGTCAATGGACCGAGAAATTTCACCGCCGCCGACAGGCGCTTTATTTCTATTGTAGACTTTTACTTTAAACCGATTCTTTCCGCTTGGAATAGGTAAAAAATATTCGCAATCGGGCAAAAAATTAAATCTCGGTTCATTTCTAATAATTTGTGGTAAAGAATTAAAATCTTTATAAAAATTTCGCCAATATCCGTATTCCGGATTAACGCAAGCAGACGGAAGCAATTCTTCGTTGTCTATAAAAACAGAAACGAAATATGTTTTCTTGTCTGTCGCTGAACTAAGGAAATCATCTCCGTTTTTAAATCCGTTCTCCAGGCTCGGTAATTTAAAAACTATATAAGAATTCGAAAAATTTCCTAATTCTTGATACTTATAGTTTGGTCCAATCGGACCCCAATGAAGACAATTCATTAAGCACGTAAAATGCAGTAATACTATCAACTTATTGAATTTTATTTGCTTCTTCACAATGATCCTCCGGAGCGGCTATACGGTAAGAAAAGCCAAGACTTAACCCCGTGTTCTTGAATAGTATGAAATTGTATCTGTTGCAATGCTTCTTCAATCCTTTGATTAAAATGTGCATTTTTCATAGTTACTTGCTAAAAAGCTACTTTCTATATTAGCTGTTAAAGTAAGCAAGGTATGCCCGGCATTGACTTGTCGCTCGTCCCAATTTTTTGGTTCAGGATATGGAAACCCTTTATAATGAAGAGTTATTCTAAGAGATTGGTTTTCAGGAAGGTTGACATCTTTAAATATTTTGGTGGTATACCCATGCAAATATTTCCCGAGACGAACCTCGTATTTATTTTCCCCGCCATATATAGGAAAAACCAATTCACATCCTGCAGGGAATCTGAATTGTTCGTGATCGTTCCAAAGCTTGAAAAAATTCAGTCCTCTATCTGGATTTATTAAAACTCTTCTTTCAAATACGGTTCCCTTTTCTTCTCTCAATACAGCTATCATATATTCCTTATAGGAAAGCCTTTGAGTTTCATCAGAAAATTCCTTTGGCAAATAGATTTTAATAAAGTTATTTTTCGACTCGAAAACTGAATTCGGTATATGTTGCCAATACAAAATATTACCTCTACAGTTCATAATAAGCAAAATAGAAAAAATAAATATCAACAATCGATTCACAAACTTCCTTCCGCATGGAATTCCGGTCGTTTCAGTGGCTTGTATCGACAGTCCGATAGGAATGCTTTCGATTTATTCAGTCGGACAATCGTGAAATTTATCATCTTTTAAGGTTGGCTCAATGTGATATTTTAATCTTACTCGGTTGCCAATACGATTTGCAAGTTTTTGAGAAAAATCAATTGGGGTTGTATATGGAGGCTCTATTAAGTCAACGGTAATTACAATTGAATGATTCTCTAATATATTTTCAGTTATTACTATATTTGAAAAGAAGCCATCCGGGTATCGATTTACCTTAATTTCATATGTATATTCTCCCTTCGAAATTGGCATAATTAATTGGCAATCGGATTTAAAATGAAATTGTCTCAAGCCGGTCCAAAGTGTATTAAACCCAAGGTTACGATCATCATTAATAAGCAGCCGTCTTCGTAAGAAAGTATCCTTTTCTTCTTGAAATACTGAAATCAAATAGCTTTTCACTTGAATTCTTTCTTGTAAATCCGTTAGCTCGGACGGTAAGTAGATTTTTAAAAAATTTCCGTCTGAGTTTTGAACAGGATAATAAGGCAAACGTCGCCAATATAAAATATTACCTTGGCAATTCAGTATCAATAGAAAGAGTAATAGCAGAATTTTCTTTTTCATTCATCCTTCCTATTTATTGAAAATGCTTTTTGCCTAAAGATAAGAGTCCCACCTAACCTTACCCTATTTAATTTCACAAGGTTTCAATAAATCCACTTCAAGGTTTGATTCTACTGTAGCTATTATTTCATACCAGGAATGTCGACTTGTTTCATTTGCCAGTCTTTCACCAAATGTCTTTGCATCTGGATAAGGAAAGCCTTTTTCTTTAAAGCTTAAACGTATAGAATGATTTGGAGGAAGGTCGAAGGATTTTGTTAATACTCCTGATTTTTCTATACTATGGTTTTGAAAAGAAAAAGTGTAGGAATATTTACCTGCATTTATTGGCATTCGATACTCACAATTTTCCAAAAAATCGAAACGGATATTATCTAAGTTATTGGGAATAGTTTGATAATTAGCGTAATACCCTAACCAGTAATCCTTTTCAGGATTAATACTGGAGGGGAATCCGAGAAGAGATAATTCGTCGCTGAAAAAAACATATAAGGAATATTCGTTTTTTTTCTTCTCTTTATTTGAAATATCATCCTTATAGGTAAACTTTACAAATGTATTGTCACTATGCGAAATGTTTCTTTTAGAAAAATATCTATCTCTTCCACCAGAACAGCCTAATAGCGACAAAAATAAGGAGATTATTAAAAAACAATTCATTATAAACTTCCACCGCAAGCCTTGTAACTATTATCTCCAAATGTATAAGCTGCTCCTATTGCTTTACTTTGATCTATTACTTATTCTTCGAAGGATTATTCGAATTTTTACCAATATTCTTATCGATTAGCAAATCGTTAGGGCTAAGATTACAATTAAAATTACTCATGTAAGTAGTAAATGAATCAAAGTCTGCAATAACTCCAAGAAATTAAAGGGCTTTTGCGCAGTAAAAGCTGCCCTAGCTGTAAGGGAATCTCCGATCATAGCCGCGTCTATGAGTTTTCTCTTGGCAACGTCACCTTTATAGGTATCCGTAAGACCTAAAGTATCTACAACAATGCAACTTGTTAGAAAAGCGTATAATAAAGTTGTTAAGAGTATATTAGCCTTTTTCATTCGTTTCTCAAAATGATATTATAAACTGCATGGAGTTTCTACTTCATTCATGGATGTCTTTTCAATTTGAAAATTCAAATCTATCATCTGTTCATCCATTAGGTGGTATGGAGTTGGCCAATTTTCATTTACTTTAATTTTCCGTAGATTTTCCCATGTTTGGAATTCTCTTAGAGAAATATTTACCCGAATGGAAGAGCCTTCAATTAGGTCGAATTTTTTTCGTATGAATCCGCGTCTTCTATAGTCATAATCGAATATCATAAATGTGAACTCGTTTACACTAGATGGCATTGGAATTTTGTATTCACAACCAAATAAAAATTCTTCTTGCATATCACTTGAAATAAATTGAAGTATTATGTTTTTTGAGAGCCCATCCTTTTTATTTTGAAAATAGCTATATGAAGGATTAATTTGATAAGCGTGTCCTCGGAATAACCCTTTAGAGGCATTATCAATCCAATTTATATAAAATCTAAAGAAACGACTATTCTTAACTGACTGGGATTGATTTTCCTGAAAAGCACCAATATAGTCATTTATTCGTATGATTAAGTATGTGTTTTTTTGATTCTCAACAGGATAACTTCGCCTAGGACCAGTTATTCCTCCAAGCGGTAAACAATTACATAAAGTTAAAATTATAATTAGTTTAATTGAAAGTATGTTTTTACTCATTGAATACCTCCACAAGTTCTATTCATCCCTTCAGCATAATCTAATATTAATTCAACAGGAACACTTTCTTGAGTATTTTTTAGTATTGCATATCCAGCAATATTTGCACCAAAAGTTTTCCAATCTTGTTTAATTGCACTATACGCAGTCGAAGATCCACCATAAATTTCTAAAGCTGCTTCTATCCAGGTAATTTGAGAAAACACTATTGGAGCGCCGACAATACCTGCGCCTGCTAACATTCCGCCTAATTGACCCGCTGCCGCATAGCAAGCACCTTGTCTGGCGCTTCTTTCATTCCAATGAATATTATTAAAACTCGATTTACTAAATCCACCGGCTACGTAAGCTTGCAAAGTCCAAAACGAAAGAATTGATCCGATTGCCATACCTCGGATTACGACGGCTGTGGCATTTCCAAATCTGGAAATGAAATTTAAATTTATTACTCAGGGAACTTTTTGAACGAATGTCGGTTCAAATCTTTACACGATCAGTCTTCATACTAAAATCAAAGAAGCTCTATCTAAATGAGTTCTGCTTTTAAGTTGAAAACGATTGTATCCAACTCATCGCACCTATGTGGAATGAAGAAGAGATTTTACCTCTTCTTCACTTCGCTTTTCAGTTCTTCTTTTACTGTATCTCTAGTGGTATTGGATTTATTTTCCAATTTGATAGTGTAGTGAATTTGATATTTTGTAACTACTGGCTTCTCTTCTGAATGTTCCATGGACCAGCGAGTCACGTCATTCTGGATGATCTTAGCTAAATTATTGATTCGAGGAACTCTTGTATTAAAACGAATTGTTTCAACAGCACCAGTATTTCCGTTCAAGATTACTAAGATGATACCATCGTCGTTAAAATTAATTCTATTATATTTTACTAATTCTTCGCTGATGAGTGCGTCCCCACCCTTATCCACTTTTCTGCGAATATATTTGGAACCTCTGATCTGTCGAACCTGATAGGATTCACTTGTAATATGAACTCTGAAATATTCAGAAGTATCTTTGGACTGGCTCTGGAAAGAAATTGGATCAGTGGTGCTGATTTTCACTTCTCTTCCTTCTTCATCTATGATCTCCTCGCTGTCTCCAGCAGGATTAGGAAGAACTTCTCCTTTTGGTGTTTCAGGTGTATGAGTGGTTGGCCCACCTGAGCTAATACAAGAAATAAATGATAAACAATATAGAACCGCAAAACCGGCTAAAAAAGTTCGGAAAACCGAAACGCGAAACATTGGCTTCTCCTATCCAAGGAAATTTATTATTTTATGCGAAATATTCCAACTATACCAAATATTGCAAGAACAGTGTGGCAAGCCCCAAGAAACAGAAGAAGCCGAACACGTCTGTGGTAGTTGTTACAAATATGGAAGACGCAATTGCAGGATCAATCCCAACTACTTTTAATAGCATAGGGATACAAGCACCTACGATGGCTGCTACAATTAGATTCGCAAGCATCGCAAAAAAGATAACAATCGCAAGTGCAAGTTTTCCCGTATAAAAAAATACGACGAGACCTGTGATCGCACCGATCGTGAGCCCATTGATAAGCCCGATTATACTTTCTTTTCTAAAACCTACAGTCCAATTTGATTGGCTCAAATCACCTGTGGCAATATTTCGGACCACCACTGTGATGGATTGGGTTCCTGCATTTCCCCCCATTCCAGCTACGATTGGCATAAGACTCGCGAGTAATACAAAAGACTGGATCGTATCTTGGAAAAGTGCAACTGTAGAAGCAGCCACCACTGCAGTTCCTAGATTGATTATTAGCCAAGTTAGTCTCCTGCGAATAGAATCCCAAATAGAAGTATTTAATCTTTCTTCTTCTGAAACTCCCCCCATCCTTAAGATGTCCTCGGAAGCTTCTTCTTGAACGATATCCAAGATATCGTCTACTGTGATCCTACCGATGATCCTATCCAGATCATCTACAACTGCAGCCGAAACTAAGTCGTATTTTCTAAATATACGAGCCACTTCTTCCTGGTCCGTATCGTAATGAATGGAGAATGCTTCTTCCTTTACAAGCCTACTCGCTTTTTGGTTGAGTGGAGCTAAGAATAAGTCCTTTAGTTTTATAAATCCTTTTAGATGATTCTCAGCGTCCGTTACATAGAGAAGGTAGATATCATCCGTCTCTTTCGCGACCCTTCTCAATTTGATAATTGCTTTTCTGACAGTGTCAGTTTCGTATGCGGAAGCAAATTCAGTCGTCATCAAACGACCTGCGGTGTATTCCCTAAAATTCAGCTGTTTTCGGATCTGAGAAGAATCTTCCCGATCTAAGGAATTTAGAATTTCTTCTGCTTTTGCTTTCGGGATCTCTGAGATGAGGTTTGTAACGTCGTCTGGTTCCAGATTTTCAACGATAGGAGAGATCTCCTTCATATTCAGACGGGAGATCAGATCCGCCTGTAAATCCTCATCGAACTCGACTAAAATTTCAGACTGCTGTTCAGAATCGCAGAGTTTAAATACGTAGAATGCTTCGTCAATATCCAGCTTTTCAAGGACTTCGGCGATATCTGCTGGGTGATTGGAAGAAGTAAAACTGAGTAGGAACTTATTGTCCTTTTGTTCTACCTTTTCGAGGAAAGAATCCATCCAATCCCCAGATTGTGGATTTGCCTTCAGGGAAGAAGTTTCCTTAGTGCTATTTGTTTCGTCCATGCGGCGTCCCTCCCCCTATGACAGAATCCTGATGGAATTCATCGGTTCAATGAATTTACTGATTTTTGGTACAAGAGTTTTTCATTTGACTGGGGGCTCGCAGCCTTAGAATAGAACCTAGCTTCCAATATCTGACTATGAAACCTTTTTTTTTCCGACTTACTACCTTTCTTCTAATCCTATTTTCTTTACCGATCTTTTCGGACGCATTTTATTTCCCTTGGGAATACAATAAACTCTATAATGAGAATGCAACTCTCAGAATTGAGTTAGATTCTCTCAGACTTCGTTACAGAAACGAGACTGAAAACGCTAAAAAAGAAAAACTCAGCTTGGATGCCAGGATCCAGAATCTCGAAGAACAGCTCGCAGGCGAAAAATCCTTCAGAGAAAAGGACAGAGAACTTGCCGCAGAACTGATCCGTGCCCTGGAAAACCAGATCGCGCTTCTAAAAGCAAAAAGCGGAAATAAAGAAAAAGAGCTGATCGAAGAAAATGAAAGGCAATCCAAAAAATACCAGGATCTGATCTCTGAATTAAAGTCTGAACTTGAAAAGGAAAGACTGGGTTGTATCCGCAAAATGGACGAACTCAAAAGAGAATATGAGTCCAAAATTGCGACTCTAGAAGCGAGGATCAAAGAATTAGAAGATAATCTTTCCAAGCTTAAAAATCTAAACGACGATCAAAAAAGAGAATTAAATCGTTTGGCTGAACAAGCAAACGAACTGGAATCTAAACTTTCGGGCGAGATCGCTAAAGGGCAGATCCGAGTAAAACGTTTTCATAATAGACTAGTCATCAATATAGATGATCAGATCTCTTTCGATTCTGGCTCCGCAGAGTTAAAAAAACAAATCTTTCCTGCCTTAGACAAGATCAAAGAGATTCTGGTAAAATACCCTGGCAACCTGATCATTGTAGAAGGTCATACGGATAATATTCCGATACGTACTAAAAAATTTAACGATAACTGGCAATTATCTACAGAGAGAGCTCTTTCAGTAGTTCGTTTCTTATTAGAGAGTAAAAATCTGGATGCGAGAAACTTTTCCGTAGCAGGTTACGGGGAACACCAGCCTATCGTCTCTAACGATAATCCTGAAAATCGTTCTTTGAACAGAAGAGTAGATATCGTTTTAGAACCACAAAGTGGTAAGGGTCACTAAGGCTCCCCTTAACTTTGGAAAAAGATCCTCACTCATCTTCTAATTTAGAACCTTTTGCTAGGCAAGCCATCCTTCGCCCTAAAAGGAAGGATACATTACGCAGTTTACTTTTTGCATTCTTCCTTTCTATCGGGATCTTTTCCTGGGAAATATTTGGATCTACACAAAGTAAAAGTCTCGCACTTCTTGCGGATGCTGGACATGTGATCTCAGATTCATTTGCGTTTTTATTAAGTATATTTGCAGTTTTAGTCTCTGATAAAAAACCAAATGCAAAAATGAACTTCGGATTCTTCAGGGTAGAAGTTTTTGCTGCATTTTTAAATTCTATTTTGATCTCTGGGATTTCCATTTTTATCATATACGAAGCAGTTCAAAGATTTCGTCATCAGGAAGAGATTGTCACTGAATCCATGCTGGTTTTTAGTTTAGGGACCATCGGATTAAATCTGATCTCAGTATGGCTTTTAAAAAGAATTTCCGCAGATAATATTAATCTTAGAACAGCATATCTCCATGTATTGAATGATCTATTCGGAACAATTGCTGTTTTAGTGGGTGCAATTCTAATACGTATATTTGCTTGGACTTGGATCGATCCATTACTTAGTTTAATTCTTTCTATTTTTATCTTAAGAGCTGCAGCTGTAATTTTGAAGGAAAGTCTTCTTATTCTTCTGGAGTCTTCTCCTACTTTTGATGAATGGGATCATTTAAAAAAGGATCTATTACAAATCAAAGGAGTAGATTCTCTTCTTTCTGCGCACACTTGGACTTTAACGAAAGGGATCCATGCTTGTGCATTTAGAGTCCAGATCACGAAAGAGTCCGATCATAAAAAGATCTTGAAAGAAGCTTACGAACTTTTAAGAGGAGAATGGAAATTCGAACAGATCTATCTGCAATTAGAAGACGCTTCTACCACTCATACGATTGATGGGATTATCGCAAAAACTCTACACGATATTGATTCTGAAGAATGGGGACATCATCACCATACTCATGATCATCCTGCGCATCACCATCATTAAAGATTTCCGAATTTTCTCCAGCTTTTGGATTGTTTGAGTCTGTTTTTGATATAAACGGGACTTCTGGCAGGATGGATTGTGCAGAATAATCCTAAGTCAGGATATTCTTTCTTATAGTCGAAGTTCGGAATAGATTCTAAGATAGAGATACATTCGTCCAAAATTGCTTCATAACCGTAAGGATGATCCTCTTCTATTTTATAATTAGGATCCTTATCTTTTTTATCGGAGATATCTAAACATTTTCCGTATAGAAGTCCACTTAGATCCCAGAGTTTTCCTAAAACGGAAAATCTTTCTCTGGATTCGCTTCCTTGGCTTAAGTCAGAAACAATTTTTCGGATGGCCCCGCAGAATAAAACAGCAGCAGATAACATTTCAGAAAGATGGATATCTGCACCTAATTTAGTATAATCTTCTATAAAATGATAATGAGAAGGTAGTTTGAAATTTTCGCCCGTGATCTTACAATGAGTGGCTTCTCTGGCAACATCCAGATACACTTCCTCGATTTTTAAATCTTGGAAGTTTCTGGGGATAAAAAATACTCCGAAACGATTTTGCTCTTCTTCCCTGGCAACGACCAAGTAACCTTCCGCATCAGCGCCGTTGGTCACGAATCCTTTATGAAAATTTAATTCTATTTCACCACTTGGAAGGACTTTTGCAGTAGATTTCAGATTGGTGAGTTTTCCCATCCATCCAGGCTCACTCACTCCCAGTCCCAAAATCCCAAGACCACTTACTAATCTGTCTTGTAATTCTAATGCTAATTTTCTGGATTCTGGGTTGGTTGACGCTCCTGCGTCGGAGCCAATCACTAATTTCAGGATTTTTCCGGCCACATTTGTCTGGGCCATCAACCCTACTCCCACCCCTATGCCATGAGGAAAGGAAGGAATTAATATTAACTTTTCATGAAATGCTCTGAACCCACCATCTTTTAGAGCGTTCAGTAATCCTGCCTTTGCAATATCTGGCAAAGAAGATTTGTAAACAGATCTGAATTCTCCCGGAGGAAAGGAAGAAAGTTTTTCTCTTAATTCTTTCATCATCTTCGGAAAATTTAACCCGCCTTCTTCCCTGGATTTCCCAAAACTTTTTTCAAGTATTGGCCTGTAAAAGATTCTTTGACCTTAGCAATATCCGCAGGAGTTCCTTCAGCGATAATTTTTCCGCCTCCTTCTCCTCCTTCCGGCCCTAAATCTATGATCCAATCTGCTTGTTTGATCACGTCTAGGTTATGCTCGATCACTATCATTGAATTTCCACGGTCTACAAGCGTATGTAAAACAGTCATCAAATGCCTTACATCTTCAAAATGGAGTCCAGTTGTTGGTTCATCTAAGATGTATAATGTTTTCCCAGTAGGTCTCTTGGATAATTCAGTAGCGAGTTTGATCCTTTGTGCTTCCCCACCGGAGAATGTTGTGGCGGGTTGTCCAAGTTTAATATATCCAAGCCCCACTTCCCCTAGGGTTTCCAGCTTTCTTTTTAATGCGGGAATATTCTCGAAAAATGGTACAGAATCTTCTACAGTCATTTCTAGAATTTCGTAAATATTCTTACCTTTATAACGAACTTCTAATGTTTCCTGGTTATAACGTTTTCCCTTACATACATCGCAAGTAACATACACATCCGGAAGGAAGTGCATCTCAATTTTCAGGATACCATCTCCTTCGCAGGTTTCACATCTTCCACCGCTTACGTTGAAGCTGAATCTTCCGGGAGAATAACCTCTGAGTTTGGATTCTTCTAACCCCGCAAACATGTCTCGAACAACAGTGAAAAGTCCTGTATAAGTAGCAGGGTTGGATCTAGGAGTTCTTCCGATTGGAGACTGGTCAATATTGATAATCTTATCTATCTCTTCCAAACCAGTGATCTTCTCATGTTTTCCCCAAACGGTTCTCATTTTCATTACTTTATGAGCCGCAGCATTATATAAGATATCATTGATCAGAGTGGATTTGCCGGAGCCGGAAACACCTGTGACTACGATCAGTTTTCCGAGAGGGATCTCAACACTTACGTTTTTAAGATTATTTTCTTTTGCGTTTACGATCTTAAGTTTTTTACCATTCCCCGGCCTTACCGTTTTAGGAACAGGGATGAATTCTTTGCCTGATAAAAACTTTCCTGTAAGTGAATTTTTGTTTTTAGAAACTTCTTCAGGAGTTCCGGAACATACAATTGTTCCACCATGAACACCGGCACCTGGCCCCATATCTATCAACCAGTCAGCCTCTTCCATTGTTTCTTGGTCATGTTCTACGACTAAAACTGTATTTCCAAGATCTCGCAGATCCTTAAGAGTATTTACTAATTTAGTATTATCTCTTTGGTGAAGACCAATAGAAGGTTCATCTAATATATATAATACACCCTGAAGCCTAGATCCGATCTGAGTAGCAAGTCTGATCCTTTGAGCTTCTCCACCAGAAAGAGTCCCAGCGGCACGCTCTAAACTTAAATAACCAACACCGACATCATTCAAGAAAGTAAGTCTTTGTTGGATTTCTTTCAGGATCGGTCTTGCGATTATTTCTTCGCTTCCTTTAGGCTTCATTGATTTTACGAAGTCGAGGCCCTTCTCCACACTGAATGCAGAAAATTTATCAATTGTCAGGCCGTTCACTTCTACGTGAAGGCTCACAGGTTTCAGACGTTTGCCTTCGCAAGCAGGACAATGATGATTAGTCATATATCCTTCCAATTGTTGGCGTCTTGCTTCTGACCCTTCTTTATATCTTCTTTTTAAGTTCGGGATCACACCTTCAAATTCTCTACTGAACTCATAATGAGATTTTTCATTTCTGAAATCGTAATCAATTTTGAGATTCTTATCTCCATGAAGAATTGTATCTCTTACCTTTTTAGGAAGATCCTTCCATGGGATATTATAATCGAATTTTAATTTTTTAGCCAAAGAGTGAACTGTTGTTAAAAACCAATAACTATTACTCTTAGCCCCTGCCCATGCTTCTATACAACCTTCGACCAGAGAAAGTTCCGAATCTGTAATTAAAAGATCCTCGTCGAACTCTAAAAGGCTCCCAAGTCCATCGCAAGTTTCACAGGCACCGAATGGAGAGTTAAATGAAAATAATCTAGGAGAAAGTTCAGGTAAAGATTCTTCCGGGTGATTCGGACAGGAAAGTTTTTGGGAGAATGTATGGTCCTTCTTACCATCATCCATGAGAAGAATTCCCTCTGACTGTTTAAGAGCAGTTTCGACCGAGTCAGTCAAACGAGAACGGATCCCGTCCTTGATCACAAGACGATCCACAACGATCTCGATTGTTGCCTTAAAACTTTTTTTGAGAACGATTTCTTCGTCTAAAGTTTTGATCTCACCGTTCAGACGAATTCTATTAAATCCATCTTTTCTGATCTTCTCCAGAACATCTTTATGCTCTCCCTTCTTCCCAGAAACAATAGGAGCTAAAATTTGGATTTTAGTTCCTTCCGGAAAATTTAGGATCCTTTCTGTGATTTGATCGATGGAGAGAGATTGGATTGGAGTTCCACAAATTGGACAATGAGGTTTTCCTACTCTTGCGTAAAGAAGACGCAAATAATCATAAATCTCTGTCACAGTTCCTACAGTGGATCTAGGGTTACGATGTGTGGTCTTCTGCTCTATAGAAATTGCGGGAGAAAGTCCTTCGATCAGATCTAAGTCAGGTTTTTCCATCTGACCTAAAAATTGTCTAGCGTAAGCGGAGAGACTTTCTACATATCTTCTCTGTCCTTCCGCATAAATAGTATCAAAAGCAAGAGAAGATTTACCTGAACCAGAAAGTCCAGTGATCACCACGAGTTTATCCCGTGGAATATCCACATTGATGTTTTTAAGATTATGCTCCCGAGCTCCTCGGATGCGGATATGATCCAAACGAATAACCCTCTCTTAGGTTTCAGATAATTTCTGGAAAGCCAGGGTGAAAAGCGGTTTTCCTTCCGTAATTTTACGTTTTCCGGAATAAATGTCCGTTTTACTTTGGTCGCCAAAAGGAATTTCCAATGTTTAGAATTCTGTTCTCTCTTGTTTTTTTACCGATCCGGATTTTGTTCCAAGGATTTAGGATATTATCCTGGATCATCCGCAAGGGAGATCATTTCTATTTAGAAATTCCTTCTTCTTTCTCCTTTGATAGAAAATCTTTTTTAGTCAAACTATTGGTTCCGAAAGAAGAAGCTCCCTTCTTGGTAGATTTTTTAATAGGATTGAAGGCTTTAACTAAAGTCCCAGGTTTAAAAAAAGTTTCTTTTCATATTTCTAATCCTGAGTACGGATTTGGAGAAGTTTGGAATATCTGCGAAACAATCCAGACATTGAACGAAAAAGGAATTGAGACTTCTGGTTTTTGTTTAGGAGGAGGAACTAAAGCATTATTATTACTTTCTCAGTGCAAACATAGATATACATCTTCAGCCGCGGAATTCTTTCCTATACTTCCTTCCGCTGAACCTTATTTTTTTGGAGGGGCAGCTAAAAAATTTGGCGTAGGTGTAGAAGCTTACGCAAGTGGAGCATTCAAATCATTCGGAGAAACTTTCCAAAGAACATCCTTCTCCGCTCCTGCTCGTAAAAATTTAGAAGCATTACTTACTGATTATAAAGAATTACTTTCCACAGGTTTTAAGAAGTCTTCAAACTTAGATCTAAAAGTATTAGAAGAGCCGATCATCAGTTCTGAAAAATTAAAGAAGATAGGATTTATCACTGAGTTTGTAGAAGAGGACGAATTCGAAGAAAATTATCTATTTGAAAATTATAAAAAAGAGAAAGAAACAGATAAACCTAAATACAAAAAACTAAGCCCTAAAGGTTTCAGGTTATATCATAAAAAGTCTAATTTTACTCTTATCTCCAAATCAGTTCCGATTGTTGCAGTTCTTCCAGTCCAAGGAAATATTCTACCTGATTTAGGAAGAGAAGAAGATTTCAGATCCAGACAAGTTTCTTTCAGATATTACCAAGAAATTTTTAAAGATTTAAAAGAAGATCCAAAGGTAGCAGCAGTTATCTTAGAAATGAACTCTCCAGGAGGAAGTGCACTTGTATCTGAACTTCTTTATAGAGAGATCAAAAAGCTGGCAGAGAAAAAACCTGTTATCACGTATGTATTGAATGTAGCCGCTTCCGGAGGATATTATCTATCCTGTGCTACTCAAAAAATCCATGGAACTCCCTATTCTATCGTTGGTTCCATTGGTGCGGTGATGATGAGATTCGAATTAAAGAAGCTTTACGATAAATTTGGAGTCCAAAAAGAAAGGATCGGATTTTACCCTCATAGAGACATTTTATCTGAATATGGAAAACTTTCCCCTAAATCGGAACAATTCTTAAGAAAAGAAGTATTGAGATCCAGGGATTTATTCTATAGTCGTGTAATCGAATCCAGAAAGACTAGTTTCCAAGAATTAGAAAAACATTATGGAGAAGGTCGAATCTTCTCCGGACAAACATTCCGCAAATCAGGATTTTTAGATTCCTGCGATTCATTCTTGGATATATTACAAAATCTAAAAACAGAGCTTAAATCCAAAAAGATAGATGTGCGTTATTTGCCAGGAACTTATAGCTGGAAAGACTTAGTCCAAGACTTAAAGCCTGGAATTCAGCTTTCTAAGTTTTCTTTCTTTTCAAAGCTAAACGCGGAGAAGAAACAAAATCCAATGGAAGTCTTACATCTATCCGAGATCGCCCAAGAGTTGTCCGGACTTTAAGATTCTTGCGCTTTTAGAATTCTATTTAAGAGCGCTTCTTTTCCTAAAGAGTTTGCAGGTGGAAAGCAATAAATTTTAGAAATCCCTAAACGATCACAATCTCTGAAGAAGGAGTATAAATTTTTCATATACTCATCATTGTTTCTTAGATCTAACGCGAACTTCCAACCTCTGCTTAAACCTATACCAATGGCGGCTGATTCTCTATCTGGAGTTTGGCTTTCAGTAAATGTCACCTTTGCTTTTGGTGCATAATGTTTATATTTTACTCCAGGACTTGAAGGAGATTCCCCCTCTTTCAACTCAGTATAATCTTCCAGATCATGAACATATTTTCGTAATTCTTCCCATCCAAAATATCCAGGACGAAGAAGTTTAGGCGGAGAAACGGAGAAATCGGCAACTGTAGATTCTAAACCTATTTCAGGATCTGGACCTTTTAAGATGAGATCTACCAAACCATCAAATTCAGAGATTGCATCATCCAATCTTGTGATAGATGGTTGTCCTGAAAGATTTGCAGAAGGGGCAGAAACTGGTCCTCCAAAATAAGAAAGCATTTCTAAAGTTTTTGGATGAGAAGGAACTCTTACCGCAATTGTAGTCAATCCCGTAGAAAAAACAGATTTATCCACCTTCTTTAAAACCAAACTTAAAGGACCAGGCATATATTGTCTGATCAGTACCCTTGCACTTTCTGGAACTTCTCCAATATCAGGAATGAGAGCAGGATTTCCTAAATGAACAATGAGAGGATTATCTGCAGGACGGTTTTTAATTTTATAAATTTCTAAACAAGAGGAGAGATTTCTGGAATCCGCACCAATACCGTAAACGGTTTCAGTAGGAAATAGAACGATCCCTCCCTCTTTCAGTACTTTTGCTGCGAGAGAAGGATCTTCTGTGATGATTGTAATTTTATTTTTTGACAAGATCCTGTGTGTTCTTGGCTTCTTCCTGACCTTCTTCCGGAGGCGCCTGTTTTACATCAGGATTCGGAGTTTCAGGCAATTTTTTAGCCTTAGGAACAGGAGGAAGTTTATTAGTCACAAGTAATTCTAGGTAATCATTGATCCCTGGATCGTTATCAGATAATAACTGCCAGAAAGAGAATCCACCAATATCATAAGATCTTAATAGAGTCATCTTTTCTTCAAAAGCTTTTCTGTTCATGAAGAATGCAACACGATCACAACCTTCTGACTTGTACCAGATACTTGGATCTTCGTAAGTTTTTCCTTGGTGAACCCAGCTAAACTTAGAAAGATTTGTCCAAGAGTCAGAATTCTTATTATCTGCTAAAACTTGCGTGATATTTGTAGGTTGTTTTGTGACACCGAGTTGTTGGCGTTTTAACGCATCAGACCAATATACAGCCTTGATCTTTGAGTTACAATTTAGAGCCCAATCATATCCGTAAGTTGGGATTGCCATATATAATTTTTTAGCAGGAACTCTTTCTTTTGCGTAAGTGATGATATTTCTGATCCAAACGTTTGGAGCCTGAGGTCCAGGTCCTGGGTTTCTATACTTACGAGGATGAAGTTCATATGCCATCACCTTAACACGATCCGCGTGTTTTGCTAAAAAAGCGTAATCGTGAGTCATTGGACCTCTCCAATTCTCAGCAAAATCCATATTAATTTTTTCTTTTAAACCCTTACATGCTTTTAGGCCGGATTTTTTAGCAGCAGTTTTAGGGTGAACAGCTACAGAAAGAAGTTTTCCACGTTTGTGGATCTCTTTGGAGAGAATAACGATGAATTCCTCAAACTTCTCTTTTTTCTCGCAGCTCATTCCTTCATAATCTATATCAATACCGTCGAAACCGTAAGTATCTACTTCATATAGAATATTCTGGATATGTTTGTCTCTGATATCATTACGTCCGTTCAGACCAATGTTTTCAGAAATTTTTTCATTCTTATTTTCCCAACGGAAGATTGTAGGAATGATCTTAACTTTTGGATTTAAAGATTTTAGTTCTGCAACACGTGCATGTTTTTGAGCAGATCCCCAAAGAGAATAAAGATCTCCGTTATTCGTCTCTCTTCCTTTGAATCCATAGATAAATGGATGGATCTCATTATATAGATGAACAGTACGTTTCATCGCTTCATAGTCCGAAAACCAAGTAGAAGCTCTAAAAGCAGGATCATCTTCTGATTCAGGCGCAGAAGAACTAACTGTGCTTGAAGTCCCGTCTGATTCGGAAGAAATATTGTTGGAATTCCACCATTTCTTCCAGGATTCCCAGGCCCCGTCTGTAGGCGCAAGGTCAGATTTGAGAGTAGTATTTTGGAATGCTACCTGTTCTGTTCCAGTTTGGACAGAAGCAGTTTTAGGATCTGCCTTTAAGGCTTGGAGTCCTAGATAAAAAGAAATTCCGGAAAGTAAAAACCAAGTCAGACTCACTAGGCTTGATTGCCATAGAGGCTGTTTTTTTGCTTGGTATGGGACTGGGCGGATCAAGTCCTCTGGGGTGTAAGGTTCATCGTTTGGATTCATTTGAGCTCTATATATTTATCGAATCGCGGAGGCCAAAAGTAAAGCACCGACTGTCTTCCAGTGATTTATAGGTAGTCTGCATGTCAAACGTTTGTGGAATTCCATCTGTTCTTTGATTGACAGAGACTTAATTCACAAGATTTTTCCTCAGATGCAGTTTCACCGGCCTTTCAAACTATTTTTCGTTTTAGGTTCCATCTTTATAACCTTCCTTTTGATGGCAGAGGTGACTGGCTCTAAATGGTTCCAAGTGGTGATCGGAAGTAAGGCCTTGACCATGACCTTGGGAGTAATTCCCTTCCCGATCACATTTATTGTAACGGACCTCTTGAATGAGTATTATGGAAGAAGAGGTGTTAGATACCTAACCTTGGTAGGAATGGTAATGATCGTATTAGCATTCTTCCTTCTTCAATTGGATATGGCCATCCCAGCAGCAGGGAACTCACCTGTAGACGACCATTCCTTTCAGGTTGTATTCTTTAATACAGGGCAAGTGATCACTGGTTCTATCGTTGCCTATCTGATCGGGCAGCTTGTGGACATCCAAGTCTTCCATTTAATCCGTAAAAAGACTAAAAACAAACTTCTTTGGTTGAGAGCCACAGGTTCCACCATCTTCTCCCAACTTTTGGATTCTTATGTCGTTATTTTTGTAGCTTACTGGGGAACTTACGACTTCCAAACGCTAAATTCTATCTCTTATACAAACTTCTTCTATAAGATCTTTATTGCGATCGGGATCACTCCTTTGATCTATCTGGCTCATTATTGGATTGAAAAGTATCTAGGAGAAGACGCTCATAAAATGGCAGAAGCGGCTCTTAAAGAAGGAAAAGAAGAAGTCCAGCCTTATCCTGGCTGATCAAAATAATACAGCCAAATCCGGTTTTTCCAAGGATCTAGATAAGAAGAATATTTACCGGTCTCAGATTCTTTCTGAAATCCGGAGCCTAACAGTCGAGTTTCGAAAGCTGGGACCTTCTGTTTTACAATCTTCCAGACCAAGGTTCCGGGAGTTACAGGACATTCTTCCGTTTCTTTGCTAAAGATCACTCTTTGATTTTCATAAAAGAGAAGCTCTGCATGAGCAGGACTAGATACCTGGACTTCTCCGCCAAAAAGTTCAGAGTAAAGTTTTGCTGACTTAGAACAATCTTCCGCTTTTAAGCTGGTACCAAAGAAACTGAGAGAGTCTTTCTCCATAATCTGGTCTAATCTCCGAAAGCTCTAAACCCGGTATTTATTAGGTTTACGGCCCGATTCAGACTATAATTTTGGAGTTAGGGAAGTTTTCCAAGCATATGAACTCAAATTTGGATTTTGTTCGGATTTTCGATACCACTCTCCGCGACGGAGAACAATGCCCAGGCGCGGCAATGAGCGAGAATGAGAAGATAGAGATCGCACTCCAACTTGCTAAAATGAATGTGGATGTGATCGAAGCAGGTTTCCCGGTTTCTTCTCCAGTCCAATTCCAAGCAGTCCAAAGAATTTCCAGAGAGGTCGAAGGCCCAATCATCGCGGCACTCGCAAGAGCAGTTCGTCCAGACTTAGAATCTGCTGCAAAAGCAATCATCCCTGCTAAAAAAAGAAGAATTCATACTTTTATCGCATCTTCTCCTATCCATATGAAATTCAAACTAGGCAAAGATCCTGCTGAAGTTTTGAAAATGGCTGTCGAAGCAGTTAAGATCTGCAGAGACCATGTAGACGATGTGGAATTTTCTCCAGAAGATGCAACTCGTTCAGAGCCAGAGTTCCTTAGAGAACTTTGTGAAGCAGTGATTGAAGCCGGTGCTACCACAATCAATATCCCGGACACTGTAGGATATACAACACCGTACGAATACGGAGAATTATTCAAATTTTTGATCCAGAATGTAAAAGGAAGTGAGAAGGCAATCTTCTCAGCACATTGCCATAATGATCTAGGACTTGCAACTTCCAATAGCCTTGCTGCCATCTTAAATGGAGCAAGACAGGTAGAATGTACTGTAAACGGTATCGGAGAAAGAGCCGGCAATACCGCAATGGAAGAAGTGGTCATGGCACTTCGTACGCGTAAGGATAAATTCGGAATACAAACCAGGATCCAAACAGAAGAGATCGCAAAAGCTTCCTATCTAGTTAAAACGATCACTGGAATGGTGGTACAGCCTAACAAAGCAGTTGTAGGTGCAAACGCATTTGCTCATGAGTCAGGAATCCACCAAGACGGTGTTTTGAAAAATAGAGAAACCTATGAGATCATGACTCCAGAAAGTGTTGGGATCCAATCCAACAGAATGGTGCTCGGAAGACATAGCGGAAGAGCCGGTTTCAAAGATAGGATCGTTCGTTTAGGATTTAGTCCTCACCCAGAAGAATTAGAAGCAGCCTACCAAAGATTTTTAGAGATTGCAGATCGTAAAAAGGAAATTTTCGACGAGGATATTCGCGCACTATTTGCTGATGAATCCAGAAAATCTTCCAACGATAAATATGTATTAGAAAGTTTTCATGTAACTACAGGAACTAAGAGTACTCCTACTGCAAGTATCCGACTTTCTATCGAAGGAAATCTAAAAGAAGAATCTGCAACAGGGGATGGTCCAGTTGATTCTATCTTCAAAGCAATCCAGAAAGCAACTATCTCCGATGTAGAACTAATTAAGCTCGTAATCTCTCCAGTAACAGAAGGACAAGACGCTTTGGCAGAAGCATCCGTTACTTTAGAAAAACATGGAGAACGAGTTGTAGGGAAAGCAAGCTCCACTGATATTATTGAGGCTTGTTCTCAAGCATATATCTCTGCATTAAATCGTTTTTCTATGAATTGAAATTTTTGCCGAATCATGTTCGGTATCTATTTTCAAATTTCTGAGAAAAACCGTTGCCTTTTCCAAATTCAGATAAAATCCTTTCTTAGTAGAACGACTGTTCTACTCAAATAAAAAGAAAGGTGAACTGCGAATGTCTTCTTTAGATATTTCCCCAATCTTTCGCCCGATAGATATCGGAGCCGAAACTATTCCTAATCGTATTATCATGGGATCCATGCACTTGGGTTTGGAAGGAATGCCCAAAACTGCAGATAGAATGGCTGCATTCTATGGTAAAAGATTCGAAGGAGGAGTTGGACTCATTACCACCGGAGGAATTTCGGTGAATGCAGAAGGAAAAGGTTCTAATATATTTTTCGATTTCCAAAAGGAAGAAGACTGCCAAGAACTTGAAAAAGTCGCCTCCATTCTCAAACCAATGGGAATTTTTTGCGCACAATTATTTCATGCAGGAAGATATGCCTACCACAGAGAACTTGTAGGACCTTCTGCGCTACGCGCACCTATCAACAGGTTCATACCAAAAGAACTTTCTACAGAGGATGCTTGGAGAACAATCCGCGATTTCGGATCTTCCGCATTACGCGCTAAACAAGTTGGTTTCAGAGCGGTAGAAGTGATGGCTTCAGAAGGATATTTGGTAAACCAATTCTTCTCCGAAGTTACAAACAAAAGATCAGACGAATTCGGTGGTTCTCCTGAAAACCGCAGACGATTTGCGATCGAGACAATGAAAGAAGTCCGCAAACAAGTTGGACCAGGTTATCCAGTCATCGTAAGAATGTCAGGGATTGATTTGATCCCAGGCAACCCAACTTTTGAAGAGGTGATATCACTTGCTAAAGAATTAAAAGAAGCAGGAGCAGATGCACTTAATATCGGGATTGGTTGGCATGAGTCTCGTATTCCTACTATTTCTCAATTAGTTCCAAGAGGTGCTTGGGCAAAGATTGCCGGCAAAATAAAAGCATCCGTTCCAGGAATTCCAATCATCGCTTCTAACAGGATCAATATGCCGGAGACAATCATCCAAGTATTGAATGCTGGAGAAGCGGACATTGTGAGTATGGCAAGACCATTCTTAGCAGATGCAGAAATCGTAAATAAGATCAAAGAAAACCAAACAGAAAGAGTGAATACATGTGTGGCTTGTAACCAAGCTTGTTTGGATCATACTTTCAAAGAAGAAATGGTTTCTTGTTTGGTAAACCCTTCTGCAAATAGAGAGTTAGACTGGAAATCTCTTCCTCAGGCAAAAAGACAAAGAGTGGTAGTAGTTGGTTCTGGTCCTGGAGGAATGGAATCTGCAAGAGTTGCCGCTTTACGTGGCCACGAAGTTATTC
Organism: Leptospira saintgironsiae; assembly: GCF_002811765.1. NCBI lineage: Bacteria > Pseudomonadati > Spirochaetota > Leptospiria > Leptospirales > Leptospiraceae > Leptospira > Leptospira saintgironsiae. The sequence continues at coordinate 434,552 of NZ_NPDR01000003.1, read as the reverse complement.
TCTTAGAAGCTTCTGGAAAATTAGGAGGCCAATTAAATTTGGCTGCTGCTATTCCAGGTAAATTTGAATTTTTTGAAACAATCCGATATTTCCAAAACGAACTTCCTCGTTTAAAAGTGGATATTCGTCTGAATACAAAGGCGGATCTAAAAATGTTGGATGATCTTAAACCGGATGCGGTAATTTTCGCAACTGGAGTTCTTCCTAGAAACCTGAACCTCCCTGGTTTAGAGAAAAAACCACATGCAAGTTATGTTGAGTTCCTTAATGGAACATTCAAACCAGGTTCCAAAGTTGCTATCATCGGCGGCGGAGGGATTGGTGTGGACGTGGCTCACAAACTTACCGAGGAAAAGGATCCGGATATTCCTACCTACTTCGAAAAGTATAATGTGAACTCTTATACACAAGCAGTGATCCAACCTGAAACAGCACATAGAAAAGTTTCTATTCTCAGAAGGAATGGAAAAGTAGGAGCAGGTCTTGGAGCAACAACCTCTTGGGCACTTCTGCAAGAATTACAATCCAAAGGTGTGGATTTCCTTTCTTCTCTTACCTATAAAGAAGTAAATGATCAAGGTCTTGTGATTGAGACCAAAAAAGAAGGAGCAAAAACTTTAGAATGTGATTCTATCATTCTTTGCGCCGGACAAACAAGTGATACTTCTTTGTATGATATATTTAACAAAGAAAGAAGTAATATTCCTTCTTATCTGATCGGTGGAGCAAAAGATGCCTCTGGAATAGATGCTAAACGTGCTATGTTAGAAGGTTATTTGGCAGCTTCTAAGATCGGAACAGAACAAAACTAAATTTGTATATTAGCAAAAATTTATTTTCAACGGGATTGAGAATGTTATACTTTTAGAGTTACTGGAAGGTAGCAGGTTGGACGAGCAAAGATTGTTCCGTCCAACAATTAATTTTAGAAAGGTTTCCTAAAACATTCTCTAAATAACAGTAAACTAAGGTTTGTTTTGTGGCGAAGAAATGCCAAAACTATTCTTTCCCGTTGACTTTTTGCGGGTATGTTTCTTAATGGAAACCACATTTTCCTCTGGTTTCTGGAGGAGTTATCCATAATGAAAGTATACTCAGCAGATAGAGTGCCGAATTCAGCAGATTATAATTTATACGTAACCGAAGGGAGCGCCAAAACCAGGCTTAGTTTATTCGAGCCTGATCTTCCTGGGTATTTCGAATTAGCTGAAAATGATAAAATTCTAAAGTCTTTGGCATATACAGTTCTTCTAAATTACACCCAAGACAGGGAATTCGCACTCAGGAATACAAATCGTTTCTTAAATTTTTTAAGTGATATTGTTCATAGAGATTCTTGGTTCTTTCTGGCCAATCGAGTTGAACAGTTTATTAAGGACGTAGAGAATTTCGGAGTCGAAATTTCCTACGACTTTTGAGTTAGCCTCAAAAATCTGATTGTCCTAGGATCTTCCAAGAATATACTAACTTAAATCACGTGCCGGAACTTTCCTCCCTTCCCCATCAAAGGGCCTTTCCCGGTTGGAGCAATAAATGAACCCTAGAGTAGTGACTTTTCACTATAAATTAACAGATAAAGAAGGAACCGAAATCGATTCTTCTCAAGGAAGCCATCCCCTTTCTTATCTGGAAGGAACCGGACAGATCATTGCCGGTCTTGAAGATGAAATCAAAGGTATGAATGCTGGAGATAAAAAAGTAATCTCCGTTAATGCTGATAAGGCTTATGGCCAAAAAAATCCTGAATTAGTTTTTGATGTGCCTAAAAGCCAATTCCCTGAAGGGGAAGAATTGAGTGTTGGAATGATGTTCCAAACTGACGAGCCGGATACTGTTTATACGATTACTGATATCAAGGGAGAATCTGTGATCGTGGACGGAAACCATCCTCTAGCTGGGGTGGATCTGATTTTCGACGTTCAGATCGTAAATATCAGAACAGCAACCGACGAGGAAGTGAGTCACGGACATGTTCACGGTGAGGGGGGACATCACCACCACTGATCTCAAATGACTGCCTCCTTAGAGTCACTTAACGAAAAACAAAAGGAAGCTATCGAGACCCTAAACGGCCCGGTTTTAGTGATCGCCGGTGCCGGAACTGGGAAAACAAAAACAATCGTCCACAGACTTTCCAAATTAGTCGAATCTGGCATTCCAGCCGAAAATATCCTACTTCTTACATTCACTCGCAAAGCATCCAGAGAAATGCTCACAAGAGCAGTATCTTTATTAGACAAACGTTGTGCCCGAGTCCACGGAGGAACATTCCATTCCTTCGGAAGCCATATTCTTAGAAAATATGCACCTGTTCTTGGATTCTCCTCTCAATTTTCAGTCTTGGACGAATCAGATACTTCTGATATATTCCAACTTTTAAGAACAGAAGGAGAATATGCAAAGCAGAAGTCTAGGTTCCCTTCTAACGATACATTGATCTCCCTCCACTCCTCTATCATCAATCGTGGCAAATCTTTAGAAGAATTATTAGAAGCAGAATATCCTAAGTTTTTGGACCAAGAATCTGCGATCCGTAAAATATTCCAAGAGTATGCAGATTATAAAAAGCAAAGATCTCTATTAGATTATGATGATCTATTGACCTATACAAGAGACCTTTTGAATAAGAATGAAACCGTCCGAAAAAAAGTCTCGGAACAATATAAATATATCATGGTAGATGAGTTCCAGGATACGAATCAAATCCAAGCTCATATCGCATGTTTACTTGCATTGGATCATGAAAACATTTTAGTTGTTGGCGATGATGCCCAAAGTGTATATTCCTTCCGAGGAGCGGATGTAAATGGAATATTCAATTTTCCAAAATTATTTCCTAAAACAAAAACAATCTATTTAGAAAGAAATTACAGAAGCACTCCATCTATCTTAAACTTAGCAAATGTTGTCCTGGCTAATTTTAGGGAAAAATACGAGAAGTATCTATATACTAAAAATGAAGACTTCCAAAAGCCTGCGCTCGTCGGTTATGCGGACGAATTAGAAGAGGCAGAAGGAATCGCAGATCTGATCTTAGAAAGAAGAGAAGATGGCGTTCCTTTAAAAGATATTGCAGTCCTATTTAGATCCGGATGGAATTCGAATCAACTAGAGCTCGTCCTTTCCCAGAGAAATATTCCGTTCTTAAAATTCGGCGGAAAGAAGTTTGTAGAAAGCGCACATGCAAAGGACTACCTTTCTCTTCTAAAAATTAAAGAGAATAAGACAGACTCGGTTTCTTGGCTGAGAGTTTTGTTACTTCTTCCTGGGATTGGAGCTGCAAAAGCAAGATCAATCCTAACAGACTTAGAAAGATCAGGTGGAAATTTAGAAAGGATTATTTCAGAATCCAAAGGCGCCACAGCATCTCATTTAAAAGAATTAAATCATCTAATCAGCGATTCGGAAAAAGACTTAAAAAAACTTTTAGGGAACTTTATAGATTATTATTCTCCCCTACTCGAAAAAAAATATGATGATTTCAAAAGAAGATTAGAAGATCTGAATGCATTCTTAACACTTTCTCAGAAATACGAAACCTTACACGAATTTTTAGTGGATATGAGTTTAGAAGGGCCCAGCCGTAGCCTCGATAAAATCTCTCCAGAGGAAGAAGATGAAAGATTGGTTTTATCTACAGTTCATTCTTCTAAAGGATTAGAATTTGATACTGTAATTCTATTAAATGTTTCAGAAGGTTCTTTCCCTTCCGGAAGAGGAGAAAAAAACTTAGAAGAAGAAAGAAGATTATTTTACGTAGGGATCACAAGAGCCAAAAAGAAATTGGTTCTCACCTACCCTCAAATCTCCCAACAGAAAAATTCGCAATATTTCAATAGAGTTTCGAGATTTGTAGAAGAGATTAGAGAACCTGAAAAAGTATTAGATAAAAGTTATATCAATAAAAAAGAAGAAGCCTCAGGTCCTTCTTCATCCCAAAATCCTCAACAAACCAATGATTCAGATGCCAGAAAGAGACTTAGAGAGTTTTTCGGTTCCTGATTCGAGTCCAGATCGAAACTGGGAAGAACTTCTGGTTTCTATTTGGGATTCCTTAAAAATTAAATCCAGGCGTTTTAAAGAAAGCCAGGTCCGTTCCGTAGAAATTAAATTTTATCCATATAAAAACGGAAATCATTCTGTATCTTACCATAATGGTCTTTTGAGAGCCAAATTTCATACTTCCTTAATGGATGCAAGAGAAGAGACAATATTATCCTTTGTTTCATTACTCATTTCTAAATTGTTGGGACTCAAACCAAAGCCAGCCTGGAAAGAAGAAGTTGCCGAATTCCTAAATTCACTTCCAGAGTCCGAGCTTACAAATTTTAAAAAATTAAAGGAAACCGGGGTAGCTTACGATCTAAAGGTAATTTTAGAAAAAATTTCTTCTTTCTATTTTCCTAAAATGGATGCAAAACTTTTGTCCATTGGCTGGGCAGATCGGTTGGGAAAAAGAAGACTGGGTAGTTACGAAAAACGGAATATGAATATACGTATCAGCCCAATTCTTGACCATACAGACGTTCCACTTTACGTCCTGGAGCACGTGGTACATCACGAAATTCTACATCATATTCTTCCTAGCCGAGTCAAAAACGGCCAAAACTCAATCCATAGCCCCGAATTCAAACGTAAGGAAAAAGAATACGTTAGATACAGAGAGGCCATAAATTGGTTGAAAATGGAATATCCTAAGTTTCTAATAAAAAACCAAAGAGAAATCGGCCTTAGGCTTAAATCAGAATTTTACGGATAAACTTTATGCATCCGAACCATTTCGAAACAGTATATATTCGCAAAAATATAATAGAAGAAGAACTTTCCAAACTTCTAAAAGAATTTTCCGGTTTAAATTACAAAACCCTTTCTGATTATGATAAAGGTGTTTATGACGGATATACCCAGGCAGTTACGGAAGTACTTAGAAAAGTACAGACTAAAAGATAAGATAGAAACACATTCTCAAAATCCTCTGATCGTCGATAAGGATTTTTTACCTTTTCATTCGTTCCAAAAACCAAGTCGTTTATTGCTTTTTGTCACTTCCCAAAAATAGTGATTTTCTTTTTTATAATTCGTTTTATAAATCAGATATGGCTTTCGAAAAGAAAATATTCTTCTCTATTGTTTTTCTTTTTTGCACGAGCACGATCTTACATTCTTCTCCGTACGTTTATAATGATTTTTCTGGGTGGTCAGAGGTTAATCCTTTAACTCCTGATTATTCTAAATATTCGCCCAAATTTTATAACCAGGAATCTTCTACTTTAAATACTGCTGAGCCAAAGGATTTACAAAAGGAAAAAGAACGTGTGGAATTACGTCGTTCTCTACTCGACTGGCACCAAGGTTTAGGTCTTTTGACCTGGGGTTTTTGGCTTGCTACGAATATAGTGGGAGAACAAGCGCTCTCCAATCTTAAAAGGGAATACGAACCTTACGCAAATTATTTACTCATCACTGATCCACAAAAGAATCTAATTTTATATACTGCTCTTATGAAAGCTTCTCCCTGGGATTCAGAATCTTCCGGGAGTATGCATTCTGCTTTGGCAGGAACAACCTTTACTTTGTATGCAGTGACTGCAGGACTTGCATTCTTCTCCCCTTCCAAAAGTTTAGAAAGAGAACCTGGACTTAGTACAATATTCACTCATAAGGCAATGATTTGGATCCATTTGCCTGCAATGCTTGCTCTTCCATTCATTGGAGAAAGAATATCTAAAGAAGGTCCGAGTGCCGCAAATGAAATGAGAGCGGTTGGCTGGGCTGGTTTTGGTGCATTTAGTGTCTCTATCGCAGTTTTTTATTTTTAAGGAGTATTTTGTGTCTTATCTTTTACGTTTTCTGATTTTGTTCTTATTAAGTGTCTCTTCGATTTTTTCAGAAGAATTAAAACTGCAAGAATCTATTATCAATTTTATAGCAATCCATCCTTTCAAAACGGTGAATGGAAAATGTTCCGGCGCTATTGTGAGTCCTATGATATTAACTCAAGGTGCAAATGGTTTACAAATCCCTAAACTTGTAAAAATAGAGATCCCAATTTCCCAAATTAAATCCGGGGATGAAAATAGAGATGAGCATATTATAGAGTCTCTAGGATATCCTACAATAACCAATATCAGTTTTATAAGTACATCTATTACTGCGAAAGAGAATGAATGGACAATCACTGGAAATTTGACAGTTAAGGGTAAGACTAAAACAGTTAAGACACTGGCGACAATTCAGAAAGAAGGGCAAGAAACTATCCTTTCCGGAAAATTCCAAGTTTTGATGAGTGATTTTGATGTGGAAAGACCTAGTTTACTATTTGCGACCGCAAAGGACGAGGTAAGTATTGATTATAGGTTCATTCTAAAACCTTAATTATCTTTTCCCTAAAAGTTCTCGTATCCCATCTTCCAATCCATCTACACTTAAGAAAAACATTGGAAATACTTTTTTGAGTTCGTAGATGGTAGGAGCGTCCCAATATCTTTTCGGTTCAGGATTCATCCAGATCGTGTCGGCCCAGTGGGATTTGATCCGTTTAAAACTATCCAGTCCTGATTCTGGATGTTCAGGAAGTTTTGACTCCTGCCTAAACCTAGAATGATAGAATCCGTAAGAAGGATCCAAAAGTTCATAAGGAGCCATATAGGCATCCCCCACTATGATTACCTTTGTATCGTCTTTATGTTTTTTAAAAAGATTTTTTAGAGGAACAGGATATCGAAGATCTCCCTTAGGATATACTGAATCGTAAACAGAATTATGAAAATAATAATGTCCAAATTCCTTAAAATGATTCATCTGGTGAGCTGCCGAAAATAGTTTACTTACTCTCTCAGCGTAAGGAGTCATACTCCCACCAGTATCCATTAAAAGTAATACTTTGATCCCATTCTTTCTGGTTCGATCAAATACAAGCTCAGGATCTCCTGCATTCTTGCAAGTTGCATCCACAGTTTTAGGAAGATGAAACTCTGGGATACCTTCCTTCCTTAAGTTCCTGAGTTTTTTAAGTGCAATCTTAATTTGTCGAACATCCAGCTGTTCGTCTGTTCTGTAGTCCTTATACTTTCTTTCCATCGCTTGGAAGACAGCTGACTTTCCACCGCCTTCTCCACCGATTCGTACTCCTCCTGGATTTACTCCGGAATGTCCGAAAGGAGAACTTCCTCCAGTGCCGATCCATTTGTTCCCGCCATGGTGTTCTCCTTTTTGATTTTGGAGTCTATCTAAAAACTCTTTCCAGAGTTCTTCTGGAGGGATCATACCTGGGGGGAGTTTATTCGGATTTTCGAATATTGTAGAAAGCCAATCCATCATTTCCTTACGGAAAGATTCTTTAAGCACACCTCTTTCTCCGAATAATTCGGTAAATACAAGATCAAATGCGTCGTAATATTTAACGTCTTTTACTAGACAGAGTCTGGAAACTCTATAGAACTCATTTAAAGAAAGAAATGTTTTGTTCTTGGTAAGTGTATCAGTTGCTTTAAGGAAATCCAAAAGTTCCACAGTGGAGATTGGAACCCCAGATGATTTTAGCCTGTAGAAAAAAGGGAAAAACAAGTTCTTTACCTGAACAATTTCAGATCCTCTTCATTTTTCACAAGAGCGCCTATATATGGAATTCTGCCGTCTTCCGGAAGTTTTGCACCCATATGAATTAGAATTTGTATCCAATCCAGTAGTTCGCTAGTGCCCGGCTTTTTTTTCATATCATCCATGGTTCGGATCACATAAAAGGACTCGAGTGCTCTTTTCAAAAGCGAAGATTCAATCTTAGGAAAATGAGAAGATACTATATCCGCCATAAATGCCGGTTCTGGAAAATCTATATAATGAAAGATACATCGTCTCAAAAATGCCGCCGGAAGTTCTTTTTCATTATTAGAAGTGATGAGAGTTAAAGGCCTATTGACAGCCTTGATCTTACGACCTGTTTCCTGGATCACAAATTCCATTCTGTCCAATTCTAAAAGTAGATCGTTCGGGAATTCTATATCAGCTTTGTCTATTTCATCTATTAATACTACAGAAGGTTCAGTCGCAGAGAATGCTTCCCCAAGAGCGCCCAATCTGATATAATTTTCGATATTACGGACCTTCTCCTTATCTTCCGTAAATCTGGAATCGTTTAGCCTAGAAACTGCATCATAAAAATATAAACCTTCTTTTGCAAGAGAGGTGGATTTTACATGCCAAGAGTATAATGTTTTTTTGGTCTTGAAGGATAGATAATCTGCTAAAAGTGATTTTCCAGTTCCTGGTTCCCCTTTTAACAATAAAGGTCTTGCAGTGATCTCAGCAACTTGGACTGCTTCTTCTAATTCTTTTGAGAGTAAGTATGTTTCGGGCGTGTTTCTTTCTTCGGACATGATCAACCTGCTACGTGAATTTCTGAGATCAAAATATCAGGGACCTTGATAGAAGAATAACTGTCAGAATATTCGTTGGAAATCCCTTGGATCTTATGAAGTAGATCAAAGTAGTTCGTATTCATTGTAATACGATCCACTGCATGTTCCGGTTTTCCATTTTTATAATAGATCCCTTGGACCCCTATAGAAATTTCTCCGGAAACTGCACTACAACCTGCTCCACCTTCCAACTTAGTTACCAAAATACAATGAGAATCGGATGCCAATAATTCATCTCTGGTTTTATTGCCCAAAGGAACTATCATATTAGAAAAGGAGGTGCCTGCTCTTCCTGAATAAGAACGAACTCCGTGACCCGTTGGAAGCACATTATCCTTTTTGGCGGATTCTAAATTATATAGATAAGATTTAAGAATACCGTTTTCCAAAACTTTGGTGCGAGCTGATGTTGGAATTCCTTCTGCATCAACCAAACGAGATCCAGGATAATCTGGAGTATGAGCTTCACAATAAATACTTAATGCAGAAGAGGCAACCTCGTTACCAAGTTTTCCAACTAAACGAGAAGATCCTTTTTGGACCGCATCTGCAAAATAAGGAGAAGAGAACATTCCAAAAATCTGAGGACTGATACGATTTCCTAAAACGATAGTATACACTCCACTCGATAGAGGTTTCGCTCCTAAAAGTTCAGTTCCTCTGTAAGCCGCTTCTTTTGCGATATAGGATGGATCGAATTGGGAAATATCTCTACCCGAACGGTAATAACTTCCCATCTTCTTAATATCACCTTCTGCAACGACTAGGCCTGTTCCAAGATAAGCAACATTGGATTCTTTTTTAACAAATACACCTTTTGAGTTTGCGATCAAACTTTGAGTGGAACTTTTTCCTACTCCTACATGAGGAACATTTTCGACCCTTTTATCTGATTCCCAAGAAGCCTGGTCTAATGCTAAGCCTTGTTCTCTCATCCATGCAAAATCCAATTTTTCTAATGCAGGATTATAATGTTTTAGATCCACTTCTGCCAATGGTTTTGGCCCAGGAAGTTCCATGTCCAACGGATCAGTGATCTCTGTTTGGTCCATTGCATCTCTTACCATTTGGGAAAGAGCTTCTTTACTAAAACGTTCGCTGTAAGAATATCCAGGACGAGAATTGTTCAGAACTCGGATACCAACTCCTCTGGAACGAGAAGTTTCTGTGGAAACAATCCTACCTTTGAATACTTCTATCCCAATGTCTTCCGAGTCAGTGGCGATCAGGTCGAAGGAATCAATTCCATAACGTTTTCCTTCTTCCAATACGAATCCGGCAGCTTGTTCCAAATCCATTATCTTCCCCCCACTAGGATCTCATCCACTTTCAGTGAAGGTTGTCCTACAGTTACAGGGATAGAACCGGAAGAAGCACCACAGGTCCCCGCAGCCAATTCCAAGTCTTTTCCAACCATAGAAATTTTAGGAAGAATTTCATGGCCTTTACCAATCAGAGTAGCGCCTCTTACTGGTTCTGAAATTTTTCCGTTTCGGATGACGTATCCTTCTTCTACTGCAAAATTGAATTCTCCAGTGGCTGGGTTTACTGAACCACCACCCATTCTTTTTGCATAAAGTCCAAAATCTACGGATGCGAACATCTCATCTAAAGAATCTTTTCCAGCTTCAATATAAGTGTTTCTCATTCTAGAAACAGGTGCGTATTGATAAGATTCTCTTCTGCCACTTCCGGTTCTAGCGGATCCTGTTTCCATAGATCCGATCCTATCAGCTAAATATGCTTTTAAAATTCCGTTTTCTATCAGTAGAGTTTTTTGTGTGGGCATTCCTTCATCATCTACCTTCAAAGAACCATATTGTTCTTCAATGGTTCCGTCGTCATAGGCTGTAAGACAAGACTGAGCGATTGACTCTCCTAGTTTCCCTACAAAAGGAGAAGACTTTTTGCGAATAGCTTCCGTTTCCAAAGGATGACCACATGCTTCATGGAAAATTACTCCACCAAAACCGTTGCCCATAACCACAGGCATTTTTTTGCCTTCTATGTAACCTGCGTCCAACATGAAGAGCGCTCTTTCTCCAGCTTTTTGCGCGATATCTTCTACAGCTAATCCTTCAAAAAATTCGAATCCTTTTAAAGCGCCTGGAGATTCACTCGCTACGAATCTTTCTCCTTTATTTTCTGCAGTTACAGATAGGAAAAATCTACTTCTGACCCTAAGATCTTCTACCCAAAGTCCTTCTGAGTTTGCGATTAAAACATTTGTTACTATATCAGAAGCGCTTACTCCTACTTGTATAATCTTAGAAGAAACTTTTCTAGCGACTGAGTCTGCCGTTTGTAGGAGTTCCAACCTTCTAAATGGAGGAACTTTTCTTGGATCATGTATATTTTTAGAAAAAGAATATTTAGAAACATCTCCAGGAAGAGTGAATGTTCCGGAACCATTTGCGACTTCTCCGCGAGAATCTGCGAGTAAGTGAATTAAAGAAAGTAAATGTTGCTGATCGTCATTACTTGTGTATGCATACAAAACATCAGTTCCATATACCAATCTTATCCCGATCCCATAATCGGTTGCTGCAAGTGATTGTTCTATTTTTTGGTCTCTGAGCGAAATGGAAGAATTTCTGGATTCTTCTTCATAAATTTCTACAAAGTCCGCTTTTCTTTTTTTACCCGCGTCGATCAGGGTTTCTATATTGGATTGATTCATAACCTTTTACTTTAGACAGAAATTTTTTGATAATAACGGAAGGAAAAAGGATCATTCGAATTTAGGAAATGGTATCCCGACCGGAGCCGAGGCCAATCCTTCTAATACTAGTCGAATATACTCAGGTCCTTTGATATCTTCGTATCTAGGAACCAAATGAAAATGCATATGAGCTACTTTTTCTGCAACTAAGACTGTATATATTTTAGGAGGAGAATACTTCTTCTGTATCCAATCAGTTGCAAATTGGAAAGTCTCTCCTAAGTCCTTGAATTCTTTAGGGTCCCAGTCTGAATATTTTTCTCTATGAGAAATTGGTTCTATATATAGATAACCTGGGATTTTTTTATCTTCAGGTGCATGGCGAATGATAAAAGAAGAATTTTGGTGGATTAAACCTGGTATCTTTGCCCCGCGCAACACTGCACAAATGGGGCAATCTGGAGATACTACTAATGTTTTTTGGGCCATTACACCCCGCTGCCCTGAGAAAGATAAGACTTATACTTTTCGTAGACCCTAAAGATATAATCCTTATCAGAACAAAAACGAATGATACATCGATAGAAATGGTATCTTTCCAGATCCTTTCTTTCTCCGTTCTCATCTACCTTATGTTCTTTTAAGAGAGACTTTAACATTCCTAAAAATAGGGATCTTTCCTTTTGGTTGTACCCGTCTTGGGAATAACGCACACCCTCCAGAATATTCACGAACTTTTCGGCAGATGTTTGGAATGAATCTGGAGAAGAAAGGAATTCCGACTTCTCTTCCTCTGAAAAAGTAGAAAGATAATCATGGAATAATGTAAGTTGTATTGCCTCTACCAAAGACTGGGTTTTAACCTTTGTTTCGGTATAAAAAGGAGTTTGGATGCTGTATTCCACAAAGTCTTGCCAGGAAGATTTGGTGGTTTGGATTTTATGTAGTTCTAACAGGCTCATATATTTTTAAAGCTTTTCAGTTTGGGGTTTTCGATTATGTTTGAGTAATACAGGATAAAAGCCGCCTATGTCAAAGGTTTTCCGATTCTTCTTTTTGCTTTTCTTTCTCTCCTATCCCTTAAGCCTTATAGCTTCCGAAAAGTCATCGGATGAGTTATTAAACTCATTTTTAGAGTGGTCCGGACATCCAATTTTAGCTGAAGAAAGGATAGTCCATAACCTAAGTATCGAGTATATCGCCGACTTAAAAAAAGACTCCGAACAAAGTTTAGAATTGTTTCTAAAAAACGATCTAAAACCTGACAAAAGACAAAACCAAAAGTCAGGTTTAGATAAACTAAGAAAAGATCTGCAGAGCCTGGAAAGATTCGAAGGTGTGCAGATCCAATTCTCCGGAAAAGATTGGGAAACCCTATTTTACGAAAAGGGGAATTTCCCAGATTCATATTACGAATTCGAGACTGGCACAGTTTCTATTAGATACATATTTCGTAATCTTCCCTATCGTCCTCTGCCTAAATGGGGAGAATTAAAACTACAAGGAAGTTTTCTACTCTTCTCCGAATCTGGATCACTTCTATTATATAAAACAACACCTGACTTTCCCATCAAGGATCTGGACATAAGAGAAGTCAGAACATTCTTTGAAGAAGATAAGAAACATGGCGGAAATGTTAAAAACTTCTCCGAAAACAAAACGGAACTGTATTATTTCCCAAATCATAATATAGTGCCATTCTATATATTACTTCTCTCTAAAATACTTTTGGTATTCTCCTCATTCATTATATTAATATTATATGCTGGAAGGTTCTGGAAATTCCTTTTAGAACAAACACGTAGAAGTCATAAGGCAGAAGTCTCGTTTTTAGAGGGGAAAGAGAAGGCGGAGAATGGATTTTTGTCCGATTAGGCCTTGTTTTTAGAGTCCCATTCTACTACAACCATATTTACTATACATATATTTGCACTTTTTTCAGCCTTAAGTTAATTTTTTGGGTGACATAAGAGTGATTTCATTAGAAACTTTTCCCAGGGAATCTGAAGGTTTTTTAGATCTGACCTGGAATTTGTCCGGGACTAAGAGTATCCTTCGTATTAGAAAAGATTGATTCCCATTAAAAAAGTACACGCAGTTTTATCTGAGGGGGAACCGGGTCTTGGCAAGAGAAGGAGCTAAAGAGTCCATGAAAAAGCAAAAAGAAGAAGCACAGGGTTTGGATGATTCCAAGCGCCAGGCCATAGACCAGGCAATGACCCAAATCGAAAAACAATTCGGTAAGGGCTCCATTATGCGTCTGGGAGCTGCATCTGCAAGCGTGGTTGCCCCTGTTATTCCTACAGGATCCTTAGATTTAGATATCGCATTAGGAATTGGCGGTTATCCATTAGGAAGGATTGTAGAAATCTACGGTCCGGAATCTTCCGGTAAGACAACTCTTACGCTTTCAGCAATTGCAGAATGTCAAAAAAAAGGTGGAGTCGCAGCGTTTATAGACGCAGAACACGCACTGGATCCTGCTTATGCTAAAAAGTTAGGAGTAAACTTAGAGGAACTATTAGTTTCTCAACCAGACAACGGAGAAGAAGCATTAGAAATTTGTGAATCTCTAGTCCGAAGCAATGCGATCGATATCGTGGTCTTAGACTCGGTTGCTGCATTAGTTCCTAAGGCAGAGATCGAAGGCGATATGGGAGATTCTCATATGGGTCTGCAAGCAAGACTTATGTCCCAAGCACTTCGTAAACTTACTGGGACCATTTCTAAGTCAAAGACTGTTGTAGTATTCATCAACCAGATCCGTATGAAGATCGGAGTTATGTTCGGTTCTCCTGAAACTACCACTGGTGGAAACGCATTAAAGTTTTATAGTACGATCCGTTTAGACATCCGCAAGATAGAAACACTTAAAGAGAAGGAAGAAGCCACTGGAAACAGGGTACGTGTAAAAGTTGTAAAAAACAAAATGGCACCACCTTTCCGTCAGGCGGAATTCGACATAATCTTTAACACCGGAATCAGCCGAGAAAGTTCTCTCGTTGACTTAGGGGTAAAACACGACATTATTAGCAAATCCGGGGCCTGGTATTCCCATAACACGGAAAAGATAGGCCAAGGAAAAGAAGCCGCTAAAGAATTTCTGAAATCAAATCCAGAGATCGCCTTCCAAGTAGAAAATATGGTAAGAGATCTGAACGGATTACCCCCTTTAGCACCTGACGGCAAACTACCACCTGCTCCGCCGTCTGAAGAAGCCCAAAAAGCAGCAGGCTAATTACTACTGGCTTTCTTTTTAGAAACCATTGACCGCCGGATGAAAACTCATCCGGCGTTTTTTTATTCCAAGCTTCGTCCCGATTTTTAGAATTGTTTCAAACGCTAGTCAAAAGGAAAATTCATGTCAGAGATCAGCATCATCGGAGCAGGCGGATTCACAGGAAAAGAGTTATTAGGACTTCTTGCTCGCCATCCAAAATATAAGGCTGTACATGTTACTAGCGACAAACTTGCTGGCAAATCTCTTTCCGAAGTTTTTCCAGATCTTGTTTCACCCAATGATCTAGTTTTTAAAAAACATGAGGATGAAGTTCCAAAAGGTTCACTTGTAGTTCTTGCAGTTCCAAACGATGCTGCCTTAGAGTTAGCTCCTAAGTTCCTAGACAAAGGTCATAAGGTAATCGATCTCTCCGGAGTATATCGTCTTCATAACCAAGAAAAATTCGAAACGAATTATAAATTAAAACATACTAGTTTTTCTTTAACAGCAAAGGCAGTATTCGGAATCCCAGAAATCTTCAGGGATAGATTGAAGGGTGCTGACTTTGTTTCCAATCCAGGATGTTTCTCCACTTCAGTGATATTAGCACTCTACTTTTTAGGAAATCTCAGAAAAGAGATCAAACCAAGGATTGTAGCTGATTGTAAATCTGGGATTAGCGGCGCCGGGGGAAGAGTAGAAGATGGAGGATTTTCCTTCAATGGTGTGTATGAAAATTTTAGAGCTTATAAAATTTTAAGTCACCAACATGAGCCAGAGATCCAAGAATATTGTTTTGCTGGATCAGGACTTTCCGAGCCTGAAATTTTATTTGTGCCTCATTTGCTTCCTGTGTATAGAGGAATTCTATCTACGATCTATCTGGAAGCAAATTCAGAAAATCTACCTTTCTTAGATACTCTGATAGAAAATTCTAAATCAGAACCTTTTGTCCGTATCAGAAAAACTCCCGAAGAGATTGATCTGGCAAAAGTGCAACATACCAACTTCTTAGATATAAGCTTAAGACAGAGAGGAAAGAATATCACTATCGTCTCTGCTCTGGACAACCTAATGAAGGGAGCGGCTAGCCAGGCATTACAAAATATAAATTTAATGTTGAACGAGCAGGAAACTCTGGGCCTACTTTCCTAATCCCTATGGAAAAAAGAAGCATCTATCATCTCGTCAGGGACTCTTGTATTCATTACAAGGACAGGCCTTTCCAATGGATCTGGGATGAAAAATTAAAATCATTCTCCGGGATCTCCTATTCTGAATGGTTTTTAAATTTGGAAAATCTTTCCGGATTTTTCAGACAGAAAAATCTGAATAAAGGTGATAAGGTAGGATTATTCTGTGATAATAGGACGGAATGGGCATTATGCTCCTTCTCCGTAATGTGTTCAGGTGGAGCGGATGTTCCTCGTGGATGTGACGCAAGTGAAGAAGAGATATTTTATATCTTAGATCATACTGAATCCAAGATCACATTTATAGAAAAAGAACAGGTCCTAGTCAAACTGGGAAATGTTCTAAACAGATTAAAACATCTAGAAACCATAATACTCATTGAGTCTGAAGAAAACTTTGCCTCATTGGCAAAACTAAAGGCTGCATATCCTAAAATAGAATTTATAGATCTGGAAACTGCGATCGCTCATGGAAGAGCCTGGGTCGAAAAGAAGGGAAAGTCACTTATTCATTCAATCGGAGAATCTTTAACTGAAAACGATATTGCTACAATCATCTATACTTCAGGAACCACTGGCGTGCCCAAAGGTGTAGTTCTAAAACATAGATCTTTTACCTGGACGATTGATCAGTTGCAACAATTTGTGCCTGCAAATTATTCTGATAGAGTTGTAGTCTTCCTTCCTCCTTGGCATATTGCAGAAAGGATTTTAGAAACAGCACTTCTTTCTTGGGGAGCCTCACTCGCCTGCTCCAATGTTTCCGGGCTTACCAGAGACTTTGAGATAATCAAACCTACAGTTTTAGTTTCTGTTCCCAGAGTTTGGGAAGCATTGTATCGTAGGATCTGGGATAAGGTTTCCAAATCTTCTCCTGCAAAACTTGCAATCTTTAAATTGGCTGTCCGAATTGCGGAAACCTATAATTCTTTATTAGATACTGTCTCTGGAAATTATTCAGAAACAGAAGACTCAAATAAAGAGGAGAAGTTGACTGACACAGTAGTATCTACCCTACTTCTACCTATATTCTATTCTTTGAATATTATAGCTCAGAAAATACTCGCACCTGTTAGGGCTCTATTCGGTGGACAACTTAAGTTTGCATTTTGTGGTGCGGGAGCAATGCCTCCCAAAATCCAATTTTTCTTTCGTTCTATGGGAGTTCCTATTATAGAAACTTACGGAATGACTGAGACTACCGGAATGGGAGCATTAGGAAGTTTTCCAATTCCAAAAACAGGAGCAATAGGACCTGTTTTTCCTGGAGCACATATCAAATTAGTCAATGAGCAGAATGTTGTAGTTTCCAGACCTGGAGACAAAGGGATCGCCTGGCATAAGGGCCCTCATGTAACCGCAGGTTATTATAAAAATACAGAACTTACCCAGTCCAATTTTTCAGATGGATGGTTTAACTCTGGTGACTTATTCGTTTGGACCAAAACAGGCGAATTAAAATTTGCAGGTAGAGCAAAGGATACAATCGTCCTTTCGTCAGGAGAGAATGTAGAACCTGAACCAATCGAAGGAAAAATTTTAGAAACTGGTTGGGTGTTGACTGCAGTAGTTTTAGGCCAGGACCAAAAGTTTTTGGCGGTATTAATCGTTCCAGACTTTGCCAAACTTAAAGATCATTTTTCTTCCCAAGGAATTCGCCTGCCTAATGACAATTCTGCCCTGGTCCAAGACCCCAAAGTCCTGAAGTTCTATAAGGATTTGCTCAAGAACACGATCTCAGAAAAAAACGGATTTAAAAATTTCGAAAAAATAGGTGAGTTTCGCCTCTTAGACAAGGAGTTCGAAAAAGGAAAAGAACTCACCGAAACCATGAAAGTGAAAAGAAATAAGGTTGCAGAACTCTATGCCGATCTGATAAAAACGATCTTTCTTTAATCAGATGAGCGACCTTAAAATCCAGGACATCCTTTTCTGCGCAGCTTTCGCGGGAGAAGTCGACAAACTCAAATTAGATCCCAAAATCCATACCTTCGAAGCAGGCATTGGAGAATTGGAAGCTGCTATCAATCTCCAGAAATATCTTTCAGAGTCTTCTAACTGGAAACCCAAAGTGATTTTGGGAATAGGTTCTGCAGGAGTTTATAACTGGATCCCTCGAAAAGATTGGGAAGGTAAATTCGGAATTTCGAAAGTATTCGCAAATTACCAAATCGCATTTTTAGACAAAAAGATCCGACTTCCAGAAAGTATGACTTTTAAGTTGGAATTCCCAGATTTACAGTTCCCGTTTGATGGAAATGATTTTGTAGAATCCGCTACTAACGGAACTGGCTCGGTCACATTAGAAGATTTAAGTCCACGCGCATTAGAAAGGATTAAAGGAGAAGGTTTAGGCTTCGAAAATATGGAAGCCTTCGGTCTTGCGAAAGTATGTAATCTATTTAATATTCCTTTCGGGACAATATTTGCACTTACGAACAAAGTAGGACCAAAAGGAAGTGAAGAATGGAAACTATCCTGGAGAAAACATTCAGATAGACTCCAGGAAAAGATCCTAAGTTATCTCTAACTATTTTTCTGCGGGGAAGAATAGTTTACGGATATCACCAATCGCGGCTTCCGTTTCTAACTCTCCCTTCTTAATGATTTCCTTATATTTTCCAAAATCTGTAAATGCGAATTCTTCGATATGCAAATTGATAAAAAGATCCATTTTTTCTTTCCTCAATTTAGTAATCTCTCTTCCCTCTAATGTTATCGCTCTAGCCATAATCTTTAGAATTGGAGGATAAGTAATATCTTCCCAAAGATTTTTAAAAAATGATTTTCCGGTTACCTTTCTATCTTCCAAAAGTCTCACGATCCCCTCGTCTCTAAGGGGAGAAACGTTCACAGATAAGATCACATCCGCACCTTTTCTTCTAATCAAGTTTTCCGGCACATTATTGATCACTCCACCATCTATCAAAAGATGATCACCTTTGAATACAGGTGGAAACATCCCTGGTAAACTCATTGCAGCAGCGAGCGCTTCCCAGACGGGTCCTTGGTCCATTACATATTCTTGTCCGCTATGAAGATCCACGGCTGAAGTCGCAAACGGGATTTTTAGATCTTCTATCAATTGGGTTCCGAATGCATCCTTTAACATTCTAAGCATTCTTTTACCTTTGAAAAAGGAAATGAGCGGGATGGTAGGATCGAATGGTTTTTCTATTCCTCCAAAAAACTTACCGATCATTTTGAAAATAGAATCGGTGCTTTCTCCCCTTGCATATAATGCTCCGATCACCGCACCGAAAGAAGAACCACTTACAAAATCAAAACGGATCCCTTCTCTTTCTAAAACTTTTAAAAGGCCCACGTGAGCAAGTGCTCTTGCTCCTCCTCCGCCCAATGCAATTCCTCGGGTCCTCGATACCAAATATCTGGCAAATGTCTCCCCCTTATAAAATATCTTTTGGTTGGCGGACTCTTCATGTTTTCTTAATCCGTTTTCGGATACAATAATGCGAGAAGTCCTTCCAGAAAAATTTCGTATTCTTGGTTCCCAATAACCTAATATCTCACTTTTCTGTTTTAGATTTCTTTCCGGTTTTTCTTCCCAGAAAACGATCTGATCACATTGTTGAACAATCTTATCTAACTCTGGTTGGATCTCCGGATTTTTAAAATACAGATGTAGTATAGAAGACTTCTTTCTCAATTGAGCGATTGTTCTGATCATCTCAGAGACTGATTTTCCTTTGAAAGTATCCATTCTCAAAAGGGAAACATGGCCTTCGTGGGACTTCCTACCATTATCCACAATTGACTCTAGATGAACTTTAAAATCCTCTACTTCTTCTATAGGAATATGGCATACAAGCCTTCTAGGAGAATGCATTGGGCTGGAAGAATCTTCCATCACCTCTCTCATTCTCATTCCCATCAGCCTCATTAAGTTTTGAGAAAGTACTCTTTCTTTTGCGGCTAATTTGAGGAAATATTCTCCATCTAAAACGTATAATAATGTATCCAGGATTGCAGTTGCAGAACCAGTGTGAGCTGTTCTTGTTAGAACGCTATTCTCCGCGAATACGTCACCTTCTCCCAAGTAACGAACCGTTTTGCCTGCCTCTCCCAAGGTCATCATTACTTCTCCGTGTCGGATTATGTAAAGTTCCTTGGAGATCTCTCCCTTATAATAAATGACTGTGTGATTATGAACGTTTCGTTCTTCTATATGGCCATAGAGTAAGACTAGTAATTTTCTCGGGAGACCCTTGAATAAGGGGATAGACGCTAAAAATTGCAACGCTTCCGGAGGAACTATTTTTTTCATGCGGGCAAAATCCTAACCTGGGAAATTTATTTTGTAAAGCGGAACTATATCGTACTCTGGTATTAGCCGACGGACCGATAGTAGGAAATCCTCTTGATTTTTGGTCTATCACGTAAATTCTAGCTCCGATGAAGTTAGAATCGGCCAAAGTGGTTGAGATATTCAAAAATTCCGTCACGGACTGGCATAAAGAGGAAACTCTTTCTCCAAATCCATTCCCACAACCTTCCCTTGAGTTCCTATTTTACCAAAAAAACCAAATAGATACCATCCAATGGCATGTGGAAGACGAAATCCGAAGACCTGACCTTCCGGACAAGGAGCTTGTCCAGTTCAAAAGAAAAATAGACGCTTTGAACCAGGAGAGAACTGATTTAGTAGAGCAGATTGATGATCAAATTTCTGCGATGTATAAGTCCGTGGAAAGAAAGCCAAATGCCAGAATGAACTCAGAAACCCCTGCTTGGCTGATTGACAGGATGAGCATCCTGGAACTCAAAATTTATCACATGAAAGAACAAACGGAAAGAAAGGATGTGAGTCCTGAACATATCCAAACTTGCCAAAACAAGTTGAATGTTTTGCTAGAACAAAGGACTGATCTTTCCAAATGTCTGGATGAACTTCTGGACGATTTATCTAAAGGAGATAAATTCTATAAGGTGTATAGGCAGATGAAAATGTATAACGACAAAAATCTGAACCCATCCTTATATACAAAACAAGCATGAATCTTTTGGTGCTAAGATTCTCAGCGATGGGAGATGTCGCCTTGATGGCTCCGGCATTAATCGCCGTAGCCGCCAAGTATACGAATATACAACTCACGGTTGTTACTAGAGGGAATTATGCTCCCTTCTTTTATAATATCCCGAATGTTCATGTAATCGGGATCAATCTTAAAAAGTATAAAGGTCTATCCGGATTATATCGTTTATTCAAAGAATTGAATAAACTTGGTCCATATGAAAAGATCGTAGACCTACACTCTAGTGTTAGATCTCGCTTTATTAGTTTTTTCTTTTGGGTCAGAGGAGTTTCCGTTTTTAGGATTATCAAGGGAAGAAGAGAAAAAATGCGCCAGATCCGTAAAACCAGAAAGGTTTTGCGCAAACTTCCTCACACTGTAGACAGATATCTTAAAGTTTTTGAAAAAGCAGGTTTTCCTGCGACCGTACGAAAAGGCCCTTGGATCAATGTGGATCCTGAATCCAAAATTTATGCAAAAGACTTCCTTCTTGCAAGAAAGATAGACAAAAAAGAAGGACTCTGGGTGGGTTATGCACCTTTTGCAGGTCATAAATTGAAAGAATGGCCTTTAGAAAAAAGCCTAGAATTGCTCAGGCTACTAAAAGAGGAATTTCCTAATATTAGAATTTTCTTATTCGGTTCGTCGCAAGAAGCAGTTCAAATGGAAGAATGGAGAAATGGGGACCAATCCATGACAATCGTTTCCGGTGGTAAACTTGGAATACGAGGCGAATTGGGTATTATGGAAAGAATGGATGTGATTATCGGAATGGATTCTTCTAATATCCATATCGCAGCACTTCTAAAACGCCCTGTGATCGCTTTATTCGGGACTACTCACCCACTTTCTGGATTTGCACCTTTCGGCCAGGAAGACACTGGAGTTTTACAAATAGATGATCTGCCTTGCAGGCCGTGCAGTATTTACGGAAATACGACTTGTTATAGAAAAGACTTTGCCTGTATGGAAAGAATTACTCCAGAAGACGTGATCAAAAGGATCAACGTCATCAAGAATATTAATACACTTTTCTGATCAGCCTAAGATCCCGAAAGGATCCAAAGAGAAGATCGTATTTAATATTGATCTTTTCTTCTTCTTATTCTTTTGCTCTGCAACTGATTTATATACTTCTTCCATTCTATCCACGCATGCTTTCATCTCGTGGTTTTGAGAAATTTTTAAGGATTCCTTGGAGAAGGAAGCATACATTGTAGGATCTTCTAGAATACGAACTGTTTTATCCGCGATATCTCTTACATCGAATGGTTTTGCTATAAATCCATTCACACCATCATGGACGAGTTCTGGGATTGCAAATGAATCCACACCCACCGCAGGAAGTCCGCAAGCAACAGATTCCAAAATTACAAGTCCCTGTGTTTCCATCGTAGAAGCAGTCAAGAACAGATCGTAATTCGGATAATGATTCGGAAGTTCTGCCCTATCTATAAAACCAGTAAAAGTAATTGCTTGGTCTATGCCTAATTTCTGAGCTTGAACCTTAAGAGAAGCTAAAGCAGGTCCATCCCCTATAATTGTTAGCGTAGCCGAAGGGATCTTTTCAATGATCAATTTGAAAGAGTTAATGATTACATCGCAGTTTTTCTCGTAGGAGATCCTACCGACGTGCAGAAGTTTAGGACTTTCCGAAAGAGTTTTAGGACTTCCTTTAAATTGAGAAAGATCCAAACCATTTGATATAACAGCCACAGGTTTCTTTAATCCAAACTCTTCTAACTGCTTTTTGATCAAGTGAGAAGGAGAAATAATTAGGTCACAACGATCGTATAAATTATTCGTAATTTTCAGAATGATCTTTTTACGGATATTGAACTTATCTAATTTTTCAAACTTCACTAAATCCTTTATCTTGATCTTCTTGTTCAACTTTCCAATTCTCATGAAAAGTTTATCCAATTTCAAAAGACGATAGAAAGAAAGATACATGTCCTGTTCAGACATCAATGTATGATAGGTCCCAATACTTGGGATCCCATACTTTTCAGTAGCATTGATCCCGTAGACTCCCATAAGCCCTGGAGTGTGGATATGCACCAGATCAGGTTGGAATTCTTTGATTGCTCTTTTTATTTTAGAAGGAGAAGGTAAAACAACTTTGATATCAGGGTAACTAGGCAAATATCCACTTCTGAATCTTTCCAGACGAATATGATCTCCCATTTTATCGAAATCACCTTCTCCATAACGTGGACAACAAATTAAAAATTCATGTCCTCTTTCGGCAAGGGCTTCCGCAAAATTTCTCATAGAAATAGCGACCCCATCTATTTTGGGTAAAAACGTGTCCGAAAAATAAAGAATCTTCATCTAGGTTCCTAATGCGGAACCAATCTCCTCCACAATATGGATTTTACCACTCCATTACAGAAATCTATGTGAAAAATAATCGAATTTACAAAGAATAGATGAGTGAGATTATTTCCAGAATCCAGATGAAAGAGTTTTTAAAAAAGGCACATCTATTCTGTTTACTCGCAACCCTTCCTTCCATAGGAATTTCGGTCAGCCTCAGCCAGGGATTTCTGATTCTTTCCTTTTGTTTTGGATTAGCGGATCAAGTGAAAAGCGGAAATTGGAAGGAGATCCTACCAAATCATCCTGTTTCTAAAATTTCTATTTCTCTGTTTCTATGGTATGGGATCGTATTTCTGATCCATCTGGTTTTAGACAATTCTAGCGGATATGCAAAGGCTGCTTGGAATGGAGAACTTAAAGACTTCTTCCTTTTTTTCGGCTTACTCTCTGTAGGATTTACTACAAAGGACGATTTACCAAAAGTTTATCGAGCGCTCTTCTGGCTTTTTCTACTTTTAGTATTCACAGGAGTCGCAGGAGGATTTACTCCAGTCCGACTTTCCAGACTTATTAGTGATCTATACAAAACTTCCAGCAGTTATAGATTCACCCATCCACTAGGCTCACTTTCTTCCATTCCTCTTTACATCTCCATAGGTTTAATGAACACTCATTTGACCTTTGGTGGTTTATTACAATTTTTCTCCGCTTTTGCGGTTTTTGGATTTCTAAGGACTTTGATCCAAGGTGACAAAAAGAAAATCCTACTAGCAGGACTTTTACTATTTTTATACTGTTTAGTATTCTTATTGAATCAAGCGAGATCTAGCATGATCGGAGCCGGCGTAAGTATCTTTTTTGCGGGTGTTCATTTATTCTTTATCAGAAAAGAATTTTCGAAATCCTTTTTAATAAAGGGAGCTTCCCTATTTTTAGGGCTCTTATTTTTGATCGGTCTTGTTTTAGCATTCAGCCCAGCAGGCAAAAAAGTTATAGGTCCACTTTTTGGAAAAGAAAAACATACTGACTCCGGAAGAACATTCATTTGGGATTCCAGTTTTCCACTCATCCAAGAACATCCTATCATAGGAGTTGGCCCGGGAAATTATAATAAAGAGATCGAAAACGTAAGAATAGCTCATTCAGAAGAATATTCTGAACTCTCCTATTTTTACGAAGTTACACAAAGAGGACATGCTCATAACGATTATTTCCATCTGGCGTCAGTGTTCGGAATTCCAGCTGCTTTGATCTATTTGGTATTAGGTGCAATTCTAATTGCTTATCTATTCCAATCCAAACAAGACTTTCAGCAACTATTATTCTTTTACGGACTAATTGGGTTCTTTGTGTCTGGTCTGTTCCAGTGTTATTTCCAAGACGACGAAGTAGTAATTCTATTTTGGATTTTATTAGGTCTTTTCGTAAAAGGAGAAGTTCTGATCTCAAAGAGAGATAACACATAATTGTTTCCTTCTTTGAGTCTGAAGTCCTTGTTCAGCAAAAAATTCCAGGTCGGATTTAGAATATTGATCTGAAGAAGTTTTGCCTTCTTTAAAATTGTAAGCTGCGAATAAGATCTGCTCTGGCCAGTTCAGATTATAATTGGCGGATTTATAACAAAAGTAAAGACCGAAGTTCTCATATTCAATTATTGCAACACCTGAATTAGAACTTATACTTTCAGCGAGATAATACACCCCATCTTCCACTTCGATTCCTAGTTTCTTCGGAAGTTTTCCTCTTTCTAAAAGCCAAACATATTGAGGAGAATTTTCGGAGAGAAGCGCGCTAAGTTCAGATTCGTTTGGAAAAACCCAGGCACCAGCAGATCCTAAAAATTGAGAAGGTCTTAAGAAGATATTAGGTTTCGAAATTGTAGAATGAAATTCTTGCATCAAAACAGATTTAGGAAGAGAAAGGACTTTAGTTCCGTTTCTTGCGAATGATTGAATTCCTAAATTCTCTGCTTCTATTTTTGGAAATTCACCTTTTCCCCCAAAGGACCGGGAGCTAATCGATTCATAATCTGCAATAGATTTACAAGATTCTTCCTTCCACCGATAGACATTATTCCAGCGAAACCAAGCAAATCCAATCTCTAAAAATGAATCTTCCGGTTGGAGTTGAGATCTACAAATCTGATCAGTTTCAGAATCGTAATTATGATTGTTATCTGTATTAAGTGGCAAATTTGATTCCGAAACTTCTACAAGTTTGGATTTGTTTGTTATATTTTCCCATTCTTGCTTAAACTCTTTGGCAATCCTTGCATCTTTTATTCGGATCAAAATTTCTCTGTTAGAATCCCTTGCGCTCAAAGAATAATTATAAGATCCAGTCAATACTTCTATATCATCCAAGATCATAGTTTTATGATGAAGAAGTCCTCCTTTACCGATTGTGGGATCATCTAGAATATCTTCGTTACCATCTTCCATGATCTCAATTCCTGGAAGCTTTGAGAGAATTTTCCCTTCCGGATCCACGGGACGATTATAAACTCCGCTGATAAATCCGTGATTCGCTCGAGTAAATCCCGAACTTAAAATTGGATCGTAATGATCGAAAATGAGATATTGAATCGAATCTTGAGACGAAAGAACAGAATCCAAAAGCCTATTTTGGACCAAATTCCCTTCCTGAGGAGAATTCCAAAATTCTAATCCTCCAATTTTTAAAATAGGAAATGGATATTCTTCTTTTAAGAATGAATGAAAGTTTTCCCAGTCTTTTGAATTCAGTTTAAATTCTAAATACGCATTATGGTCCTGTTCCAAACCATAATATGTAAAATTACCTGTCCCCATAAACACCAACGAATGATCTCCAACCAACACCTTTGTATGTTGTAACCCCGTTCCCTTCCAATATTTCAAAAAAGGTAAAATAGAGCCTGGGTAATTTTTTCCCCATTCTCCCATAAGTTCTAAACGAACTCCTCTTTTATTTGCATTCAAAAGTTCAAATTCGATTTCTGGATCATCGAATGAATAAATATGCATATAGATAGAATGTTTAGTCTCACGGATAATACGTAGTATCTCATCTCGGACATTTCTCTTTTTGCCGATGGGAACAAATCTCCCAGGATAGGAAAAGAACACCTTAGGATATAATTCATCTTCCCAAAATAGCGAAACTTCTTCTTCCGTTCTTTCGCAGTATAGGAAGTAAAGAATGATAGGTATGAAAAAACAAAACTTCTTCATCTCCAAACTCCTACTATACGAAAGAGCATGTACCATTGTTTAAGTCCTGTTATTGAATCTGATTCAAAACCGCCTAAATCTAATTCAATCTTTGAAGAATCATCTTCCAGAGGAGACCAGGCAATACTTACACCTACCTCTCTCAGGAATTTGTTTTGCATATTCTTAGAAGAAATTGTCCAAAGACCGGAAGAAGAATTTTCTTCTTTTAAAAACCCTATATAAGTAAAATGGACACTCGGTGATATCCCGAAAAACTTTCCTTCTGCTTTCCAACCAAATAGATTTGCGGGACGTTTACCTGGAAAATTTGTTTCTTCTCTTTCCAAACCTCTGTCTGTGATCCAAGCTGCCGGATAAAATCCCCAGACTTGTTGTAAGATAGGATTTGAAATGGGAGAAGCACCCATTCCAACAAAACCCATTTCTAAAATTTCACCCTGAGAAGATCTTTTTTCTCTATCAGGTAAAAAACCAAAAAAGGAAATTTTTCCGTATGTATTATAAAATCCTAAATCAAATCGGAGAGCTTCTCCACTGATTGGAATAGATCTTTCAGCACGGGAGAGATGATATCCAGTTTTATCGATCCCTCTGGAAAGAAAGAAGTCCCCAGAAATATAAAAATATTTCCATATAAATCCAAGTCCTAGTTTCCATTCTACAAGGTAGTCTTTGTCTCCTTCTATACTTTCAGACTTGGATTCTTTCGTATCAGATCCGAATCTACCCCAGTCGCCCAAGGAAAGATAACGCACCTTAAGTCTATACAGAAAATGATCTTCTTTGTTTCCTGTCAGACTTATCCCAGCCCTATACCTAGACTGGGAAGAAAACACCGTATCCTTTTCCGAAATTAATTCATCTCTTGCTTGTTTCGGAAGTAAATATTCTCTTCCCTGCAGTTTCAACCATTGGTTTTCTAATAAAGGGAATCCTCTATATAGATCCAAAATATCAAATCTGATCTTGATATGATCCAATTCAGTTTCTGCAAATAAACCTTCTACTCCATCTTTCCAAGAAGACCAGGCGGGAAATTCCTCGACGTCTGATTTTCTTCCTGCTCCCCATAAGAATCCTTTGTACAAAATTCCAAAGTATGAATTCCTCCCTGGTAAAAGTACAACACCTGAATTAGGAGTACTGATTAGATTCCATTCTAAGTTTGTTTGAAATTTTTCATTATTTCTCTCAAATTTGAATCCCAATACAGCAGGAGAGGCTAATGCAGAAATTCGTGAAGTTTCTTTTTCTTCCGAGATCCGTCCTTGCGTACGAAACAAGATCCACTGAAAATATATCTCTAAAGAAGATTGTTTTGCTTCCTCTGATGATATGAGTTGTGCGTATAAAAATATAAATAAGAGGAAGATTCTTTTCATGAGCCACCCTTCTTATTCCGAAATTCCAGGATGAGCATCCGTCAAAGGACAGCTTGGATCACGATAAGGTTTACCTAAATAAGAACTTGCTGACCAAATCCTCGCACCGGATTCCATTTTAGAATATGCTGATTTTCGAATCTTATTCTTGGTATCATTCACACCCGGCCCAGAAGAACTATAAGCAAACTCATCCCATAATTCTCCAGTATAAGGATCATAGATTTTAAGGAGATTCGATCCGGAAGATGGTAAACTAAAACTTACATCCTTCGAAAACTCTGTTTGAGGGAAACAAGTCGATTTTCCAGAAGAGAGTAAGGTTAAACCTTCTTTCTCCAAAGGTAGAAGAATAGAAACTGTTGTTCCAGCACCTGGGACAATTTCTAAATATATAGAGTCAGGCGAATATTCAGTAACAGATACAAATTCCAAAAACTTATCTTTTGAAATTGGATCAACTCCTTGGTAAGAACCCATCCAAGAAACTTCTGAAAATCTTGCTTTGCCTAAATTCTCTGATCTTTTGCAAAACTTAATAGAGGCAGAAGTCCTAGGATTTTCAAAGGCGACGGCTGATTGTGGAAAAGCAGGATCAGTTGAATTCGGATGAAGAAGAGCCTTTCCATTTTCAAAACAAATACTTACAGTTTCTCCATTTGTTTTTTGGAGTACAATACGGGTAGGAACTCCTTTAGAAGTGCGAAAAATCCCATCCCAGAGAACCTTCTCCTTTCCTAAAGAATTAGAAAGGGAAACAATATCGCTAATAGTAACAGTCTTAAAAATCGAAAAGGAATAAGAAGGATTTCCTAATAGAAAAGGTAGATTCCCTAAGCTAATAATCTCGCCTGAAGAAATTTTTCTAGAAATCTGAATTGGAAAAAGATTTTTTCCCCAACTAATTTTTAAAGAAGAAGGTTCACAGATTTCGTTTCCTTTATAGATCAGATCTAGATATTTCCAATCTGACTGAAGAACGCCCTTGTGCACTAATCCATTCGGATTTAATTCCTCTAATTCAAAATCGTTTGGATCACATGCATATTCACTTTCTAAAGCTGAGGTGTAATTCTTGCCGGGATCCATGCAAAACTTAGAAATAGTTTCGCAAGTTGAGAAAGAGCCACCCTTCCATGAATAATAATTATCTCCGAATAAGTATCCAGTTCCAGGAAGATTAAACTCGAAAGTTTGATCTGCCCGGCTAAGTGATAATTTGCCAACCTTCTTCAGGTCTCCCCATTTGATTCCTGAAAGTGAAATTCTTTCTAAAGAAGCAATATCCTCTGCAAAGATCCGAGTCTCATGTGGTGATAAAAAACCCGTTGTTTGATGAAGTGAAGTTTTATTTCCCAATAAATTAAATTCCAAACCTTCTTCGCAAATTGGGAATGTATACGGATTATAAATCTCAATCCATCTTCCCAAACTTGAATTTGTTTCTCCGAAAATTTCGGTGATAATAGGAAGAGAAGAATTACAGGTATCTAATCCAATTTGATTTTTGGTAAGGATCAGATTTTGGATTTCTTTTTCTAAAGTCTGATCTTTAAAAGAAATCCCAAGATATACTTCAGATTCTCCAGAAGGAGACAAAACTAAAAGTGATTCTCCATTCGAAAATGTGAATATATTAAAATTCTTAAAATGATTTTTGAGATTAAAATTCCCCCTGTCCCAAACTAAAGCAACGTCGCCTGAGAATCTAAGTTTTCTATCTCCAATTATAGCAAATTTGGAACCTTCTACCTTCGTCTTAATTCCAGAAAAAGGATAAGTCCCTATTTTATAGCCTGAATTATCCGAAAGGGTTGAACTAAATTCAGAAACAAGTGTCCCTTCTTTCCAAGCAGATAGAATTTGCATAAATTCTGAAATTCCATCTTCGTGAATACATATCCGGATCTTATAATTAGGATCTTCTCCAGAAACAAAACATGTACGGCCATTCTCTTGGACCATATCTGAAACAAGTCGTGAATCTTTTGTGATGGTTGGATCATATTGGAATTCTATAGATTTATCTGATTCTTCCAAATATAACTCGGAAGATGAGTTTTCTTTACAAGAAGCTAAAATGAAAAAGATGATTAGGCAGAAAGCCGTTAGTATTGTTCGCATTTTTCCCTCCAGAGCTACTTGTCTGGGGAAAAACTTCTTACTTGCGATTTTTAGGAGTTAGAGTTCGAATTTTCCGGAATTATGATTCCACCTGTCTCACTGCTTTGGTTTGCAGAAGTATGGAAATAATTATAAATTTTTTCTGCGAGTGCTTCTCCAATGCCTGGGACTTTCATTAGTTCTGCAATATTCGCATCTTCTATCTTTTTCTGGCCTGAGAAAGATTGTAGTAATAGTTTACTTCTTTTTAAACCAATATCAGGAACTTCTCTGATAAGGCCTGTTAAAGCTTCACGATTTCTTCTGGAACGATGATGTTCTACTCCGAATCTGTGGGCCTCATCCCGAAGATGGCGAAGTAATCTCATCCCAGGTGAATTCATATCAAAACTATATGGAGAACTTTCTCCAGGAAAATAGATCTCTTCTCTTTTTTTGGCAAGTCCTACCATTGGAAGATTTGCAGCGCCAGCTTCTACTGCTGCCTCACAAGCTCTGCCGAGCTGTGTAGGACCTCCATCAATTACGATTAGATCAGGCATCACACCATCTTCATTGATGATCCTTTGTAATCTTCTGGAAATTACCTCATGCATCATTCCTGGATCATTGATCCCTTCATAACCTCGAATATTATACTTTCTATAACCTTGTTTGAACGGTTTTCCTTCTACAAACATCACACCACTCGCCACAGGGAAGGATCCTTGGAAATGGGAAATATCATAACATTCTATAATATGCGGTGGTTCCTTTAGTTGGAACATATCTTGTATTTCTTTTAAAGCTACAGTTTGGTCTTTATAATGAGTTGCGAGAAGCCTCTCTGTAAGTCCAAGTTCCGCATTTTTTTCTGCGATCTTTAAGAGAGACTTTTTCTCGCCTGCTTTCGGAAATCTTAATTTAGGTCGGAAACCTGTTTTCTCTTGCAGAAAGTCTAACACAGTTTCCCCTTCTTCTTTTAAGCCAAAGGGAACAACTATACTTGCAGGGATCATTCCTGCTCCCATATAATAATCTCGGAAGAAGGAAGCTAATATTTCCTCTTCTGTGGAATTCTGCACACCTTGCAAAGGAAAAGACTTTTTATTATCTAAAAGACCGCCTCGAACTTCCATAAGAACAACTTGTCCTTCGTCTTCTTTGCGAGCGAATGCGATGATATCCTCGTCGCCACCATCCATACTTACCACAGTTTGTTTTTGTCGGAAGATCTGTAGTCTTCCTAACATATCTCTGTATCTGCCAGCAATCTCGAATTCCATTTTTCCGGAATACTCATCCATTCGTTTGGTGAGTTCGTTTGCCAGGACTTCTTTTTTGCCTTCTAAGAACTGAATTATCTGATTTACAATAACTGCATATTCATCTTCTGGAACTGTTCCTTGGCAAGGACCGAGGCATCTTCCCATTTGGAAATTTAAACAAGGACGTTTAGGCTTAGGAAGTGGAAGTTTTTGCCTAACTTTTCGAATTGGGAAAATTCGAAGTATCACATCTAAAATTTCCCGAGTAGTCCTAACATCTGTAAAAGGACCGAAATATCTATCACCATTATCCTTTATTTTGCGAGTGATAAACACCATCGGATAAGGTTCCGAAAGGGAAACACAGATATATGGATATTTTTTATCGTCCTTTAAACGAACATTATATCTAGGATTATGTTTTTTGATCAGAGTAGCTTCTAAAATTAAAGCTTCTTTTTCATTGGAAGTTGCAAACCAATCCAAATCAAAAATTTCTCTCTGAAGATATCTAGTTTTAAGGTCCGTTTGTTTTTCTTTTAAATAGTTACGGATCCTTTTATCTAAATTTTTGGCCTTGCCTACATAGATCACCTCTCCTTCTGAATTCTTCCAAAGATAACATCCAGGAGAACCCGTAAGGTTTTTGAGTTTTTCTACAATCAGAGTATGATTGATCACTTCAGGCATGGTTTAATATTCTTCGCTCCAATCTTCAGAAGAGGTTTTTCTCTTTAGACCTGCCAAAGTTTTGGAAGCAGCCTTTCTTTTGGCTTTTCTTGCCTTATCCGCCTTGGCCTTTCTGATCTTTGTAAGTTTAGGATCTTCTATCTTAGAGGTTTCGAAAATTTCGGCCTCTATTTTTTCGCATAAAAGAATTCTCGCCTTATATCTGTTTAAACCTTGGGTGCGATGAATGGAACATTTAATTTCGAGACCCGTTTTTTTATAAAACAATCGGACGGCAGTCGAAACCTTGTTTACGTTTTGACCACCCTTGCCTCCACTTCTTACAAAAGTTTCTTCCAGATCGGATTCTTTGATCCCAAGCTTTCGCATTCTGGAAAGAAGAAGGTTCGCTTTTTCCGGAGAGACCGGGAATAGAACGGCCATTTTATCTTTTTAAAAATTCTTCCGGATCAAATTGACTGAAATAAGGGAATGGTTTTCCGGAATCATCCAAACAGACATAGGTCACCCTACAATCTATGATCTCCCTGATTTCTTTTTTCTTCTGATTTTTTGCGATGGCTGCACTTCGGATGGTGATAGAACTTTTTCCTACTTTCTCTATTTTAGAAAAAATTTGAATGATCTCACCAAGTAATCCAGGACTCTTAAAGATAACATTATCCATTGTCACTGTAACAAGATTAGAATATCCAATTTTTTCGATGACAAACATTGCACAACCTTCGTCGATCCATGCTAACATCTGTCCTCCGAAAAGGAATCCATGTTGGTTTAAGTCCCTGGACATGACTATATGTTGAGTGCTTAATTCCATTCCTTGGATTTTTTCATCTAAAAATACTTCTGAGTTCATTTTGACCTCTTTAATCTTTTGGTGAAGTGGAAGAAGGACATTCTTTTCTAAGAATACATGTCTCGCAAAATGTCTTATGCGCCTTGCAGTATTTTCTTCCTAAAAATATAAAATACAAGGACAGATCCATCCAATATTCGGGCTGAATATTTTGCATTAGATCCTTCTCCACTTTTACAGGATCTGTTTGTTTGGTAAGACCTAACTTTTTGGAGATCCTTTTAACATGAGTGTCCACCACGAATCCTTCGGATATATGATGGATCTCATTTAATACAACGTTTGCAGTTTTTCTTCCTATACCAGGAAGTTTGATCAGTTCCTTGATACTCTTAGGCAATTTACCGTCGTATTCATTTAGAAGAAGGTTCGCAAAACCGGAAACTGACTTTGCCTTATTCTTATAAAAACCAGTAGAATAAATTAACTTTTCTATCTTCTTTAAAGGAGCAGAAGCAAGAGATTCCAATGTAGGAAGTTCTTTGAAAAGAATAGGAGTAACCTGGTTTACTCTTTCGTCAGTACACTGAGCGGAAAGAATTACCGAGATAGCAAATTCGTAGTCTTTGGAATATTGGAGAGGAGAATTTACGTCCCCGAATTCCTTCCTGAGAAGGAAGTAAATTCGAGAAACATATTCAGGGGTCGGGGAAAAAGAAGGACTAGACTGCCTTTTTTTGGATTCCGACGTATTTTTTGGGAGCAAGTGCTTTTAGTGATTCGCCGTTATCTTTGATCGCAGCTTTGATCCCTTTCTTTTTAAGGGTTCTTAAAGCACGGGTAGAGATACGAACGGTTACCCAACGATTCTCATCTTCTAAGAAGATACGTTTTTTGATTAGGTTGATTTTCCAGGATCTACGGGTTTTAAGGTGAGAGTGAGAAACATTGTTTCCTGATATCGTTCCTTTCCCTGTCACAACACATTTTCTGGCCATACTGAAGACCATAGTTTTCTATAAGATGCTTATGTCAAGGAAACCAAAAAGATTTGGGAAAAATCCTAGAATTTCTCCCCGTTTTAGGCCTAATCTCCATCCAGTGGGACCTTCTTCTTTAATGTTTCTAGGACATCTTCAGGAGTATCACAATAAGTGATTAGATTCAGATCATCTGGA
Organism: Leptospira saintgironsiae; assembly: GCF_002811765.1. NCBI lineage: Bacteria > Pseudomonadati > Spirochaetota > Leptospiria > Leptospirales > Leptospiraceae > Leptospira > Leptospira saintgironsiae. Next base: position 401,073 of record NZ_NPDR01000003.1, on the reverse strand, counting down.
TCAATAAGTCCATATTCTTTCATATTTTCTAATTGGAATATATCATTCCAGAACTTGGTCCCGTATAGAATGACAGGGATCTTGCGGTTATTCCGACCTGTTTGGATAAGAGTCAAGGTCTCGAATAATTCATCTACAGTTCCGAATCCTCCGGGAAAAGCCACGACTCCCATGGACAATCGTAAGAACCAAAGTTTTCTCATGAAGAAATAATGAAATTCTACACTCACTTCAGGATCCACATATGGATTCACAAATTGTTCGAAAGGAAGTCTGATATTTAAACCAAGGCTTGGTCCACCTGCTTCTTTGGCTCCACGATTGGCGGCTTCCATAATACCAGGTCCGCCACCAGTGCAGACAGCCATTCTTCTGGTATCCTTTGAAATTTCTTTTCCCCAAGCAGTGATGAGACTTGCAGTTTTACGAGCTGCCTCGTAGTATACGGACATCTCTTTTTGTTTTAGGAATAATTTCTTTTCTGATTCGGAGAGATTTCTGGTTTCCTTCTCTCTACATTCTTCCGGACTTAAGATCCTAGCAGATCCGAATAAACAAATTGTATCCTGGATCTTTCCTTCTCTAAACAAAGATTGAGGATAATCAATCTCCGCAAGAACCCTTAGATGGAACGCATCTATGGATCGTAAAAATTCATCATGTTCTAAGGACGTTCTTCCCATATTTCTTTCCTTTTTTTAGGGGAAGTTAGGCTTGCCTTTCCCAACTCTATCTACTAACCTATCTCCAAGAATGATCGGACTAAAAAGTTTAAAAGAAAAAATTTTCTCCTGGTTCCGGTCCTCCTTTTTCCACCTTTCCATCAAATGGGAAGCGGGAAAGATCAGACTCCAAAAAAGATTGGATCCTTACGTTACAAGTGAGTCCCATTCCAGGAATTTTCGGAATTTAAACGGAAAGGAATCTGCCACGACCGAAGACTGGTCAGAGAACCTACCACCCTTCTCCTTTACTGAAACCGAAACAGAAGAGATTTTTCCAAACGCAAAAAGAAAATTCCACCGAGTCCGAAAACACAAAGTTTCCCTTTGGTCTCTATTATTTTTCCTCCCTTGGAAATCCAAGATCCAAGAATCAGATCCTTCTTTCAGAGCATTTCATCCTGGAGAAAATTTATTCCAAGAGGAAACAAAAAAGAAGGTCCACAAAAAGGAAAATTTCCATCTACGAAACAAACCATATTTCTGGGAAGTTTGGTTTCCTCAAATAAGCACCCTTACACTTTCTCCATTCGTAATTTGGGAGACCTCAGTTCCTGCTGATCTGTTCCAAGATTGTTTGCCTGAATCGGTTCTTCCCGTGGGAGAACCAGGAAAATGGAAGGTTCGGATCCAATCCATGAGAGTTCTATCTCACCAATTGGGAAATTTATACGAGGATACATTCCCAAGCCCAAACAGAGTGTATAGAACTGAGGTCTGGGTTTACGGTCACACAAAGGAAGAAGAGATAGATCCAGAAAGACCTTTATTATTTCCTCTCGGAGTTTGGATCTCACCTGATCTTTTAAAAGAAGAAGAGCCCAGACTAAGACAAGGATTGGCTTTTAGAACCGGAGAAACACACTGGAAAATCCAAGGGGAAACCTTAAAAATTGGGATAAGAGATTTAGAATGGACCTGGAAACCGGCCAGGGAAAATTCCAACTTCGAAAGTATATTAGAAAGTCCTCATGTATTTCTAGGAAAATCTTATTTTACATTGGAATCTGAATCTTTTACGAGAGACAGACAGATCGCTTATTTATTCAAAAGAGCAATTACATCGGATCCTAAAGTGCTCCAACGCTCTAGACCAAGACGAAATCTTTCTTCTGTTTCTCCAAATCCTAATCGAATATAACCTTCTGTTTCAAAATCTGAGGAAGGTAAAACAAACACTCCTGCTTTTTCATATAGAAGATCTGCAAATTTTCTAGATTCTAAACCTTTTTGCAATTTTGCAAAACCAACCACACCTCCTCTTGGTTCCTTAAAACTTTCGATTCCAGGGAGTTTGCCTGCCGCTGCATGGGTGAAGGTTCGCATATTCCCCTGAAGGGATTCTTTGATCTTACTCTGCAGCACTTTGCGGTTCTGCAAAAGTTTTAAAGTAAGAAACTCCGAAATAGGAGAAACTGTATGAGTTAAATAATCCTTCATGGATCTTGCTTTTTGTATCCAATCCTTAGGGCCAATCAACCATCCAATCCTAAGTCCCATCACACCGAAACATTTCGTAATAGAACCTGTTGAGATTGAATTTTCGCAAATTCCAAAACCACTCCAACCCAGATCCTTTTCTTCTGAAAGAAATCTATAATGTTCATCAAATAAGATCCAATTCGGAAAATTACCGGAAAGTTTTTGGAGTTCTTTTTTATCTTCTTCTTCCGCTATGATACCGGTTGGATTATGAGGATGATTGAATATGACAAGCTTGGGAGAATTTTGGAATAATTTGTTTAGATTCTCTTTTCCAAATCCCAATTCTTTACTTTCTAATCTGGAAAGAAGATCTACTTTTTGTAGACTGACGCCGAGTGATTTTGGGACTTCATACAATGCCTGGAATGCAGGCCAAAATAAAGAAGTTGTGTCCCCTTTTTGTAAAAGTAAATGAAATGCAATGAAGAGTGCTTCTCCGGTTCCGGTTGTTACTAGAACCTGATCAGGAGAAACGTTTTTATAAAGTTTTGAAATTTCTTCTCGTAGATCTTTTCTTCCTGAATTGGGAGAGTCCGCTAAGGAAAGTTTTCCGAGCTCCCTCAAATCTAAATTTAGATATTCTGCAAGCTGGTCCAGGTTTAGATTCCGGATCCCACTTTCTCCCAGGTTGCAGGGAGCTTCCGTCCTAAATTTTTCCAGACGATCTTCTATGAAAAATTCTCTTAAACTCACGTCCAGATCATAGTTTAATCATTCAGGAAAGAAGCAATGCAAAAGCTCCGAAGAATGAGAGTAAAAATAGACCAAGTAATATCCAACCTAGACCACTTAAGAAAAATCTCAGGTCCTTAAGAGCGAATAAGATCTGCTCCGGGTCCTTCTCCTCCAAGACCAAGGATTTACGGAAAGATAGAGAAGCCCCGTAACCCAAAATCCCCAATATAAAAAATAGAACCGCCGACACAGCTTGGATTACAATCTTTCCAGGAGACTCTTTCAGAAAGGTTCCGAATGTTAAAATTCCAGAAAGTAAAAATAGAAGGAAGGAAATGTTCCTTAATACCGCTCTAAGTGAGTCCAGTTCCCTATGTTGTTCTCGGGAAATTTCATTAGATTCCATACTTATAGAATCGGCGAAAAAACGTCTTGAACCAGGAAGAACTAGATTTTTTATTCAAAGTATAGGGTGAACTAGAGAAATATATGAGTAATGAATCCCACATAGAATCCTGGACCAAATCCCCGTTTTCCCCCCAGGTGCAACAAGAGGCGAAAGCCGTCCTAGATAGATACAAAAAGGGAGAAACAAACGGTCTAGAGATCGAGGCATTTACCGTGCCATTAGAATTCGGAACCGGAGGAATGAGAGGGAGGATCGGCAACGGGATCGGTAGAATGAATGAGTTTACCGTAGGAAAAGCTGCCCTAGGTTTTTCCAGATATCTGGTCCAAAAATCCAAAAAACCAATCTTAGTAATCGCATACGATTCCAGAAGAAGGTCCAGAGAATTTGCAGAGGTCACAGCAGGTGTTGCTGCATCTTTTGGAATAAAGGTAATCTTATTTTCAGAAGTAGCTCCTACACCGTTACTCTCCTATGCAGTCCGTTATTATAAGGCAACAGGCGGTGTGGTCCTAACAGCATCTCATAATCCACCTGAATACAATGGATTCAAAGCTTATCTTTCTAAAGGAGAACAACTCGCTCCTCCTGATGATAAAAAGATCATCTCGTTGATCGATAAAGTCCAAGACTGGAATGAGATCCCATTTCTTTCTTCTAAAGATGCAAAATACAAGAAGTTAGTCCAAAAAGCGGGAGAGGATTGTTTCTCTTCTTATTTGAAAGCTCTTAAAAAATCCGGGATCGTATCTTCTAAGGTTACTCCTAAAGAAAGATCCCAAACCAAATTAGTATATTCTCCACTCCATGGAACCGGCGGAAAATATATGAAGAAGTTACTACAAGACTTCGGATATAAAAACGTTACTCTGGTTCCGGAACAAAAAGATCCGGACGGAGAATTTCCTACGGTTAAATTTCCAAATCCAGAAGAGCCAGAAGCTTTAGAAATGAGCAGAAAACTTTCCGAGAAGATTGGAGCTGATGCATTTATAGCGACTGACCCTGATGCGGACAGACTTGGAATTGGGGTCAAAAATCCAAAGGGAGGATATGCTCTTCTAAATGGAAACCAGATCGGTTCTATTTTAGCTGCTTACTTAGCGGAGAAGGTCGGTTCCAAACCTAAAAAAGGTAAAAAACCGGTTCTTGTAAAAACAGTCGTCACCACTGACCTGCAAGCTGAGATAGCAAAGAAGAACAAGATCGCTCTTAAGAATGTTCTAACGGGTTTCAAGTTTATCGCAGAAGTGATGGGAAAACTGGATAAAAGCAAAACCCAGTATTTCCTTTTCGGAGGAGAAGAATCCTACGGTTATCTACCAGTGGATTTCGTGAGAGATAAAGACAGTTTATCTTCTGCACTTCTACTCATGGAAGTTTTATCCGAAAAAAAAGACCTTCTATCTTATATGGACGATGTTTATCTGAAATATGGATTGTACCAAGAAAGTCTAAAGTCTTTAACCTTAGAAGGACTTGCAGGTAAAAAGAAAATCCAGGATTCACTCCAGTCTCTGAGAAATAACGATCTGATCGGAAAATCCATAGGCAAAAGAAAGGTCACTGGATTTTTAGATTTTAAGAACAAGATCGCAAAAGGAAGCGCTTCTAAATCTGCATTTTCGGGTCTTCCTTCATCCGACGTGATCCAGTTAGAGTTAGAAGATCAGGCAAAGCTGACCATCCGTCCCTCGGGGACTGAACCTAAGATCAAAATTTATTCTTCTTTCAAAAGCAGGACTTCTCCTAAGACCAAAACTGAGATCCCAAAACTCACTGAAAGTTTATTAGAAGAATTGAAAGAAACAGAGTCCTTATTTTTACAATTGGCGGGTTTATCATGAACGAAACTGCATCAGATTTTCAGACTACAAAAGAACTTACAGACAAGTATCTTCTAGACTTATTCAATCGTTACCCTGTAGCTTTCCGTTACGGAGTAAACGAATTATTATTCGATCAAAACAATAAACAGTACATCGACTTTTTAGCGGGTGTTGCGGTTACAAATCTGGGTCATAGCGATCCAGATATTATAGAGGCGATTCGCAACCAGATCGACAAACTAATGCATACTTCCAATTGGTTTTATTCGGAAGAAGCATCTCGTTTAGCGGAACTTCTCATCTTGAATACTTTTCCTGGAAAAGTGTTTATATGCAATTCAGGAACGGAAGCAATTGAAGCTGCATTCAAACTTGCAAGAGCATACGCTGAACAAAAGCAGATCCATGATCCGATTATCATTTCTTTGCAGAAAAGTTTTCACGGAAGATCTGTTTCTGGGATCAGTTTAACAGGGCAGAAAAAACTTCATACAGGCTTTGGAAAACTTTTGGATGGAATCGAATTCGTTTCTCCAAACAACGAAGAAGAACTTGTAGAAGCTTTCGAAAGATTTGCAGGTAGAGTGGTAGCATTCATCGCAGAACCAATCTTGGGAGAAAGTGGCATCATTCCACTCTCTCATGGATATATGAACTTAGCGAGAGAGTTAACCTTAGAAAACGAGGCACTTCTTATCTTAGATGAGATTCAAACCGGTTTCGGAAGAACAGGAACCATGTTTGCATTCGAAACTTACGGATTTTCTCCAGATGTAATGGCTCTTGCAAAAGGTCTTGGTTCTGGATTTCCAATTGGAGCATTAGTAGTTGCTGAAAAATACCAAAACGTTTTAGCAAAAGGAACTCATGGAACCACTTACGGTGGAAACCATTTGGGTGCAGCAATTGCTTATGAAACTATTCGGATCATGCAAACAAGAGACGTTCTTTCAAACGTAAACTCATGCTCGGAGATCGCATTCAGTCGTTTGAATCAAATGAAACAAAAGAATAAGATCATAAAAGAGATCAGAGGAAAAGGTCTTCATATTGGAGTAGAATTAACTGTTCCATCTAGACCAATCGCAGAACTCTGTTTAGAAAAAGGACTGATCGTAAATGCAACAGGAGACACTGTAATTCGTATCATGCCTCCACTTACGATCTCGACACAATATTTGAATGAAGGATTGGATATTCTTGAATCCGTCCTAGACGAACAGAAATAAAAAGGAAAACAACAGCTCTATGAAAAAAGTAGCCGTATTAGCAGGGGACGGAATCGGCCCCGAGGTCATGAAAGTGGCCCTCTCCGTTCTTAAAAAAGCGCTCGGCTCCAAAGCCTCTGACTTCCAATTTACGGAAGCGCTCGTAGGAGGAATTGCAATCGACAAAACTGGAGGACCTCTTCCACAAGAAACATTAAAACTTTGTGAAGAATCAGATGCCATCCTATTCGGATCTGTTGGAGGTCCTAAATGGGAATCTCTTCCTCCAGAAAAACAACCTGAAAGAGGAGCACTTCTTCCTTTACGTAAACATTTCGATCTATTCGCAAATTTACGACCAGCGATCATTTATCCTGAACTTAGAAACGCTTCTCCGATCAAACCTGAAATTATTGGAGAAGGTCTGGATATTCTGATTTTAAGGGAATTAACCTCTGGTATCTATTTCGGTCAGCCAAAAGGTAGAGAAGGAAGCGGAGCAGAAGAATTCGCGTTCGATACAATGAGATATTCTCGCAGAGAGATCGAAAGAGCAGCAAGAGTTGCATTCGAAGCAGCGAGAAAAAGAAATAATAAAGTTACTAGTATCGATAAGGCGAACGTATTAACCACTTCCGTTTTTTGGAAAGAAGTAGTGATCGATCTACACAAAAGAGAATTTTCTGACGTCCAATTATCCCATCTTTACGTGGACAATGCGGCGATGCAGCTGATCGTAAATCCTAAACAATTCGACGTGATCCTTTGCGAGAATATGTTCGGGGACATTCTTTCTGACGAGGCTTCCATCATCACAGGTTCCATCGGGATGCTTCCTTCTGCTTCCCTTTCAGAATCTGGTTTCGGTTTATACGAACCTTCCGGGGGATCCGCTCCGGATATCGCAGGCAAAGGAATTGCAAATCCTATCGCCCAGATTTTGAGTGCCGCTCTACTTTTACGTTATTCTTTCTCTATGGAAGAAGAAGCACAAAAGATAGAAACTGCAGTCCGTAAAGTGATTTCCGCAGGAAAACGTACCAGAGATATCGCCGAGAAAGGCACCGAAATTTTGGGAACGGAAGAAATCGGAATAGAAATTGAGAAGGTTTTATAAAGCCTGGAATTGATTCGATGCTTGGAAATTTCATATTTTTACGTATATAAATACTGAAAGTATGAAACTTTCTGGAAATTTCTTGAATTAACGGGGACGGTGACTGGATGAAAGGCGGAGTAGCTCCATCAGGAAGACCTTATCAGGTAATCATTGCGGAAAATTCTAAATTCCAAGCCAAACAATTGGCTCAGATCCTGGAATCCGAAGGTTACGAAGTGGTTGGTTTTGCGGAATCTGGCAAAGAGCTCCTGAACATGTACAAGGACAACCGAAAGGTGGACCTGATTACATTAGACCTTCACCTCCCTGTGATAGACGGTTTTGCTGCCTTTCACGAAATGAAAGAAATGGGAGTTCTTCCCAGAGTAATCGTAATCACTGACGAAAACACTCCTGCAGTTATCAAGTCTCTAACTGATGACGGTATCATGGACTATCTAGTAAAACCGATCAAAAGAGAGAAGGTTCTAGAAAAAGCAAACGCTACAGTTCGTAAAACGATCAAGATTTGATCCTAAGATTTTGGCTTAGAATCTTATTCCAGCCAGATACAATTTAAGTTCCTACCGGTGTCTCCCCTTCTATGACTAAAAAATTTAGAATTGGGAGACATGGTGCAAACCCCAGCAGTTTCCAAAAAAGGTTGGATCCCAAGACTTTTAATCCTATGAAGTAAAAAAGTTTTTTGTTCCAGCAGAAACTTTCCAGGCTCTTCTAATGTTTTTAGCGAACTCGGAACTTCTTTCCTAAAGAGAGAAGCAACATCTTCTCCGACTTCGTAATGTTTGCCGGTAGCATAAGGCCCTAAATAAAAATGAACTAGTTCCGGATCTACTCCGTATCTTTTCTGCACATGAGCTAATGTCTTTTCTGTAATTCCCGCAAGAGTTCCTTTCCAGCCTGAATGGATCACACCTACAAGAGCAGGCCTTCCTGTCCAAAAAAATATAGGCATACAATCTGCGGTTTTTACGACTAGGATCTTTTTAGGTTCAGTGGTAAATAGAGCATCCCCTGTAGGAATATCTGCACTGGGCGATCCGTTCGCTTCCAGGATGGTTATTCCATGTTCCTGATTCATGAAGAATACTTCGGCACCCGCGACTCCAGAAGCCTGAGCTACCCTTTCCCGAATAAAATTCGGATCGTTCGGATCTCCGGCGGCTTCTTTGTTTCCCAGGATCAAAAGCCTGAGGCTTCTTTTATCTTCTAGAAAAAATCTATGATCGATCATACTTGACTTGGGGAAGTCCTGGTCTTGTATAGAAAAGAGAGGAAATATTTCGAGCCGTAAAACGGAACAGAAAGAAAGTCCCGGAAAAAAAATCCCATGTCCCAAACCCCTAAAGTAAAAATCTGCGGAATACGAAAAGTAGACGATCTGAAAGTCTGCGTGGAAGAAGGAGCCGATCTAATCGGGATCAATTTTGTTTCTTCCAGTCCAAGACTTGTTTCCCCTAAGGAAGCTGAAATCCTAATTACCTATTTATATACATCAGTTCCATCATTTTTACGTCCGAAAATCGTATTCCTTTTTTATAAATCTTCAACCGAATATATAGAATCAATTTTAAAAAATTTGACCCACGACTATGTCCAATACGTTAGCGATGACTCTTTGGCTCCGGGGGAAACTTCCCCACTCTACCAAAACAAGAATTCCAGAATAATTTCCTATCGTGTTCGAGGAAAAGTAAACGATGACTCCTTACATTTCCTTAATTCCGATTTATTGATATTAGATAGTTATAAATTAGGTGCTGGTGGAGGAACTGGAGAAAGTTTTCCTTGGGACCAGGTTTCAGAAGTTCGTAGACCTTATCTACTTGCGGGAGGTCTTACACCTGAAAATGTCGCAAAAGCACTTTCCCAAACTAAGGCTTACGGAGTGGATGTGGCTAGTGGTGTAGAATCCTCGCCAGGAAATAAAGATCAGGAACTCATTCGGAAATTTATTAGAAATGCAAAACAATTCTCTTACAACGGAAACTAATTCTCCTGATCTAACGGAAGCTCTGGATACTCCTATGATGAGGCAGTATCTGGAGATCAAGGCCAAGTTCCCTGATTCTATTCTATTCTTTAGAATGGGAGACTTTTATGAAATGTTCCTGGAAGATGCAAAGATTGCCTCATCGATCTTAGACATTGCGTTAACCAAAAGACAAAACTCAGTTCCGATGTGCGGGATCCCATTCCATAGCAAGGACGGATATATTTCCAGATTGCTTTCTGCAGGAAAGAAGATAGCGGTTTGTGAACAATCCAGACCCGAAGATGGAAACACAAAACTCATGACCAGGGATGTGGTGAGAATTATCACTCCCGGCACTGTAATCGAAGAACATTTACTTTCCGGCTTCCAAAACAATTATCTGTGTGTACTAGTCCCGAAAGCCGCATTGATCTTTGTAGGAATGGCAGATGTTTCTACAGGAGAAGTATTACATTTTGCTGTTCCAATTTCCAGGACCCAAGTATTAGAATCAGAATTTGTAAAATTTAAACCGAGTGAGATTTGTGTATTCTCTCAAGATTTAGAAAGGATCAGAACCTGGCAAAACTTCGGAGAAAGAGAATTAACTGTTTTAGACGCTACTAAAGTAGGATCAGAAAATTCTAACGATCCATTCCAAACGGTAACAAGAACATTAGAATATTATATTAGAGAAAATTACAGGGACGGGACTCTTACCTTAAGAGAACCTCGTATCTTACAAACTGGTTCTTATTTAGAGATGGACAGAGAAACCATCCTGAACTTGGAACTGATCGAAAACGAAAAGGAAGATAAGGGTCATACCCTATTTTCAGTTTTGAATTTTTGCAGCACTGCAAAAGGAAAAAGAGTTCTAAAACAAAGGATCTTATTTCCGGAAACGGACCCCGCCATTCTAAAATCCAGATGGGAAAAACAGGATATCATCAAAAAGATTCCACTCGCTCATTTAACCCAGGCACTCAAAGATCTGGGAGATCTGGAAAGGATCCTGGGCAGATTTAGAGGAAATAAGGCCTATCCAAGAGATTTTAAAACCATTCTTTCTTCTATCCAAACCTTGGACTCCCTAATTGGTTTACTTTCTCCTCTTGGTTATCCTATTTCTAAACCTGATAAATTGGATGCCCTTAAGGATTATATCGAAGGAAGGATACATACAGAAGAACTTCCAGTTATATTAGGAAATGGTAAATTCCTAAAAGATGGTTTTGATAAAAACCTGGATAGAGCGAGAGAAGCTGGATCTAAAGGTGCAGATTGGATCTTAGAATTAGAAACGGAAGAGAAGAAGAAAACAGGTCTTTCTACTCTCAAGATCAAATATAATAAGATCGTTGGTTATTTTATAGAGATTTCCAGAGTACAAGCAGAGCAGGCTCCTAAAGAATATCTTAAAAAACAAACTCTGGTTACTTCCGAAAGATTTACCACTGCAAGACTAGAAGAAATAGAAAGAACTATTTTAGAAGCAGATGAGATCATCCAAAAAGTAGAAAAAACAGAATTCGAAAAAATGGTCCAGGCCGTTTTAGAATATTCTTCCGAACTTCTAATTGTCTCTGAAGAATTCGGAGATTTGGACTTTCAAATCTCTCTTCTAAAAGCTGAGGAAAAATTCGGCTGGATCCGCCCCGAACTTAGCGAAGATTCCAATTTAGAAATGAAATCTTCCAGGCACCCTGTTGTAGAAGCAAGTCTTCCAGTGGGCGCAAAATTCACTCCGAACGATGTGGGCCTGGATGGAAAAGAAAACTCAATCGCCATCTTAACTGGTCCGAATATGGCCGGTAAGTCCACATTCATGAGGCAGATCGCTATCAACCAGATCCTATTCCAGATCGGTGGAAGTGTAGCCGCTGAAACTGCAAAACTTCCTATCTTAGATAAATTATTCACTCGAATCGGAGCGGGAGATAATCTGAATGCTGGAGAGTCCACATTCTACGTGGAAATGAAAGAGACTGCAAATATTCTCAAAAATTGCACGTCTCAATCTTTATTACTTTTTGATGAAGTAGGAAGAGGAACTTCTACCTATGACGGGATGAGTATAGCTTGGGCGATTTTGGAATCTCTTTCCGAAATGCACCCTCGTCCTAAAACTGTTTTTGCCACTCACTATCATGAACTAACTGAACTTTCCAGACTTCCTGGTGTTTGGAACCTTCATATGGAAACGGTGGAGAAGGATGATAAGGTAATTTTCCTTAGAAAAGTAAAACCTGGTAAGGCTAAAAAATCATTCGGTATCTATGTGGCCCAACTCGCAGGAGTTCCTGATTCAGTGGTAAAACGAGCTGCTGAAATTCTTACAGATATGGAATCTAGGAAGAAGGAAATACGGATCCAAACCAGGGAACCTTCTCTATTCCAAGATATGAGCGCGCCTAATGGTGATAGTCAATTCTGGCAGGACTTTAAAAAAGAGATCACTGATCTTCCGATCGATTCTATGACTCCTATAGAGGCTTTAAAACTATTGGATGATTGGAAAAAAAGAGTTAGTTCGCGAGGTTAAAAGTTTTCGTTGTAGGGCTGAAATGTTGGAGTTCCTACAACTTATTCCGCAAACAAATACAAAAGAACATCCATAGAAGCAAAGTCTATCCAATTGGAAATATTGGATTTAAGACCTTCTTTCGCATGAAAACCTATTCCGATCCCGGAAGCTTCTAACATGAGTTGGTCGTTTGCGCCATCACCCACTGCTACAATATTTTCTTTTTCTAATTGAAAACGAGATTGGAGTTCCAAAAGAGAATCTCTTTTGATATTTTTATCAACCACAGTTCCGGAGACCGTTCCCAAAAGTTTATCCCCTGCTCTGTCCAGATAATTTGCGCGGACTTCGTCGATAGAATATTCTTGTTTAAATCTTTCTAATATGTCTGTGAATCCGCCGCTGAATACTGCGGTTTTTACATTCTTCTTCTTTAAACCTTGGAATAATTCGGGAACACCATGATTTGGATGTAATTTAAAGTATAATTCATCGAATACGGAAACAGGTAGATCTTTCAAGTAAGAGCATCTTTTTTGTAGAGCCTCATGGAAGTTTAGGTTTCCTTCCATTGCTTCCTTTGTTACACGTGCAACTTCTTCATAAACACCTGCATATCTTGCAAGTTCGTCTATAACTTCTTCTCGGATTAAAGTAGAATCCATATCGAAGCAGAATAATGCTTCATTACTTAGAAAGGAAAAGATCTGTATCAGATCAATTTTGCGGAATCTTTGCAATTCTTGTCTAAGATAGACCAATTCTTCTCTTGGAAGTGCGTAATCTATATTCCAAACATCACATACGAAGTCTTTGGAAACCTCGGACCTTCTTTCTATAAAGACTGGTTGTTTAAATCTTGCAGAAAGTGCTTCGGATAATCTTTGGGGATCAGAATCGTTTTTAGGACTAAAAAATAAGATCACTGAGATTAACGAACGAGAGATTTAATTTTTCGAAGCCAGATAATATAGGCATCTCTATTGATATGGATCGGATCCTTTTTTCCGTCATAAGAGAATGCCAATTCTTCCCTAATGAAAGGAATCCCTTTCTGTCTGAACTCAGGCCAAATATCCAAAAATTGAACGTTTTGGCTTTCGTTAGCAATCCGTAATAACCAAGCATTTACAATAGGAGATACAGAATTCACATTCCGGCTCAAAACAGGTGGAATCCCCAAAATTAGAATTTTAGTATTCGGCAGGCTTGTTTTGATCTTTTGGATCAGAAGTCTATGGATACCTTCTATATAATCCAAACATTTCCCATCACGGATATCATTTCCGCCAATTTCCAGGATAATGGTAGAAGGTTTTAGATTTAGGACTGTAGAGTCCAAGCGCCCAAGAAGAAGTTCCGTCATATCCCCGGCGATCCCGCGATTCACAGAACCTGAAAAATCCGCCTGGATCAGATCCGGCGGAATAGCTGCAATCAGACTATTTCCTACGAAAACTATATTCGCTTTTTTTAATTTTCCATTCTCAGTAGTATAGAGTGAAACTGCTTCCAGATATAATTTCTGGTATTTTTCCCATTCGTCGGAATCTCTGATCCCGACCTTGTCCACACATTTGAAATCTGGATTATAATAATCGTATATAGTCCTACGTTGGAAAACAGAACAGGAGATTAGGGAAAAAAGAAAAACACAAATCCCTAATACTTTCATTTGGCAAGTCCCTCTAAAACTCTCTCAGTTCTCGGAATCTTTCATATGAAATCGTTTATGCCAGTCAGCTATCTGAGCCTGCAGATATTCTTCTGTATCACAAATACGAAATTCAATTGGGTTGTTGGAAACTGTATCGATCAATTTGGCTTCAATATAGCCGTTTTTTAGTTTATTGATCTCTATTTTATATTTCATCCGACAATCTCCGTTATATCCAGGATTTTCACCCCTACCAGAGTTTCAATCTATTCCGAAATTAATCTTGGAAAACCACCGAGCCTGGGAATCTTCCCATAGTCGGTTTGAAAATGCTATACGATTTTGATTCGCAATTCAAAAAAATCTATTTCAAGGATTTACGATATTTGTAAAGTTCCGGGAAATTTTCCGGGGCATATGGATGGTCTTTTCCAAGCGCTAATTCCCAATCTATTTCTTCTCCCATACCGGAAGAAAATTCAGGATAGAATCCTGAGTCTAAAATCATTCTGATTGTGTCTGCTGCATCAGAACCTTTTACGTTCAGATAACCGCTTGCAAACAAGGAATTCGCAGCATATAAAGCCATTCCTTGTAATCCTCTCAAATGCCCTTCTCTACCTGCAGCAATTCGGACTTCTGAGTCAGGATTCACCAAACGAAACGCAATTAGAGTTCTGAGACAGAATTCAGGGGTCAAACTTTGAGGATTTTTAATTGCGTGTCCTGCAACTGGGATGAAGAAGTTCACAGGGATAGAGATTACTTTTAGATTTTTGATCTCGTATATAACATCCGTTAGATCCCAGAGTGACTCTCCCATTCCAACGATAACGCCGGAACACATTCCTACTCCTGCTTTCATCAAATGGGTAATTGTCTCTACTCTTTGTTCGTAGGTATGTGTGTCACAGATTTCTGGATAGTGTGCCTTAGAAGTATTCAGGTTATGATTGTATCTGTCTAGACCGGCTGCTTTTAAGCGTTCTGCTTTTTCTCTGTCGAGTAGACCAGCGGACAAGCATACTTTAAGTCCAAGTTCTTTGCTGATCTTTTCGATGGTGAACGCTAACTTTTCAGTAGCTAAGGAATTAGGCCCAGTTCCTGCAGTAACCATACAGAAACGGTAAGCGCCATTTTCTTTTGCTTGGACTGCATCTTGGAAGATCTCCTCAGGAGATTTCATTGAGTATTCTTGGACTCCGGAACCTGCATTCTTTCTTTGCGCGCAGTACCCGCAGTCTTCTGGGCAATGCCCGTTCTTAATATTGTCTAGAACATGAATACGAACTGTTTTACCGAAGTATTTTTCGCGGACCTTATACGCCTTATCCAAAGCCTCTGTCAAAGGGATCTGGCCGCTTAGAATTGCATGTGCTTCCTCCCGATCAATAATGCTTGGCACCTCTGAGAATACTTTTTCTTCGGTGACTGGAGGATTTTCTAGACTAAGTTTCATTCTGCGATTAGTTTCCGAAGCAGCGTTTTCCTTGGCAATCTATAATTAGGCTTAAAAACGGGTGTTCATCAATCTTGGATTTTGTAAGCAGTAAGACCTTCTAGGATTGCTTGGAATACCTTATCCAAAGAAGATTTGGAAATATTATATGGAGGAGTGATATAAATCACATTCCCAAGTGGTCGGAGTATAACTCCCTTCTCTTGGCAGATCCTGCGAAATTCTCTCGCGAATGGATTTACATAACCGGGCTGGGCCTTTCCTGTGAAAAGTTCTCCTACGCCGACTGAACCAAGCACTCTTGTATTCTTGATCTTATCCGGAAATTCAGCCCTTAGCTTGGACCAACCTTCTTCCAAATAAGACTCCAATTGTTTAACGTCTGCGAGTCTATTTTCTTCTTTATAAATTCGTAATGATGCAAGTGCAGAAGCACAACCAGGAGGATATCCAGTCATAGTATGACCATGGTAGAATGCTTTCAATGGTTCAGAGGATAAAAACTCTTTGTAAATTTCTTCCCTGACTAAGGTTACTGCCAATGGTAAAATTCCTGCAGTCAGCCCTTTTGCAAGAGCCACCATATCTGGGCGAATACCTGCCTTTTGGTAGGCAAAATTTGCACCAGTTCTTCCAAAACCTGTAAATACCTCGTCCAAAAGAAGAAGTACATCATGACGTTCGGTGATCTCTCTTAACCTTGTAAGAACGCTTGGTTTATGGAATAACATTCCACCAGCACCTGCGATCAAAGGTTCCATTACGACTCCCACTACTTCTTCGGAGTGAGCAGATAAATATGCTTCTAATTCATCCAAACAATCTTCTGCACAGGAATGTGGGGACTTGGACACAGGGCAATCATGGCAGGCAGGAGAAGGGAAATTTTTGGTCTGGAATAAAAGGCTTTGGAATACCCTGTTAAATACAGAATCCCCTCCTACGCTCATTGCACCGATTGTGTCCCCATGATATGAATAGGAGAAGTTGATAAATACCTTTTTCTTTTCTCTACCTTGGTTCCTAAAATACTGAAGAGCAATCTTCAGCATGATCTCGAGTGCAGTCGAACCGTTATCTGAATAGACAACTTTACGAAAATTCCAGTCGGTGAATTCTAAAAGTTCATGTGCGAGTTCCAATGCAGGAGGATGTGTAAAACCTGCGAGAAGTACATGATCTAAGGAATCTAACTGTTTTTTAACGGCTTCCACAAGTTTGGGATGATTATGACCGTGGATGCTCACCCACCAAGAAGAGATCGCATCTATATATTCTTTTCCATTTTCATCATATAGAAATTCTCCCTTCGCAGAAACTATCTTTAAAGGAGGATCAGAATCTAGTTGGATTGTGTATGGATGCCAGATCAAGGGAAAAGTAAGTCCGGGAGGATCCTATCCGGATCGAATTCATTTGCAACCTTATCTAAGAATTCTTTTCTAGATAATTTTCTATTAGGAAGAAGAAATGTTCCCAAAAGTCCGATTTCAGCCGCTTCTATAATGGTCCTAATATTGTCTGAGCGAAGTGGATTTTCAGGACCTATAAAATAAACTCCTAAAACCTTGATCTCTCTTTTTCGAAGAGCATCAATAGATAATAATGTATGATTGATTGTTCCAAGTTCAGTAGAAGCAACGAGTACCAATGGAATTTTTGCCTGTTCCACTAGATCAGCTGTAAAATAATAACGATTGAGAGGAACATAAACACCTCCGGCTCCTTCTACCAATATCTTGGCATCCTTAACACTAAATAGATGTCTCGATAATTCATCTGTGTCTACGGATGTATTTTCCATTTCAGAAGCTAAATGAGGAGAAGCAGGAAGTTCGAATGTATAATAATTTTTTAGAAAGTAAGACTCATTTAAACCGGTAAGATTCATGATTTTCACTCTGTCAGAATCTGTTCCTGTTTGGATCGGTTTTAAATATTTTAGTCCAAGCTCTTCCGCATACTTAGCCATCACAAGAGAGCAGAAAAAAGTTTTACCAATATCGGTCCCGGTTCCGGTTACAAAAATGGACAAACTTAATTCTCCCGAACCAACTGTACGAATTTTTCTAACTCTTCTCTTTTGATCTTGGAATTTAGAGAAACTCTGATCCTGGAAATATCAACAGTTGGAGGACGGATCGCCTTAGCTTGGAATCCGTTTTGTTCTAAACTAGAGGAAAGTTCTAATGCTTCTTCTTCGGAACCTAAAAGAATCGGAATGATTTGAGTATTAGAATTTCCTGTATCTCTTCCTATCTGATGAAGTGAATCTCGGAAAAATTCTGAATTTTCTTCCAATAGTCTTCTTTCATGATCCATCTGTCTTGCAATACGAATTGCAACTTTGCCTGCATGAGCAATCGCAGGAAGTGGACCAGTAGAGAACACAAATGTCCGGGCAGAATGAAGTAAATATTTTCTGGCGTCTTTGGTAGTAGAGATGATAGCACCCTCTAAACCTAATGCTTTTCCTAAGGTAGACATTCTAAAATCTATTTCAGAATGTCTGGAGATATTTTCTTCTAAGGAAACTCCGGCCCCTTCTTTCCCGAAAAGCCCGATTGCATGAGCCTCATCTATATACAGAAGTGCTCCGTATTTTTCTTTCAGATCTATTAATGCAGGTATATCAGTTTTGTCTCCGTCCATACTGAAGACAGACTCGGTGACGATCATCTTATGTTTGGTGCCAGAATGTTTTTTTAATAAACCTTCTAGGTCGTTTAGATCGGAATGTTTATAATATACCTTTTTAGCTCCTGAAAGTCGAACCCCGTCCATTAAAGAAGCATGATTTTTACGATCACAAAAGATTGTATAAGAAGGATCTGCTACACAAGAAATTGTACCAAGATTTGCAGAATATCCATTTGCGAAGAAGAGTGAATCTTCAGATTGAACCCAGTTCGAAAAATCATTTTCTAATTCTTCGAATACTCTTCTATGGCCTCGAACTAAACGGCTAGCAGTAGAACCTGCACCGTAAATATCGATTCCTTCTTTTAAAGCTTGGATGATTTCAGGATGATTAGAAAGCCCCAAATAATCATTGGAGCAGAGGTCCAGACCAGAAGGAGGATCCAAGACTCGGATCCTCTTTTGAGATTCTAACCTGGAAAAGAAGGCAGGAAGCTCCGAAAAGAAAGGAAGTTTCGTGGATGGAGTTTCCTGCACAGGATTTCCGGAGGGATTATAACATCCCTTTTACTTCGTCTCTTTCTGACTTAAGCTCATCATGAGTGATATTGAATTTCTCTTTTGCGAAGTCATTCAATTCCAATCCTTTAATGATCTCAACTTTAGTTCCGTCAGACTTCACAGGGTATCCGAAAATTAGTCCCTTATCCGCGCCGTAAGAACCATCAGAAGTAACAGCAACACTGAACCAATCTCCTGCAGGAGTTGGAGTGATGATCTGGCGAACAGTATCCACAACTCCGTTAGCAGCAGATGCAGCAGAAGAAGCTCCTCTTGCTTTAATGATCTCAGCTCCACGTTGTTGAACATTCTTAATGAAATCGCCTTTTAACCAGTCATGATCCTTGATCACGTCTGTTGCCACTTTTCCACCTATCTTAGCATTATAGAAGTCAGGGTATTGAGTAGAAGAGTGGTTTCCCCAAATCGCAACATTAGTTACGTCTTTCACTAAATTTCCAGACTTGATCGCAAGTTGGGATTTCGCACGGTTCTCATCCAGCTTAGTCATTGCAAACCAACGATCTGTAGGAACTCCCTTCGCATTGTTCATTGCGATAAGACAATTCGTATTACAAGGGTTTCCGACGACTAAAACTCTTACGTCAGAAGAAGCGTTCTTCTCGATCGCTTTACCTTGGTTTACAAAAATCCCACCGTTTATTTTGAGAAGGTCACTTCTTTCCATTCCTGCTTTTCTTGGCACGGAACCGACAAGTAGCGCCCAGTTGATGTCTTTAAAAGCGACATCTAAATCCGCGGAAACACTTACTTTTTGCAAAAGAGGAAAGGCGCAGTCTTCCAATTCCATGATTACACCTTTAGCAGCAGGAAGGGCCGCCTCCAGTTCCAACATTTGGATCTCTACAGGAGTGTCCGCTCCGAACATTTGACCAGATGCGATCCTAAATAATAAAGAATATCCGATCTGCCCAGCGGCACCCGTAACTGCTACCTTAACTGTTTTTGCCATTTGAAACTCCTAACTTTTTATATACTTAGAGCTTAGTTATTTTTCAGCTCTTCGTCGATGATTTTCGTGAAATTTTGGATCGGCATATTGCCTTCCACTAGAATACCGTTAATGAAGAATGCAGGTGTTCCGTTTACACCGTAACCTTGTCCTGCTTGCATATCTGCTTCGATCTCGCCTTTGATCTTATCTTCGTCAGCGATACAACGATTGAATGCACCCATATCCAGACCAGCTTGCTGAGCTAGTTTGATTACATTCCCTTTTTCTAATTTTCTTCCGTTCTCGAAAAGAAGGCTATTATACTGCCAGTATTTTCCCTGAGGAATTGCGCAGTTTGCAGCAACGTGAGCAAACATTGCGTTTCTATGGAAGTCCATAGGAAAATCCCTGAAGACCCATTTGATCTTATCCTTATATTGTTCTCTAAGAGCCTTAGTTGTAGTTTGGCTCATAGCGCAATAAGGACATTCGAAATCTGAAAATTCTACGATAGTAACTTTTGCGTCGGCAGGCCCAAGAGTTGGATTCTCGCTAGCTTCGATAGCAACTCTAGTTGGAGGAGGAAGTTCTGGCCCGATGATCTCGGTATTATATTCTTCTCTCATTCTTCCAAAGAATGCTTGTCTTTCTCGATCTGCTTGGACTGCTTTTAAATATTTTACGATCTCGCCTTGGACTGCAGCGAAAGGTTTTCCCTTTAAGCCAGGTTCTTCTTTGAACTGATTATAAGCTGCGATTACTTCGTCTTGAACAGGCTCGTAATTTCTTCCGAATTTAGTAAGCTCTTCTACAGGAATTCCTTTAGCAGCCGCTTCTTTTTTTAGGATTTCTTGAGAAGCAAGTTGGGAGAACATTCTATACATCTGCTGGTTGTTTTCTTGCAGATACTTGCGATACGCAGAAGGATTATCCTTTTTGATATCAGAGATTGTATAGAACCCAAAAGTCCCAACTCTCATATAATGTTCTGGTATCGAAAGTTTTACGATAATTGCGATAGATATTAAAAAATAACCTAAAAAGATCCAAGGAAGTGCCTCCTTGAATTTCGGACCGAAAACACGATCTAAGAGAGTGGAAGAAGTTTCTTCAGACATAATATCCTTACCAAAGGGGGAAAAGCTCCCCTACCAGCCAATTTAGAAAGCTGAGTATGGGAGGCAAACGAATAATTCGGGGGGTGAAAAAGGCAGAGATCCGCCTAAATCCATTGGAAAAAAAACCTCCAAATTCAGGCTTATATAAGAATTATTTCGAAAAAAAATTAAGCAAGGGAACGTATTTCCGATAGGAATTAATAGAGACCTGAAAACGGAGGTTTAGGTTTATGAACGTAAATGGGATACATTCGGGACAGTATCCGGTGACTTGGTCCCCGGTACAGAAAGAAACAAAACCCGAGCAAGAACCGATCGGAGATGTGCTGGAAATCCATCCTGCCGATTGGAAAGGAATCAAACTGAAAAACGAACCCAAAGCAGATGAATTGGTAATGAAACCTAGTCCAGTAAGCGCAGAAGAAAGAATGAGCCAAGTAATCAGTCCGGAACAAATGAAAGATCTATTATCTATGATCGTTAGTTCCAGATTTAGCTCCGTTTCAGAAACGAAAACCGGTCGCGGTAAGATAGATTTAAAAGGCTAACACTTGTCTTTTGAGTTAGGTCTTGTATTTTCACCCAAGCTTGATATAGCCTTAGGCGTCCTGTCACTCATTGCAGTTTCAGGAATGGGATTCTTTTTTTATTGGGAAGTACTTCGCCCGTACGCAGCTAAAACACGTCCAGGCCAAATGGACCCTCCTGACGAAGGAGATACCTACGAGATAGTAGTTCCGGAAAGCACACGAATTTATAAATTTTCAGTAGGCCAAGTCTATGGAGACATTGCTACCCTTTGCAAATCCATCCAAGACGATCATCTAGTATTCGTATTAAAAAAAGGAAAAGATACGGAAGATTATGATATTCTAATTAACCGTTCTGGCCCTGCGATTATGAAACCGCCTCGTATGCAGCATTTTGCCAAAATGGAATCCCAGGAAAAATTGGAAAGCCACGAGATCATAGGACAAACCGCATCCTTTAGAATATCTGATAAGATCATCAAGGATCGTATGACCCAATACTTCGAGATAGGGATTACTTCTAACTTTTTTGTGAATAAGCTTGGAAAAGAAAGAATGAGATTCGTATTCTCCGTCGCAAAAATCCATCCTGGACTTTCTACCAGATACAGAGACAAAAAAGGACTCTATTCTTTCGGAAAGGAAAAGTCTTCGGAAGAAGATTAAGATATCTTCTTAAAAGAAAGTCTAGCTCCATTCATGTCAGGAGAAAGACGCACTAACCTACAGGTTATTCCTGATTTTTCAGAAAATTGTTTTGTAAGTTCAGAGAATTTTTTCTCCAATCTTTTGGAATCTTTCCTTCTAGTATAAACAAGGACCGCAGGACCACTTCCTGAAAGAGAAATACCTATCGCAGACTTTTCAATTTCTTGTACAAGAGGTAAAAGAGGAAATTCTGAATTCATTCTATAAGGAGTATGGATCTTATCTTCTAATGCTCTCTTGAGAAGTCCTGGTTCTCCTGATTCTAAAAATTCCCACCAAGTAGACATTCTACTCAAATTAAAAATAATATCAGAAACAGGATAAGTATCCGGAAGGCATTTTCTGGAATGATTGGTTGAGATCTCCAATTCAGGAATGAGAAAGAAACAATGTACATTCTTAGGGAACTTTCTCTTAAAATAATAAAGTTTCTCTTCTGCAAAATAAGAGAAAACAAATCCACCTAAATAGGCAGGAGTTGTATTATCAGGGTGACCTTCTAATAAAGCGAGTTGGTATAAGAACTCAGACTCACTCGGAAGTTTTGTTTCAGGGAAATATTTCTCTTGTGCAAACCTTGCAGCGGAAAAACCCGCAACAACTGCACTCGCACTGGAACCTAAACCGCCTTTTAAAGGAAGTCCAAGCTCCATAGTCACAGAATAAGGAATTGGAGAAGAGGATGACTTGGTTTGTGAAGATACAAATACAGAAAAATACGTTTTATAAGATTGTAAAACTAAATCCTCTTCATCTGTAAATACAGGAGCAGAAGATCCTTTGATCTTTCTTGTGAACTCTGGAGTTTTTCCGAATTCAAAACTGAACTCGTTATAAATTTGGAATGCCAATCCCAATAGATCAAAACCAGAACCTAAATTAGCGGAAGTTCCTGGGACCTTGATTTGGAATTTGTATTTTGGAGTGCTCATGGAAGCGAGTATCCGGATTTTCTGCCATCTTTTGGGAAATTCTCTGATCGTCATTTGCTTTTCTAAAACAAAAAGAATTCTGATTTGCACTTAGGTTCGAGGAAGAAAGAATGCTCGCGTATGCATTTTGCTTGGTCCGATGCTCTTGTTTTATTTTTCTATTTTGGGATCGTTCTGTATTCCGGTTATAAATCTGGACGTAATAGTTCTGAATCCAAGGAATTCTTCTTAGCAAACAGATCTCTTTCTTGGGTTCCACTTTCACTTTCCATTGTAGCGACGGAAACCTCTGCATTGACCTTTCTTTCCGTTCCTGGAATTGCTTATTCTGGAAACTTCACATTCTTGCAGGTTGTATTCGGATATATTTTAGGAAGAACTATTGTTGCACTCGTTCTGATCCCACTCACCTATCATCACAATTTTCTTTCAGTTTACGAATGGGTCGGAACCAGATTCGGAAGAAAATCCCAAAAAACAATGTCCGGCCTTTTTTCAGTGACTCGAATTTTGGGAGATGGAGTCAGGCTTTACGCATCCACACTCCCTGTTGCGATGTTATTAGAGTTAGGTCTTCCTAAAATTTTACCCTATTCGTTTAGTCAATATTCGATTGGAGTTTGGACCTTAGCAATAGTCACCTTGATCACTGTTTTATATACAATGCAAGGTGGATTCAGATCAGTTGTTTGGGTGGATACATTACAATATTTTGTATATGTATTCGGAGGAGTATTCGCACTCATCCTACTCTATCAATCAAGCCAAGAACCTTTAGGCGTTATTTTTTCTGCTTGGGAAGCAAACAAACTGAAAGTTTTAGAATGGGAGAACGCGTCCGCGACTTACTTCCTGCCTTGGGCAGTTTTAGGCGGGGCTTTACTCAGTTTAGGAACCCACGGAGCAGACCAAATGTTTATCCAAAGATCACTTGCTGCAAGAAATGTAAAAGATGCACAAAAAGCAATGATCAGTTCAGGTATCGCAGTATTCTTTCAGATGATATTGTTCTTAGCAATTGGAACGTTCTTATTCTATAAATTTAATGGGCAGACAATCGCACAAGACAAGGTATTTTCTAAATTTCTAATAGAAGAAGTTCCAGCCCCATTTTTAGGACTTCTACTTTCTGGGATACTGGCATCCACAATGTCTACATTATCCAGTTCCATAAATTCATTATCATTAACAGCAAAGGCAGATTTCGGTTGGAATTTAGGAGGGCAGAAACTTTCCTCTCTATTCTTCGGGATCTTACTTTTCTTTAGTTCCTTCTTCTTTTTCTCCCTTCCTGAAAATTATACAAAGGGGCTCTTGGAATTGGGACTAAAGATCTCATCGTTCACTGTGGGTTCTATGGTAGCGGTCTTTTTAACAGAGGTAATCCCATTCTTAAGAAAAAGAATAACAGTTTCCGATCTGGGATTAGCCCTTGCTTTAGCTGGCTCAATATTTGTGACTGGAATTTCAGGAACTGTGAAGAACTATAATTTTACGGTTCTTGTCCCTCTTGGAATGATCTTATTCTGGACTTTCTCTTTAATCTTAGGGTTTATTTTTCCGAACCGGAAACGATCGAATCCATAAAGGAAGAAAGGATCTTACGAAATTCTTCCGCTTTGGTGAAATGAATATAATGGTCTCCACCTGGAATGGTTTCAAACTTGGCATTCGGGAAATATTCTAAACATACAATCTTATCACTTGTATGAAAATATTCGGAATCTCCTCCGATAATGAACATTACCTTTCCAGAATATTGCTTATCTGCCCCTAAAAATTCCGCTTGGAACATATTTTTAGAATGTGAAATTGCATCCACATTCAATTTCCAGCGATATTGTCCGGATTCCGTTCTATCCAGGTTCATGAGTAAAAAATTCCGAATGAATGGATTTGTTACAAAATCAGAAGTTGCCGAATCGATCTCTTGCCTATTCTTAAATTTAGAAAGATCCGTTCTTAAAACTGCAAGCTCCCCTTCGTATTTGAATTCATAGTCTCTAGGAGCGATATCCTGGATGATCAGATCTTCTACCTTTTCAGGATGTCTTAGTGCAAATGTCATTGCGACTAAGCCGCCCATGGAATGTCCAAGTAGGATGACTTTATCGAGTTTTTGATCTTCTATAAATTCTTTTATATCTTCTGCCATTAAACTCAAAGAATGTTCTGGAGAATGTGGGGAATCTCCGTGGTTTCTAAGATCCAGGCTGTATACTTTGGAATAAGAACTTAAAAAATCGGAAACACTTACCCAGTTTTTGGAAGAACCGAACAGTCCGTGTAATATTAGGATAGGAGTAGTAAGAGTTGCAGTTTCTTTAGCAGGATATTCTTTAAAGAAAAGTTTCACTTCTTTAAACATTCCTCTTCTATCACTTTCAGTTTAGAATAAAATTTCTTTCCGTATCTAGAAGGTAATTCTTGTACTTTAGTTCTGAAATTTTTGAGTCCTGATTCTTTAGGAAGTTTAGTATCACAAACCAAGGTTTCTCTATCTTTGGAAAAATGAAGTAGTCGTTTTTCCAAATGAGAAGAGAATATAGGAGCATAGTTCCCATTCGGTTGGAGAAGTAGATATTTTAATCTACGATTTTCTTCGTCTTGTAAAACACAAATTGGATCTCTTCCACATCTGATCTCGGGTGTGTATTTTACAGCTAAGTATGCTGCAAAATCGCCAGGTTTAGAATTCGGATAAGCTTCCGCAACTTTCCAAAAAGTTTCTGGTCTGACTTTTAGTTTTGAACCTTCTGACGCATTGGATAATGTATCTGTCCAATTTCCTGTTTTGGAATATACTCCAAGCTCAGTCGGATTATTTTTTAAAAGGTCTTCTAACTTTTGTCTAGATTTGGATCTGTATTCGGGAGATTGTAAAACTTCTGAATATCTTTGTAAGACTACTAACCTACGGATCTTCAGGAATAAATACTCATTTCCTTGGAAGATAGGCCCTTCTTCTATTTTTGTTAAATAGGTAAAAACGGATTCTAACTCATTTGGGCCTGAATCTTGGTAGAGAAGTTTTTCGATCGCCTTTGTGATTACAGGATAACTTCCCTTACTTCCCATTCTAAATAAAGCACGGGAATCCACCCAACCAGTAAGCCCATCTTTGTCTGTGAGTAATTGGAATTTGGAATCTGCTTCTTTTTGATTTTCAGCAGAGAGAATCTCTCCGAAGGAAAGTTTGCGTAATACTTCTGATTTTTTTTCCGGGAACAGATAGAGTTCTGTCCCCGGATCCAAAACGATGTACTGCTTTCTGCCTTGAGCAGAAATGGAGAATGTACATGTCGCGATCAGTATTAGATATACTAACCGGCGTAAATACATTCTTTTAACGGGAGAAATCCTTTACCATTTCGGAGATTCTTGCGACACCTTTTTTGATATCTTCTTCTCCCATCGCATAAGATAGACGAAGTGCATTATCGTCTCCGAATGCAATCCCTGGAACTGCAGCTACTTTATACTTATCCAAAAGATGAGCGCAGAATAATTTACTCTTGCTAGTCTCTGAACTTGCAGCCTGTAACTTTTTGAAACCATCAGTTTCGTAAGCACCAGTCAGGTAAGGGAATACATAGAATGCGCCTTGAGGAACATTCACTTCTACTCCTGGGATCTCATTTAGAAGTCCTACGATCAGGTCCCTTCTCTTTTGGAATGCTTTAGCCATTTCAGCTACGCATGCCTGATCTCCATTCAATGCAGCTTCTGCGGCAGCTTGGGAGATAGAAGAAGGATTGGATGTAGACTGACTTTGGATTGTATCCATATTTTGGATAATATGTAAAGGTCCAGCACCGTAACCTATTCTCCAACCAGTCATGGAATATGCTTTGGACACACCATTAGTTACGAATGTAAGTTCTTTTAGTTCAGGAGAAAGCATTGCCAGATTCGAAAATTGGAATCCGTCAAAGACGATACTCTCATAGATATCGTCGCTTAGAACCATGACCTTATGTTTTAAGATCACTTCTCCAATTGCTTCTAATTCCTTTCTGGAATATGCAGAACCAGTCGGGTTAGATGGAGAGTTCAGAACCACTACCTTTGTTTTAGGTGTGATCGCTTTCTCTAATTGTGCAGGAGAAATTCTGAAATTGTCTGCTTTGCTGGTAGGAACAATAACTGCCTTACCTTCTGCCAGACGTACTATATCTGCGTAGCTTACCCAATAAGGAGCAGGGATCACAACCTCGTCTCCAGGATTTAAAGTAGCTAAGAAGAAATTATAGATAACCTGCTTTCCGCCTGTTCCTACAATGATCTGGTTTCTGGCATATTCCAGTCCATTATCTCTTTTGAATTTTGTAATGATTGCGTCTCGGAGTTCCACCGTACCGGAAACGGCAGTGTATCGGGTCTGCCCCTTATCGATCGCTTTTTTAGCAGCCTCTTTAATATGGGCCGGTGTCTCGAAGTCAGGTTCTCCTGCTCCGAAACTTACGATGTCTTCGCCTTTCTTTTTTAGTTCTGCCGCCTTAGCGCTGATTGCTAGGGTGGGTGAAGGCTCGATTACATCTAGCCTTCTTGCGTTCCATTCCATTTGGTCCTCTCTTTTTATTGGACTCCGACTTTTTCTTCGAGAGATTCTCTGAATTGGTCTAGAGTGTATATTTCGTATTCGTAACCTTGTTCTGTAAGGAAAAGTTGTCTGTTCTGACCGAATCTTTCTTCGTTCGTATCTCTCGAAATCAAAGAATAGAAAACTGCAGTGTTGTCCTCGCCTTTCGGTCTCAAAATTCGGCCCAAACGTTGTGCCTCTTCCTGACGAGAACCAAAGGTTCCGGAAACCTGAATCGCGATATTCGCATCCGGTAAGTCGATGGAGAAGTTTGCAACCTTACTCACAACTAGCGACTTGATCCTACCCGATCTGAACGCATCGTACAATTCCTGTCTTTCCCCCAAAGGAGTTTTTCCAGTAATCAAAGGAATTTTGAAGGTTTTGGAGATTTCTTCCAACTGATTGATGTACTGTCCGATCACGAGTAGATGAGACTCAGAATGCTTTTTCATAATCATTCCGATTGCTTTTAATTTCTCCGGATTTTCGGAGGCCAAGCGGAACTTCTCCCTATCATCTGCGATAGAATATCTCATACGAAGATCGTCTTCCATAGAAACACGGATCTCTTTACATTTTGCTTCAGCGATCCAGGACTTGCTTTCGAGTTCCTTCCAAGGCACATCGTACTTTTTAGGTCCGATGAGGCTGAATACGTCTTCTTCTAGTCCGTCTTCTCGAACTAGGGTTGCAGTAAGTCCCAATCTTCTCTTTGCCTGCAATTCAGAAGTCATTCTGAATACTGGAGCTGGAAGTAAGTGAACCTCGTCATAAACGATTAGTCCCCAGTTATTCGCGCTGAATAGATGGAAGTGGGTGAAATCCCCACCTTTCTTCTTTCTATGAGTTAGAATATTATAAGTAGCGATTGTGATCGGTTTGATCTCTTTCACTTCTCCTGAGTATTCTCCAATATCAGATTCAGGAATATCAGTTTTGTCTAAAATTTCGTTTTTCCACTGACGGAT
Source organism: Leptospira saintgironsiae (assembly GCF_002811765.1). NCBI lineage: Bacteria > Pseudomonadati > Spirochaetota > Leptospiria > Leptospirales > Leptospiraceae > Leptospira > Leptospira saintgironsiae. The sequence continues at coordinate 373,010 of NZ_NPDR01000003.1, read as the reverse complement.
TGAAAGTGTGTTTGTGACCAGGATGAGAGTTTCGGCTCCCACGATCTGCATTACACCAATACCTACAATAGTTTTACCGGCACCGCAGGGAAGAACCACTACTCCGGATCCACCTTCGTTTCCACCACCAGCATGGAATACTTCCACAGAGGCTCTTTGGTAATCTCTCATTCCGAACTTTCTACCAGACTTAGTAGTAGGTCTTAGGTTGAACCCGTATTTGTTTCCTTCGTCGTAACCAGCAAGGTCTTCTACAGGGAAACCGATCTTGATCAGAGCCTGTTTGATATGGCCTCTGAATTCTTTTTTGATATAGATCTTATCATTCTCAGTCTTTTCTATATAAGGCTGGACCGCTCTATGATTTGAGATCTCTTGTAAAAATCCTTTTTCATTGGAGATGATACAAAGATCTCCATTCTCTTCCTTGACTAGTTTTACTTTTCCGTATCTTCCGATCTGTTCTTTGATCTCATTGACTACGTTTTTTGGAACTGAGTATCTAGAATATTTTTCCAAACATTCTACGATCTCATCTGCACTCATTTTGATAGATGCAGCGTTCCACAAGGAAAGAGGAGAAATTCTATAAGTGTGAAGGTATTCCGGACTTTTTTCTAATTCCGCGAATTTAGCTACCACTAGCTGGCAGGCTTCGAATTCAGGATTATCCACCTCTAAAAGCATAGTCTTATCACTTTGTACGATTAACGGTTTACTCACGGTGTGGAATCTCCCCTAAAACTTAGACTGAAAATGACCCCCTCCTTGTCAAGAAGAAAGCGATTATAAGGCCGAATCATGACGCTCTCACCAGAATCCTGAATTCTCCGAAGGTTTCGGAGTGACCTTTTAGCTCTTTTAAATCCTGTCCAGACAAGAGAGCGTTGCCTGGAGAGCTGCAAGGTTCGACTGCAATCGCAGAACGATCCGGTTTTGTATATATTTGATAATAATTTAATGGAATTTGTCCTTCTTCAGGAGGAGGACTTAAGACCGTGATTGAGTATTTTTTGGTTCCATTTTCCAAAACAACTCGAGGTTCTCTTCCGTAAAATAAATGATCTAAACTTGGGATCTTCTCCCCTTCCAAAATGGAAGAAATTGGATTAGAAATAAAAGGTTGGATCGGAACAAGATTCTCTCCCAATTCCAAATTTTTGTCCAACTGAAGATGGAGTTTCCAATCTTCATCATTTTTTCCTAAATTGATATAAGGATGATAACCGTAAGCAAATCGAATCGAGTCAGATCTTAAATTATTAAATTTAGTCTTCACACTTAAAAGAGTCCCGGAAGAAGTCTCTTCGATTGAATATTCTTCTCTGATTGCAACTCCAGAAAGTGGAGAATCTTTCCACTCTTCCGGAAAGTTTACTCTGAACTCTGCACCCTTTTGGTTATTTTTCAGTTTTAAAAGTTTTCTTTCTAGAGAATGTACCAGGCCATGGACCGGAAACTGATTGGAATCTCGGATCATTTCTTTAGCATTCCACACCTTTCCATTTAGAATGAATTCTGTAGAAGCATAGCGATTCACCCAAGGGAACATCAGAAAATTACCGGATTCGAATATACTTACATTTTTATTATAAGGAAGAATGATCGGAAAAGTTTCCTTAGTAATTGGATGAGTCCAGTCCCAAGAAATCCATTGGGTACCGTCGGTCAAAAAATTAGAATTCTCCGTCCGAAATTCATACATTGCGGGAAGGAGGTTGGGAAAACTAGCTGAGAGGGAAAGTAAAAAACGGATCTGAGACTTTTTTTTGGGCGCCAAACAGAAAGGAAAGGAATTGAAGCGATACCCAGGGCTCCCAGAATGGGCAGGAGGCTTTATGATGAAATTCCTTTTCCACAAATCACTTCTATTTGTATCAGGAATCTTGTTCTTAAGCCAATGTTTGTTTCTTTCTTTTCCGAACCAAACTTCTCCCATCCCTAAAGAAAAATTAGTCACTGGTTCTTCTACAGAAAGCCCTGATAAAATATTACTTATTCCGATCGAAGGAGAGATCTCCGGACAAAAATCCTCAGGAGGACTTTTAGGCGGAGAAAAGGACAGCATAGTTAGCAGGGTCAAAACCTATTTGTCCATGGCAGCGAGAGATCCAGAGATCAAAGGTGTGATCTTAAAAATAGATTCTCCTGGCGGCTCCGTTACTGCAAGCGATCTAATCCATCACGAAATTTTAGAATTCAAACAGAAGAAGAATGTGCCGGTCCTTTCTCTATTCATGGACACAGCTGCTTCAGGTGCATATTATCTGAGTATGGCGACTGATCATATCCAGGCTCATCCTACTACAATCACAGGCTCCATTGGAGTTCTAAGATTCGGGATCAATGCCAAAGAAGCTTTAGACAAACTTGGGATCAAGAGTAGTACAATTCGTTCCGGTCCGAACAAGGCTACAGGAAACCCTGTAGAAGAATTCACTCCGGAACAAAAGAAAGTTTTCCAAGATATCATCATGGAGAATTACGAAAGGTTTTTGAGTATTATCAAAAAAGGAAGACCTAAGTTAAAAGAATCCGAACTTAGAAAACTTGCGGATGGTAGAATTTACTCCGCAAACCAAGCATTAGAAACAGGACTCATCGATTCTATTGGTTATTTCGAAGATGCAGTTGTTCAAGTGACCAAACTTCCAGGTTATAAAGCTTCTTCTACGCTTAGCCCAAGGATCGTATTCTATTCTTATAAGGGACCTCAACCGGAGAACTTCTATCAGATAGACAGTGATACAGGAACTGGTCCTACATTACTGGAATCCTTGCTGCCGTTCCGGATCTCTCCGGATCATAAATTGCATTATCTATTTTCACCCGAATAAGGTTTATAAAATAATTCTAAAATGCTTTTTAACTCCCTACCCTACTTAGCTTTATTTTCGCTTACTTTCTTATTGTATTGGAGCATTCCTCAAAAAGGAAGAAAACCTCTACTTTTAGTTTCTTCTCTTCTTTTCTATTTTTATTCTGGTGCTGCATTTTCGATCCACTTCTTACTTGTGATCGCTGTGAACTTCTATTTTTCACTCAAACTTTGGGAGAAAAAAAGAGAAGGTAAATCCACATCCAGACTTCTTACCTGGATCATAGTTCTAAATTTTGTTAACCTAGCATTCTTCAAATATTTCTATTTCTTTCTGGATTCATTGGACTTCTTCACTGGTTCTTTGCAATTTTCAGAATTTGGAAAAGGGATCCATATTCCTCTTCCCCTCGCAATCAGCTTTTATACATTCCAGTTGATCGCGTTGCAGGTAGATATCCATAGGGACCATGTTCCGGAGAGGATCTCTTCTTTAGATTATTTCTTATTCATTCTTTTCTTCCCTCAATTGATCGCAGGACCGATCATGAGGACAACTGACTTTCTTCCCAAACTGGACAAACCTGCAATAGATTTCAATCGAGTGCAATGGGGAATTTTTCTTATTCTTTCCGGTCTATTTAAGAAGGTTGTGATCGCAGATAATATTTCTGGGATCATCTCTGGAGTTTATCAACATCCTGGAGAATATAATTTTCTAAGTTTATATCTAGTAACATTCGGATTTGCCTGCCAAGTATATTGTGATTTCAGTGGGTACACTGATATGGCAAGAGGATCAGCATACCTACTTGGTTATGAGATCCCTGAAAACTTCCGAGGACCTTTCCTCTCCCCAAGTTTCAGAGAGTTCTGGGGACGTTGGCATGTTACCTTATCCACTTGGCTCAGAGACTATCTATATATTCCATTAGGCGGAAGCAGAGGTGGATTCTGGAGAACCCAAGGAAATTCAATGATCACAATGACATTGGGCGGCCTATGGCATGGAGCAAACTTCGGCTATGTCCTTTGGGGAGCCTATTTAGGTCTGATCCTGGCTGTAGAAAGAATTATATCCCCAGGCGATCCTAAAAAAGAAGAAGAACCAAGAGGCTGGAAACGTTTCTGGAAAGTGGCGCTCATCATTCACTTATTTGCAATCTCAGGTATCTTCTTTAGAACTGCGGCTGCAGGCAAAAATTCACTTAGTTTAGCCTGGGACTATTTTACAGGTTTCTTAAATATTATTGGTGGAAAGGCACTCGTTCGCTGGGAAGAGTTGGCTTTATTTATTATATTCACCTTCCTATGGAATGCGGTTCAATATTATCCGAGTATTCGAGAAAGAATACAGATCAAATTCCGCTGGTTATTACCTTCCTTCTCCTTCATTATACTTTTATTAATGGGTATATTCGGAGATGGTGGTGGAGAATTTATTTACTTCCAGTTTTAGACTTCAGCTCGCCTTAGCTTTTGAAGGCTGGTATGAACTGACAGAATATTTCCGGTTTGCCTTTCTCTGCCCTTAAGCGGATTTTGGAAGTATAAGCGAATTAGAAACTTATAAATAATGTGTTTCTTTTTCACAGATTTCCTATGAAAGATCTACTTACAGTTTTCAGGATACTTGTATTTCTTTTACTTTTCACTGGATGTTTTCCACCTTCTTGGATCAGAGAACTTCCGGAAAAACCTGAGTCTTCTAATGATATAACTCTAAAGGGAATATATAGTAAAAAACTTCCTCCCTTCTCCCCTTTAACCTCAGTTACTTATAAGGAAAACCAAACAGAAAGATTGGAATTTTCTAACTCGGAAAAATCTTTCCAAAAGTACTACTTGAGGGAGATCGAAGAAAAAGGAGAAATCCGTCGAATCCAAATAGAAGGATCCGGAAAATATGAGTCCCGCGGGAATTGGCTTCTACTCAATACACTTAAGATCAAAAAAGAAGAATCCGTTTGGAAAGATGGAAAACAAATCTCAGGCCCTGAAATAAATTTCCTGGAAACTTCTCACAAACTATTGTATCATTACGATCCTTCTAACGATTCCTTAATTCCGATGATCTATGAATCTGGATATAGAGAAAAACCTTTTGGTGTAGTAGAAGGAACAAACACACCTTATGCAGAAGATGAATTATTCAGGATTTCTCGCAGGAATTATTCCAAGAAGGAATACCAAGGCCATGCCTATTTTAAGGTAAGATGAGAAGTTCCACTACGATCAAACAGTACATGAAGGACGCCTGGCCGGTTTTAATCGTGCTAAATCTTTCTATCTTAGGTACTTTGGGAATCGGACTTAAATTTTATACGCCACCAATTCGAATCCCTATCGTTTTACTTTTAGTATGTTGTTTTACCTTATTCATTAATTTTTCTGCATTCGTTCTGTTTTTAACGGAGAAGATCCTACCAAGAGAACAAGAGTTTGGTAAAATAATAAAACGTTTCCGCAGAGGAGACAGTAGGATGCAAAACTACGTTCTTCCTCTGGACTATGTGGATGAAAATTATGAAATCCGCGGAAGATGTATGACATATAACCCGATCGGCGGGGACTTCTATAATTTCCTAAAAGACAAAGACGGAAATTATTGGATGGGGATAGGAGATACTTCCGGTCATGGTTATGTAGCCGGACTATTCAGTCTTATGATCATGAACCAAATGAGCCATCTGGTCCATAAATTTGAAACTCCTCATGAGATTATAGATCAGATGTTGGAACATTTGGAAGAAAGGACTAACACATTCCCCCATATCCATCGTAGTCTTTACGCTACTTTCCTTTTGATGAAAGCAGACAATAAAGGAAATTTTCTACATTCGGGAATTCACCCAAGTCTAGTTTTGTATAAAAGTAAAGAAGACAAAACATATGTAGTAAGCACCGACGGAAAATTCCTTTCCACGGTGATGAACTCTCCTCTCAAAAAACCAAAACCTTCTCAAAGTTTCAAAATGGACAGAGACGATATTCTGTTCTGTTTTACAGACGGTCTATTCGAACAAAAGAATAGAAGTATTGGCGGATACTACGGAGAGAATTTATATAAATTTTTGGAAACTGCTCCCAAGAAGAATATTCGCAAATTGATAGATGATCTATTTTCCGACGTTGTGAAACATACTGGCGGAAGAATACAAGACGATATGAGTCTTTTAGTGGTCAGAAAATTTTAAGAACATAATTTACTCTTGAACAAACAGAAATAATCGACGAATCTGTAAGAATGGACCATGAATATTGGGTCGTAAGACTTTCAGGAATCCTGCTCTGGAATGAGAGAGATATTCGTAAAATTTTAAGAGTGGTTTCCGATAGCAGCCTTGTCACCGGACTTACGGAAGAAGAGACGCTGGATTTTTTACAATACGGATGCGAAGAAGAGTTAGATTCCTTAAAACAGACCTACGACTGGACACTATTCAAAAAACAATTGGTTTCTAAACTTTCCAAAAGAGAAACAAAGGCTCCAGGTCTTTCCGTTTTACACCCAGATCTTTTCGAAGAAGAATAATCCTCCTATGTTCCCATGATCTATTTCGAGGGAGAAAATTACCATTTTCTATTCTGTAACCCTGACTCTGTAGCAAGAGTACATTCTAAAATTTCCCCTTTTTATGATTTCCCTGAACGAGAAATCGAAGAACTCCCTTTCTTATATTCGCAACCTGCACTCATTCCTAAGTTTCTTTATGAATTAGAATACGATCGTAAAAGTATCATGAGCTCTGCGATCCAAACACCGCCTTTTTTGAAATTTTCAGACGGTTTACTCTATTCCGAAGATTCTAAATTTCCTAAAGAATCAGAGGAAATATTCGAAGGTGCCAGCTACTCTATTCGTTCGAATCCTTATCGAGTTGTAGGAACGCAGGCGGCGCGATCTGCAACCCCAATTACAATCATCCGAGAAAATCTGCAAACACAAGTTGGAAGTGTCCAAACTGGAAAGTTCACACTCTATAGAATGTTCCGAAAAAGAATGCTCTCTACCAAATATCTTTCTCTCAGAGATATAGTGAACCCCGAACTGAATGAAGAAGATATAATCAAAAAAATAGAAGAATTATACTTTGATCCTGAAAGTAAAACGTATCTATTTCGTTTGGTAAAAATTCTATATGGGGGAACTCCGTCAGAAGAACAAGGATTAGTTTCCAATCTATTTACTTACGAGATAGAATTTGCAAAATTTCTGAGAGACCGGATCTTCTCCATTGAAATACTTCCTTTAATACATGGACCATTCTTAAATTCTATTTTAAACAAATTGGATGAAAGGATCTTAAAATTTTCGGTTCCAAAACTTTCTCCTCCTGTTCGTAGAATGGTAGAAAAGAATGTTTCTAAAAATAAATGGAAACAGATCTTAGATGGTCCAAGTAAAAAACCGGAACCAGGGGAATCTTTTCCTGAAATTGTAGAGAAAGAGATCTTCAGAAGATTCTCAAGAAGGATCTATTATGAAGAAGGGAATTTTCCTTTATATAAGGATTCAGCTGAAGAGGAAACCACTAAAACAGAGATTGAATTCGAAGGTATTCCTGGTGATAAATTCAATCTAAACAGATCTTCTCACGAAATAGAACTATATGCTATTACGAAGGATAAGATACTTCTACGCATTTTGAAATATATGGAAGTTTTGAGAATAGATATTTATCTTTCTAAAAAGGAAAGAGATCAGTTTGAGTTTTTTAAAATTTCAAGGGATTCTATTTTAGAAATTCCAAAGTATGATCAGGCAAAGCTGATCATTGGAGCAGGCATCAATTCCGAAAGAAAACCTTTGGAGTTTAGCCTGCTCTCTTTTTCTTACTGATTAGGATTCAGGAGTAAGAATTCTTTTTACTGAATTCTTCCAGACTCGGATCTCTTTTTCTCTCAAACTGGAACTTAGCTTAGGAGAAAATTCCTTATTTGTTTTTTGGTTCTTCTTCAGATCATTTACGGAAGAATAAAAACCTCTTTCCAATCCTGCGAGATATGCAGCTCCCAAAACTGTTGTATCCAGGTTAGAAGGCCTTACGATCTTTTTACCTAAAATATCAGCTTGGTATTGCATGAGCCAATTATTAGCAGTCGCTCCGCCGTCCACTTTTAGGACTTTCAGTTTGGAACCAGTATCATTCTCCATTGCTTCTACTAGTTCATAAGATTGTAATGCGATCGATTTTAATGCGGCTCTCGTTATCTGTTCTTGGGTTGTATCTCTCGTAAGACCTAAGATCGCTCCTCTTGCATTCATATCCCAATAAGGAGCACCCAAACCGGAGAATGCAGGAACAAAAACAACATCATCGTCCTTGGTTACAGAAGAAGCCATCTTTTCAGAAAGTTTGGATTCCTTGAAAAATCTGAGATTATCTCTTAGATACTGGATTACCGCTCCACCTATGAAGATGGAACCTTCTAAACAATAAACTGTTTTTCCCTCTGGTCCACAGGCAAGAGTTGTGATCAGATTATTTTTAGAAATCTGTAGCTTGTTTCCTGTATTGAATAATAAGAAACATCCGGTTCCGTATGTGTTTTTTGCCTCTCCAGGTTCAGTACATAATTGTCCGAATAATGCACCTTGTTGGTCTCCGACTAAAGAAGAGATTGGAATTCCATCAGGTAGACCCTTAACTCCTTCCGTTCTTCCGAACAAACTACTGGAGTTATGAGTTTCAGGCAGGATTGCTTCAGGAATTTGTAATATTTTTAATAATTCTTTATCCCATTCTTTCTTTTCAATATTGAAGATAAGAGTTCTACTCGCGTTTGTATGATCCGTTTTATGTGATTTTCCAGCGGTCAGACGATATAGAAGATACGTATCGATTGTTCCGAAAAGGACTTTCCCTTTTTCTGCTTTTGCTCTTACACCTTTTACATTGTCCAAGATCCATCTGATCTTGGTCCCACTGAAATAAGCATCTACTACTAGACCTGTTTTTCTTCTGAAGATTGGCTCTAATCCTTCTTTCTTTAATCCGGAACAGAAGTCGGAAGTCCTACGACATTGCCATACGATTGCGTTATAAACAGGAGCGCCCGTATCCTTATCAAATAATACTGTAGTTTCTCTTTGGTTGGTTATCCCTATTGCTACCGCTTTTTCGGGTTTTAATTTTCCATTGCGGATCGCTTTTAAGATAAGCTTTTCAGTTTTCGCCCAAATCTCTTCAGGATCATGTTCCACCCAACCCGGTTTAGGAAAATGTTGTTTAAATTCGGAATAAGCGCTTGAGATCACTGTCCCGGATTTACTAAAACAAAATGTACGTATACCTGTGGTGCCGGCATCTATTCCGATGATATATTCACTCATTCGATAACTCCCTGATCGATTGAATTAAAGATTAAATTTGGATTTCCAGACCTTCTCTTGCCATGATGATCTCTAATTGGTTGTCCGGATCAAACATTTCTTTGTATTTAATCGCGCGCAGATAAACTGCATCCAATTTTTCGTCATCATAAGAAGGATCATGGTGAAACATTACTAATTTTTTAACATTCGCTCTAAGAGCAATGTCAGTTGCCATGGAAGCAGTACTATGCCCCCAATCGATTTTTTGTAAGGACTCTTCGAAAGTATATTGAGTATCGAATACTAGAACATCAGCCCCTCTGAAATAGTTCAGATAGTCTTCTATATTCTCCATCTCGTCCAAATTGAACTCCGCATCAGAAGCGAAGATTAACGACTTACCATCTTCTTCAAACCTGTAAGAAAAACTTCCACCTGGATGGCGGACTGCTTTAGAAATAGAAGTTATAGAATCAGTTACTCTGAATGCCCTACCTTCTGGAACATGACGGAATATTTTCTCCGCTTGGAAACCATCGAAAGGAACCGGAAAATGTGTAAACGTGTGCTGGTATCTTAATCTTTCTTCTAGATTTTCAACAGAACTTACGAATTCGAATTTATTCCCTGGAGTATACAAAGGGACGAAGAATGGAATTCCTTGGATATGATCCCAATGAGTGTGGGTGAAGATCCAAACCGCCTTTCCTTTTCCGGAAGCGTATCCTTCGTGTAAGATGGAGTTCCCCAGTTCTCTGAGTCCCGTCCCACCGTCTATAATAACAAGTTTATCTTCTTTATCCCGGATCTCTATGCAGGTCGTATTTCCGCCATAGGTGCTCCAATTAGAAAGCGCTAAGGAGTCTAAAAAATCCTCGATTGCCTCCGGACTTTGGAGGTCAGACGGAGATGCCAAGCTTAGTATCCTAAGAATCTTAGATCGAATCAGGTCGCCCTGAACGGGGGAAGAAATGGAGCCCCGCACTCCCCAGAATTTGATCCGCATACAGTTTTAAATATCGTCCGAAACCTTTAGTTCCGGTAGAAAATCGAGCACTCAGTTTTACTGAATCAGTAGTTTTTGCGAGCGATTTCTTATTTTATTTGAAATAGATTTAGATCCCTTTTTGTTCTAAAAAAGAGTTTACCTCTTCTTTGCCACAAATTAGTCTATTGGATCGGGTTCCCTCCCGGTTTAGAAATTAATTCCGAGAATTCTTTCGGAGATCCGTTGTTTTCTTAGCCCGAGGATAGTCAGAGAAATAGAGATCGGAGCCACTCATTGGAAGGTTTTCAAACAGACGTATCCCTAGAACAAGGATCTTGTGTAGTTAAGATCCAGGGGAATGTAAGCCTAAAGAACGCATTTGCGTTAAAAGAACTCATCATTCGCCAGTTTGACGAGGGGCATAAAGATATCATCTTGGACTTCGAAGGGGATGTATATTTGGACTCCTCAGGGATCGGTGCCATTTTTAATACCCAAAAGTACGTCACAGAAAGACACGGTCATCTGAAACTCAGAAACCTAAGCAGAGACGTGATGACTATCTTGAGGATCGCAAATCTAGACAAACATCTGGATATTATTCAATAGGACTTATTCTCCCCTTGTCTAAAATCCATGTTGGAAGTACTTAGGATCTATACAGACAGCCCCCTCCGAAATTTTACTTACCTGGTCAGAGAACCAAATTCTCAAAAAACACTTTCTATAGATCCATATGATCCGGATCAGATCTCTCAAGTTCTGGAGAACAAATCCTGGAGCCTGGATTATATTCTAAACACTCACGAACATAATGATCATACCTGTGGAAACGACGGACTTGTTTCCAAATATGGATCCAAAGTTTTAGCTCATCCAGCTGGGCTCGGAAAAATCCCTCATGCTTCCCACTCCTTAAAAGAAGGAGAAAAAATTTTAGAAAGTCCTGACGGAAATTCTTATCTTAAAGTCATTTATACTCCTGGTCATACATTTGCTCATGTTTGTCTTTTGCAGATAGAAAACGGTTCCCCTTATGCAGTATTTACTGGAGATACTATCTTTAATTCAGGTGTAGGAAATTGCACCAGAGGTGGAGATCCTAAAACACTTTACGAAACTGTTCTGAAAGAATTCCAAAATCTTCCCGGAAACGTTAGATTATATCCAGGACATGATTACCTCAAAAACAATCTGAAATTTAGTTTAGCAATAGATCCTAAAAATGAAGAAGCTGCCAAAGCATTAGCAAAAGCAGAAGGTATGAAGGAAGACCAAGAATTTTGGACCACAAACTTCTCAGAGGAAAGGACATTTAATCCATTCTTCCTTATATTTGATCCAAAAGAAAATTTGGTTTCTGGTATCCGAAATAAAATGCAAAACGAGTCCCTATCAACTGACCCTCAAACTCTGTTTATTGCACTAAGGTCTCTCCGGGATAAATGGTAGAAGATATTCTAACTTCTACTTTTATTTTCCCGAAATGAGTACAAACAATATCTAATATTTTGTGAATCAGAGAGAATACTCTGGTAAATTTTTGAAATTTATCTCATGTATTCCCCAAAAGAATTCTTTTCGTTTAGAAGTATCCCATTCTCCATTGAATTAACCGCATGAAAAAGTATGATATTCTCGTAATAGGCTCCGGAGGAGGAACTAAATTAGTCACACCTCCTTCTAAACTTGGTTATAAGGTAGCAATCTTAGAAAAAGATCGTTTGGGAGGGACCTGCTTGAACAGGGGTTGCATCCCTTCTAAGATGCTAATCCATCCTGCGGAAATTTTAGCACAAGCCAAGGATGTGTCTAAATTTCAGTTGGGAATCCCCGGTCCATTCTCCGTAGATTTTAAAACTTTGGTGGAGAGAGTTTCTGCAACGGTGGATGCGGACTCAGATAGTATTATCCCTGCTTATGAAAAAAATCCAAACATAGACTTTTATCCTCACGAAGGTAGATTCGTGGAAAATAAAGTAGTAAAAGTAAACGGAGAATTGCTCACAGCAGATCGTATTTTTATAGCTGCGGGATGTAGGCCTTCTATCCCTAATATTCCTGGTCTTGCAGGAACTCCTTATATGACTAGTAGAGAAGCTCTCAGAAGAACTGAACTTCCTAAAAAACTTTTGGTCATCGGTGGGGGCTATATTGGTTTAGAACTTGGATTTGCATATTCAGCATTCGGTTCTAAGACTACTTTTATCGTTCGTAACAGAATGCTTTCTCATGAAGACAAAGATATTATAGACGGTTTCGAAAAAGCATTTTCTAAAAGAGAAGATGTTCGTTTAGGAACAGAAGTGAAGAAGGTTGACTATAAAGATGGTATCTTCCGTTTAGAATGCCAAAATTCTTCAGAAACTTTTATATTAGAAGGAGATGCACTCTTAGTCGCAACTGGTATCAAACCAAATACAGATTGGTTGGACCTCCAACACACTGGTATCCAAACAGATGAAAAAGGTTATATCAAAACAAACGAATACTTTGAAACAACTACTGACGGTGTTTATGCCCTGGGAGATATTATTGGAAAATATTTCTTCCGCCACTCCGTAAACTTTGAAGGAGAGTTCTTGTTTCAGTCCTTATATGTAGACAAAAACAGAACTCCGGTCGAATATCCTCCAGTTCCCCATTCTGTATTCACCCATCCTCAAGTGGCAGGTGTAGGCAAAACAGAACAACAATTGAAGGAAGAAGGCACCGAATATATCTCCGCAATCAATCCTTACTCCAGTAGCGCCACAGGAATGGCTAGACTTTCCGAAGACCAATTCGTCAAAATATTAGTAAGTCCTAAAACCAGAAAAATTCTGGGTGCCCATATTCTAGGAGATGAGGCTTCTAACCTCATTCATCTTTTTATACTCCTGATGACCATGGGTGGGACTCTAGATGACTTGCTAAAGATGATTTATGTTCATCCCGCTTTGCCTGAAATCGCAAGAAACGCTGCCAGGAAAGCAAGAGAAATCTTAAGCTCTTCCTAAAGCCAAAAGATTGTCGAAACAGGGCTTGTTCAAAATCATAGAATTGGAGCGATTTTTCGGGAATGAACAAAGCCTTAGAGATAAAAAATTTGGTGAAGACCTATGCCGGAGGGGTGCAGGCCTTAAAAGGAATTGATCTGACCGTGGACGAAGGGGACTTTTTTGCCCTTTTAGGTCCTAACGGTGCGGGGAAGTCCACTACGATCGGAATTTTAAGTTCCTTAGTAAATAAAACTTCTGGAGAAGTGAAAATTTACGGAGCGGACATAGACACAGAACTCACATTAGCGAAATCTTATATAGGTGTAGTTCCGCAAGAATTCAATTTTAATATATTCGAAAGAGTAGAACAGATTGTCGCAAACCAGGGAGGATATTATGGTCTTTCCAGAAAGATAGCTATAGAAAGAACTCAAAATTATTTAAGCCAGCTTGGATTATACGAAAAAAGAAAAGAAGGCGCAGGTAGACTTTCCGGAGGAATGAAAAGAAGGCTTATGATTGCAAGAGCCTTAGTCCATAACCCGAAAGTTTTGATCTTAGATGAACCAACTGCAGGAGTGGATATAGAGTTCAGACGTTCCCTCTGGGATTTCTTAGTCAAACTAAACGAATCTGGGATCACAATCATTCTAACCACCCATTACTTAGAAGAAGCTGAAAATCTTTGTAAGAAGATCGCAATCATCGACCAAGGAAAGATTGTAGAGAACACTTCTATGAAGGAACTCCTTGTAAAATTAGATTCCCAGACATTCGTGTTGGATCTAAAACAACCAATTTCTTCTCCAATTGATCTGAACGGATTTCATTTAAATAAGGTGGATGATCTAACACTAGAAGTGGATATCGGAAAAGACAATTCATTAAACGAATTATTCCGACTTCTAGACAAGAGTGGAATCCAAATATCAAGTATGAGAAACAAGTCGAACAGATTGGAGGAATTATTTTTGAAACTAGTGGAGAAAAAACTATGAACTTCCAAGAAAAACTTAACGCATTCTCCACTATCGTTCGAAAAGAAACAGTTCGCATTCTAAGGATCTGGATCCAAACATTAATTCCTCCAGGTATTACGATTTCATTATACTTTCTGATTTTTGGAAAATTGGTCGGGTCTCAAATTGGGGATGTAGGTGGCCATACCTATATCCAATTTATCGTTCCTGGACTTGTGATGATGTCTGTGATACTGAACGCTTATAACAACGTAGTATCTTCTTTTTTTGGCGCAAAATTCGGAAAGAATATAGAAGAGCTATTAGTTTCCCCTACTCCTGCGTATCTAATCGTGCTTGGATATTCTATCGGAGGAGTGGTCCGAGGAGTTTTAGTAGGATTTATAGTAACACTGGTGTCTCTATTCTTCACCGAATTAAGACTTTATGATGCAGGGATCGTAATCGTTACTGTTGCACTTTCTGCACTCATGTTTTCAATGGGCGGATTTTTGAATGCACTTTATGCTAAAAAATTCGACGATGTTACAATCATTCCTACATTCATATTAACACCACTTACCTATTTGGGCGGAGTATTCTATTCTATCAAAATGCTTCCAGAGGGTTGGCAGATAGTTTCTAGGTTTAACCCTATTCTTTATATGGTAAATGCATTCCGTTATGGATTTTTAGGAGTAAGTGATATTGATCCATTAGAGGCGATCGGGCTTTTAGTGGTAGGAACCATTCTACTCTATTCTGTTTCAGTATTTTTACTCAGCCGCGGTTATGGAACGAGGACCTGATGCAAGATATGTTTATTGAAATGGAAAGACTTTTGAGAAATGGACTTTCCCCCTCTGAATTAAGAATAGAGGATTTTTCAGAACAGCATGCAGGCCATTCTGGGAACCCTAGTCGTAAAAAAAGAGGAACTCATATCAGGATCTTTATTACTAGTCCTGATTTCCAGGGAAAATCACTTTTGGAACAACATCGCTCCGTTTACCAGATCATGGACCCATTCCTAAAAGAATGGGGTGTCCATGCTTTGGAATTAAAGACTTCTATCCCTTAGAAAAAAGATTGTCCAGGAAGAGATTCTAAAAAGTGCTGATAGTATTAGAGTCTAAGATATAACAGATGACTGTTCAAGAAATTCAGGAAAAAATCCAAGCAGGACTTCCAGGTTCGGAAGTGGAGATCGAAGATCCGTATAACGACGGAGTACATATCAAAGCGATTGTAAAGTTTTCCGGATTTGCAGGAAAGTCCATTGTGGAACAACATAGAATGGTCTATGCCACATTAAAGGATGAACTGAAGGCAGAAGTCCATGCTTTAGGACTGGAAACAAAAGTATCATAACTAACAGATAGGAATAAGTATCATGGAAAAAGATTTACAAGATAAGATAGAAGGATTGATCGCTTCTAAAAAAATATTTCTGTTTATGAAGGGGACTCCCGATGCTCCAATGTGCGGTTTTTCTGCAGGAGTGACCAATGTTCTCAGAAGTTTAGGTGCAGATTATAACTCATTTAATGTTCTTTCCGACATGAATGTCAGAGAAGGGATTAAGGAATTTGCTAACTGGCCAACCATTCCTCAGTTATACATCGACGGAGAATTCGTTGGTGGCCATGACATCGTTGTAGAAATGGCAAGAAGCGGAGAACTTCAAAAAAAGATCGGTGCTTAATATGATGAAACTCTTCCAATACGATACTTGTCCTTATTGCGCTTTTGTTCGTGGCTATTTTTCTGAAATGGGCCTGAAAGAAGGCAAGGACTACGAATTGGTAGAGGCCAGCAGAGGAACCCCAGGTAGAGAGGAGGTCCTACGTTTAGGAGGACTCTCTCAAGTTCCTTTTCTGGTAGATGGTGATATCAAAATGTATGAATCCAGAGATATCGTGGACTATGTAAAAAGTAAGATCCAAAAATTAGGAACTGTAACCTAATAGATCCAAAATTTTCTCCCCTACCTTTCTATTCTTTCCCGAATAGGGATAATTATGAATATATAATACAGGATTGAAGTTTAACTCTAAGATCCTGTAATCTCCAGCAGACTCCAGATCTTTTACTATAATATCTACACCACAAATTTTTGCTTCTACGGCTTTTGCAGCTTGGACTGCTAACTTTTTATAAGAAGGATCTGCAATATCCGTTACATCAACAGAATCTCCGCCTGTGCTGATATTTGAGTTTTTACGGACAAAAACTATTTCTCCAGCGTCAGGAATGAATTCTGGAGATTTTCCAGATTCCTTAAGAACACCTAATTCAGTATCATCTAATCTGATCTTTTCCAGAGGAGTCACATGACCCACACCTCTTCTTGGATCTGAATTCTTTTCTTCTATCAGTTCTCTGATTGTTTTTTTGCCATCACCAGTTACATTCGCAGGAATACGATTACATACAGCGACACATTCGTCGCCGATAACTAAAAATCTATACTCGTTTCCTTCTGCGAATTCCTCAATAATTGCTGTTTCTGAAAATCCAAGTGCAATTTCCAAAGCCTTCTTCTTTTCTTCATTGGAAGAAGAAGATGGAAGAATACTAATTCCAATCCCGAAATTAGTAGTAACAGGTTTCACCACCATTTTTCTATCTGAGTTTTTGTTCAGGAATTCCAGTCCTGAATTTAGATCAGAAACTGCAGTCCCCCTTGGAACCAATATATTCGATTCTTCTAAAATACGTTTGGTAATGGTTTTGTTTTCCATTACGAGAAAAGTCATATAAGAATCCAATTCCGTTTTGGAGGCTTCTTTTACGAGTCGAGTGATCCCCTTACCCGAAAGTCGGATAAAATGGCTGGGGCGATCTAAAACTTCTACTTCTAATCCTCGGTTGAGTGCGTCTCGGATCACAATTTGAGTAGAAATTTCCAGGTCCTCGAATCCTTTTAAGATGAATTCGATCGGATCTATTTTTTGCCCAGCCTCCAGTTTATATTTCAATGGTTGCAGATCCTTGCAGTTGCATTCTTTTTCACTTTTTCGGATTCTGCTATTTTAACTTTTTCAGCGAGGGACTTTTGGACTTCTTTGGCAAACATAGCAAATTTACCCGGTGTAAGTTCCATCTGGGATTGGTTTCTGTAATTTTCTTTAGCCAAATGAATTCCCAAATCTCTGAATTCCCAGCCTTCGTTGATGATACGATCCATTAGTTTTCCAGACGGCGTACACGAAGCGTCTTCCCAACGTTTATTCATTATGTTTAATATTTCTTGGTAAAATCGTTTTCCAGTATGGCGGTCCAATTCTTCCGCAATAGGTAAAAGATTTTGAGTGAATTCTTTTCCTCTAGTTAAGAAATCTTGCTCTTCTCCATCATCGCCTAAAACTTTCAAGCCTGGCTTTCTTCCTTCCCAGATAACTCGTTTAGTATTTTCTCTAATCCTAAGTTTTTCTTTTTGGTCTATGGATTTACTCTCTTTTAAGAGACCATCCAAAAGAACCATTTGTATGTAACCCAGACTCGGCTTATGAATTCCAGTAGGAGATTCAGGTTGAAGATCCAAACAACGTATCTCGATGTATTGGATTCCCCTACTTTGGAGAGCATCCAAAGGTCTTTCATCATTTTTAGGGATTTGTTTAGGTCGGATCGGGGAATAGAATTCGTTTTCTATCTGTAAATAATGATCGTTTAGCTGGTTTGGAATTCCACCATATGGTTGGTATTTTGCATAAGGAGTGCTAACTGCATAACACATTCCATCTATATATTCCTTTAAGGAATTATAATTGATAGGAAGCTCATCTTGCACTTTGCTCGTATACCCAATCTCACTCATTCTTAGAGAAGTCGCATAAGGAGCGTAGTAAGTATGATTCTTATATTTAACAAAAGGAAAATCGCTCTTAACAGGCAAGAAAGTCTCGTCAAAAACAGGAGTCGCTCCAGTTAAGTAGAGAATTTCAGGAACCCTTCTCATAAAATTACGAGTAACGGATAGATATAATTCCGAAATTTCTTCTTTGGTGAATGAATGTATTTCTTTTCCCAAAAATTGTTTTAAGAACAGATTCGAAAAAGAGAAGTTATAATGCACACCGGAAATGGTCTGCATCCTTCTTCCATAACGAAGACCAAGTCCATTACGATATACTGTTTTCCATTCTCCAGAAAAAGAATCACCATACTGTCCAAGAGGAATGTCTTTATCTTCTTTGGGAAGAATAGGAGGCATACTAAAAGGCCAGATCCATTCTTCTTTCAAATGCCTGGAAGTGAATATATGAAGATCTTGTAATTCTCTAACGATTGCTTCGATTCTAGGTCTTGGATTTGTAGCAAATTCAAGTTGAGGTTCCGAAAAATCAGTCTTGATAAAATGATTTGTAAGACTGGAACCTAAGGATTCCGGATGAGGAGTAGTAGCAATTTTTCCATCGAAAAATATACGCATACTTTCCTTTTCCAAACCGTGTTTTGCTTTTACAGCATGACGCAAATTTGGAAATACCGGAGTTTTGGCGGATTGATTCATTTTATATTCCTAGTTCTTTTTATTAATATTATTCTCCCAGAGGGATTCCATCTCCCCGTGGGTCTGCCGCGCCATACAATATACCATTCTCTCTTTTTACACAGAATAGTTTCGCCATATTATTTCCGAGTCTTACCTCATGTTTTTTCGCTTTAAGCTGATTGAAGGTAGCAGTATCAGTCGCCGGCCCTTCTATTGAAAGTGCATCCGGGAAAAACTGATGATGAATCCTTCCCCTTGCAACCGACTCATACAGTGTAAGATTTAAATCTAAAGTAAATAATATGGATTGTAAAACTGCATTTACTATATAAGAGCCACCTGGAGCTCCAGTGACCAAAAATGTTTCTCCATTTTTCAAAACGATAGTTGGAGACATGGAACTCAAAGGTGTTTTTCCAGGTTGGATAGAATTGGCTTCGGCACCTATCAGCCCATATACATTAGGCTCCCCGGGAGAACGACTGAAATCGTCCATTGTATCATTCAGAACAAAACCATAACCTTCGAGCACAACTGCTGCACCAAATCTATAATTAATAGAATGAGTAGTAGAAACTGCATTTCCTTCTGCGTCCACTACAGATATATGAGTAGTCTGAGGAGATTCTGCTTTTAGATTCAATCTACTCAAGTAAGTGGAACTAGGTGTTGCTTTCCCAGGATTAAAGTCAGAAATTTTTCCCTTAGCATAATCAGAAGAGATCAAAGTTTCCACTGGGATTTTTGTAAACCCTGGATCTCCTCCAAGAACTGCTCTATCAGAATATCCTCTTCTCATAACTTCTGCTAAGAAATGATAATAATCACTCTGAGAGAAATCATACATAGAATGAAGTTCTTTCGTTTCTAACATCTTTAACATTGTAAAAAGATGAACTCCAGAAGAAGGAGGAAACATAGTCCTAATATTATAATTTCTATAATTGATCTCTAAAGGTTTTTCTTCTCTTACTCTATAGTTTTTCAGATCGCTAAAATGAATTTGTCCGCCATTTGTAGAAACTTCTTCTGCGAGGACCTTAGCAATTACTCCTGTATAAAAATCCCTATCTCCAGTTTCAGAAATGATTTTAAGAGTTTTTGCGAGGTCTTTTTGAACAAATACCTCTCCAGACTCAGGGATCTTTCCTCCTGGTATAAAGATCTTCTTCATTCCGGGACTCATATCCTGTTCTGACTCTTGGATTGCTTCTGAAAGGTCTGGATAAACTACAAATCCTTGTTCGGCCAATCGAATAGCAGGAGCTAAAACCTCCTTTAAAGGAAGTTTGCCGAACTTTTTATGGATCTGCACAAGACCGGCCACCATTCCAGGAACACCTACGGATTTATATCCGAGTAAGGATTCTTCCTTGGGACGACCTTTATACATATTACGGCTTGCTAATAAAGGAGCTCTTTCTCTGAAATCAAACGCGTATGATTTTCCGGATTTTGCATGATGATAGACTAAAAATCCACCACCACCAATTCCAGTAGAAGAAGGACGGGTAACGGAAACAGCAAAAGAAGAAGCGACTGCCACATCGATCGTGTTTCCGCCTTTTTTATAGATCTCTAGTCCCACCTTGGATGCATCAATAGAATCGGTAGAGATCATGATCTTCTTGGATTCGGCAAACAAAGTGTTTGGATCTATGCCAAACTTAGGAGATACAAGGTTCTGGGTGGAAACTTCTCTTCCTTCGATGAATAATGTATTCTTCTTGCATGATCCAAAAACAAGAAGAAGCAAAATTGAATATAGTAAGAAATATTTGGGACTAGGTCTAACCGTTCTAAAAAACATTATTTTTCTCTAGAACGGAAGACTAATTTAAGTTCCTCGTTTTGTATTTCCAAATTCACATCCCCGCCGTTTTTTAATTCTCCAAAGAGAATCTCTTCAGATAATTTTTTGGAAATATTAGAATCAATCCACCTTTGGACTGGCCTTGCCCCAAAAAGAGGATCATAGGATTTTTTAGCGATCCAGATTAGAACATCCTCTCCGTAATGAAGTTGGATACTTTTCTCTTTTAATCTGATTTCCAGAAGTTCTAACTGTTTACGAACCACCTTGGAAACAGTTCCTTCATCTAAAGAAGAGAACTCGATTACAGCAGTAAGCCTATTTCTAAACTCAGGAGAGAATTGTTTTTCAATCGCTTTTAATCCACGATCAGTTAAAGCAGTATTATCAAATCCTAATGGATTAGAAGCTCTTTCTCTTGCACCAGTATTTGTCGTCATGATCAAAATGACTTGTTTGAAATCCGCCTTTCTACCGTTATTATCAGTTAGAGTGGCATGATCCATGATCTGTAAAAGAATATTATAAATATCCTCATGAGCCTTTTCAATCTCATCCAATAGAAGAACACAATGTGGAGTGCGAACAATTGCATCTGTCAATTGCCCACCTTGTTCAAAACCTACGTAACCTGGAGGAGAACCAATAAGACGAGAAACAGTATGTTTCTCCATATATTCACTCATATCGAATCGGATGAATTCTACACCCAAAATAGCAGCGAGTTGTTTGGATAATTCTGTTTTACCCACACCAGTAGGCCCCGCAAACAAGAAAGAACCCACAGGTTTTCCAGGTTCCGATAATCCACTTCTGGAAAGTCGGATCGCCTGTACAAGTTCTATCACCGCCTTGTCTTGGCCGTAAATTTTTCCTTTTAATTCTTCATCCAGGTTTTTGAGTTTTTCTCTATCATCCGCTTTTACAGTTCTTGGAGGAATTTTAGAAATTTTTGATACTAGCTCTTCGATCTCTTTAACACTTACGATCTTGGATTTGGAACTTTCTCTAAGTTTTACTTTTGCGCCTGCCTCATCAATTAGATCAATTGCCTTATCAGGAAGTTTACGATCTAGAATATAACGATCTGCGAGTTTTGCTGCTTCTTCTACAGCTCCTGATGAATATTTTACGGAGTGAAATTGTTCGTATTTAGGAAGAAGTCCTTTTAAGATCTGGATAGTCTCTTCTACACTTGGTTCGTTTACTTCCAATTTTTGGAATCTTCTAGAAAGTGCATGGTCCTTCTCAAAGATCGCTTTATATTCTTTGTATGTTGTAGTTCCAATACAACGGAGCTCTCCATTAGAAAGAGCAGGTTTCAGAAGATTAGAAGCATCTAAAGATCCCCCTGACACAGCACCCGCACCTATAATTGTATGGATCTCATCTACAAATAGTACATTGTCCGGATCAGAAGAAATAGCCTGCACCACATTCTTCAATCTTTCCTCAAACTCTCCTCTGAATTTGGTTCCTGCAAGTAGCAGTCCCATATCCAAAGAATACACTTTCGTATTTTTTAATACATCAGGAACCTTTCCATTTACGATCTGAAGAGCAAGTCCCTCTACGATTGCAGTTTTTCCAACTCCTGCATCTCCCACAAAGATAGGATTATTTTTACGACGTCTTGCAAGGATATGAATAGTCCTTTCAATCTCTTCTCCTCTTCCTACTAAAGGATCTAATTTGCCAAGGCTTGCTTTTTCAGTCAGATTTACGCAGAAATCAGCCAAAGCATCTCCACTTTGTTTTTTGGAACCCTCGTCTGTAGAATTTCCTTCTTCTACCTTCTCCCCTGATTTTTTGATTCCATGGGAAATATAACGTATTACATCAAGGCGGGAAATATCCTGCTTTCCTAAAAAGAAAACTGCATGAGATTGATCTTCTCTAAACAGAGAGGCTAATACATAACCTCCATCCAATTTTTTCTTTTGAGTGGATTGTACTTGAAATGCTGCTAATTGAAGAACTCTTTGAGCGCCGATTGTATATTCAGGTTCTATCTCTCCAAAAGATTCAGGCACTGATTCCATTTCAGTATCTAGATATTCTTTTAGCTCAGAACGTAACAGGTCCAAGTCTCCGCCGCATGCGATAAGAACTTCAGCCGCTACTGGATCATTCGTTAAGGAAAGAAGAATATGCTCAAGTGTGATATATTCATTTCTTCTTTTGAGGGCTTCCGTTCTTGCTTGGTTTAGAGATTTTTCTAGTTCTTCGGATAAGGTCATGATTCTTCCCCCTCTTCAATTTCCATTTGGCAATGCAAAGGATGTCCATGTTCCTCTGCGAGTATATGAGTCTCATTCACTTTTGTTCTGGCAACGTCATGAGAATAGACTCCACAAAGTGCCTTTCCGGTCGTATGCGCTTGCAACATTATTTGTTCGCTCTCGACCTGAGTCCGATAAAATACCACGCGAAGTATCCAAACCACAAACTCCATAGGAGTATAATCATCATTCAAGATCACTACCCTATACTTGGCTGGTTTTTTTAGTTTCAGTTTCTCCTTTGTGAGAACCTGCTCTTCTGTTTTTAAATCGCTCATTGGTATTCGGATTCTCCCCTTGGGGCCTCGTCCTTTAGTGGGGAAGAAAGATTTGTTTCCCTTATCATCTCTTGCATATGCATTCTTTCGCTTTCTAAAAAACGTTCAATCGCATTTCGAGCCTGGTCATGGAAAATAAAATGGGAGCTATAAGTAGGAACGGCAGGAAATCCTCTTAAAAACTTCTGCTCTCCTTGGGCCCCTGCCTCAAAAATTTCAAAACCATTCTTGATAGCGTATTCAATAGGAGAATAATAACAACATTCAAAATGTAGAAAAGGATAATGCCCAGAAGAACCCCAGTACCTTCCATACAACTTCTTTCCCTTTTTCAGGTTGAATGTTCCGCCTATCGTGTCCCCGTCCTTCTTCGCTAAAAACAATACCAGATTTTGAGAAAATTTCTCTAAGATGATCTTAAAAAATTTACGGTTCAAATAAGGAGATCCCCATTTTCTAGAATAGGTCTCCGTATAAAAGGAATAGATGCAGTCCATATCCTGTTCAGAGATATCCTTACCTTCTTTGCATAAGATCTGGATTCCTGATTCTTTGATGGTCTCTCTTTCTTTTTTGATCTGTATCCTCTTTTTGGATCTAAAATCTCCTAAAAAGTTTTCGAAACCAGTATATCCTCTATTCTTCCAATGGAATTGGTGAGTGATCCTGGTTGCAAATCCCCTTCTCTCTAAAGCGATAGCTTCTTCCTCTTCTAAAAAAAGAAAATGAATACTAGAGAGACCTTCTGTCTTTGCATTCTCTAATAAGGGAGGAAGTAGGATATCCAACGCTTCATCTGCAGACACATTATTTCTTCTGAATATTTTCTTACCGTTAACTGGAGTGAATGGATAAGCTACAAGTCCCTTAGGATAATAAGAAAGTCCATTCTGGGAGAAAAAATTAGCCCAGGAATGATCGAAAATATACTCACCATAAGAATCGTACTTATGATAAAAAGGAAGAGATGAATGTATCCCATTCTCGTCTTCTGCCACCCAATACTCAGGATGCCAACTCGTCCTTCCACCTACGCAGGAAGAAAGTTCTAGTGAATGTAAAAATTCATGATTGGAAAATGGATTTTCTGGATCTCCTAAAAGATTCCACTCCTCTGGAGAAATTTCTTGGAGAGAAGGTATCCTGCGGATCTTTGTTTTACCGGGCATTTTCTATTTCTTGGACGTTTTTGAACCTTCTATCGTTCTTTCAGATTCAGAAAAAAATCGTTTTAACTTTTCTAGGGAACGATGGACGATCACTTTTACATTGGATTCGGAAAGACCAGTGGATTCTGAGATCTCTCTGACTGATTTTCCTTCCAATTTAGCCATTGTAAGGATCCTTCTCTGTCTAGGCTCCAGAACATTTAGCCAGGATTCTAGTCCTTGTTGGACCTCCCACTTGTCCTCTATAGAAGTCTTTTCTTCCTGAGCAAATCCTTCCATTTCAGTGGGGACAAGCCTATCTCTGGTTCCTTTCCTGCGGATATAGTCTATGGTCTTATATCTTGCGATGGAGAAAAACCAAGGTGCAAATGGTTTTTCCTTTCTGTAAGTGACCCTGGCCTTGTGGATACCGATCAAAATATCCTGGATCAAGTCTTCTCTATCTTCCTTGTCACGAACCTTAGAGCTCAAATGATTGTTTAAAATTTCCCTGCATTTGGAAAGTAGGAGTTCGTATTCCTTGGAATCTCCTTCTTGGGCTAAGCGCATTCTTTCCGAAAGAATTTGCCAGATTTCTTGCTTTTCCGCCATGTAACCTTATGCAGTTTGACTCGAATGAATTAATGAGTCGTATAAAGAAAAGCTATTGGACTGGATTTTTTAAGGATGTCCAATCTTTCTTATATTAATGCGGAAAATCTAAACCAGGAGGAAGACATGACAAATTCGGACAAAACCAAACAACTGATCCAAACATTGAGTTTTGACCTGGAAAAAGGGAGTCTTAACATATATTCTCTTTTCTTTTCCTGTTTGGGTTTACTGGGTTTTGGAATACTCCTTGGTTGGTCTGTATCAAATCTGATAGGTAAAACAAACGCATTTCCAGGCTGGTGGCCAGAACCTACGTTATTATTAGTTTGGGGAATTGTTTCCTCATATCTTTTCTGCAAACTCGCGTTTCCTGAAGAAAGGTCTGCTTGGGCATTTTGGGGAGCAGGAGCTTTGTTATTTGTTTGGATTATATATATACTGAGTAGATTTTTTACAGAAGAAGTTACGGACCATGTTCATGTAGGACTCTGCTCTGTAATTATAGCGACTACTTCGATTTTATTTGGAGCCTGTGCTTGGTTCTTTTTGAAAAATACCGCTAGTTCCAGGCCAGGACTTTCAGGGTTTTTATTTCTAAACCTGTTATTAGCAAGTTCTAATCTATCTTTAAAGTTTGTTTGTTCCGTCCAGGATCCTGCCCATATTCTAATCTCTCATTTGGCATTTACCTTGGTTTGGATAGCAGTTCTGTACGTTCCGATCCGAAAAAAATTCAGTTGGTAACTTTAATCTAAAAACTCCCAGGCTGTTCTAAGTTCGCCTGCTAATTCCACAGTCTCTAGTAAATCTTTAAAGAAATCGTTTTGCCCTAAAGTGGAGCCGTCCCCCACCATCACTAAAAGTCTTTTAGCTCTGGTCATTCCCACATTCCATCTTCTTGTCTCAGATAAAAAGCCTATCTGACCTTCTGGATTCGAACGAACCAAACTAAAAATCACCGCATCAGATTCTCTTCCTTGGAAAGAATCTACAGTCTCTACTTCTAACTGAGAAGAATACTCGGGAAGCACTTCTCCCAGTTTTTGTTTCAAAAGATATCTTTGGTATCTATAAGGAGAAAGAAGGATCAAATTTTTAGGATCCCATCCTGAATCTATGATCTTCTTTACTATATTTACCGTAAACTCTGCTTCCCAAGGGTTTCCCAAACTTCCTTCCGAATTTTCTTCGGTAGTATCTGTTCCAGAACTATCTAAGAATACTAAACTGGAGCCGAATGGCTCTCCAGAATCAAAAGGAATTTTTTCTCTAAGATTCTGCTCTAATCCTGATTTAAGTCTATTTTCATAGAACTTTAGATTTGGGAATGTTTGGATCGGATCAGTCATTCTATATTGAGTATCCAAAAGAAATACTCTTTCCTTGTCTTGAAAAACAGGAAGAAGTCTTTCCATTAAAGAAACTTTAAGTAAAGGGTCTTCCGAAATTACAGTAGGAGGAAGTTGGCATGGATCTCCTGCAATCACAAACTTATCTGCCTTTAAAATTGGGATCCAAGAAGAAGGTTCTATTGCCTGGCTTCCCTCATCTAAAATTGCATAATCAAATTCTAAATTATGAAGTTGGTAAGAAGAAGCCCCAGTATGTGTACAAACGATCACTGGATGTGACTCAAGCAAATATCGGATCAAGACCTTCTGTCTTTCTTTAATACTTTTCCGTAAAGCATCTGCTTCTTTATAGAGACTTCTTCTTTCTTCAGCTTCTTCTTTACCAAAACTTCTTTTGTATTTGCGGGCCTTCTTCAATAATTCCTGGACTTCTTTTCTGTCTCTTTCGATCAGTTTTGCTTCCGGAGAATGATTTAATTTCATCTCTAAGGAATTTTGGATAATATCTGGATGCATCCGAGCAGGATGGCCTATTCTTAAAACAGGAACTTTGAGTTTTTCTAAAGATTCTACAAGTAGATCTGACGCTGAGTTTGTAGGAGCAGATGCGAGTATTCGTTTTCCATCCGCTGCCAGAATACGAATCGCTTCTACGATCGTTTTAGTCTTACCAGTTCCGGGAGGACCATGAACTAAAATAAAATCTTCTGTTTGTAAAATTGCGGATACTGCCTTTTTCTGTGAGTCGTTCAGAGTTTCGGGAAGATTAGATAGTGATTTAAAATTTGGTTTAGAAACTTCTAATTGATTGGAAAATAGATCCGCGAAATATTTTGCTCTGGATCCTTTCTGGGCAGAGATTACTTTTTCTAAGGCACGATCCCATTCCTTAAAACTTGTCTCATCCGGAAGTATTTCCAGAGCAAGTTTACCCTCTTCTACCCAGTCAGGTACTTCTTCCATATAAACAAGGTAGGAATCTTCGTTTGCTTTCAGTAAAACTGAAATATATTCCTCTGATTGCTTTACGATACGAACAGGTGTTCCTGGTCTGAATAGTTCGGGAATATTTTTGGATTTTGTGGTCCTAAGTAAAACTTTCCAATTTCCGTCTGCGCTTAATTCAGCGTCTTCGTATACTAAAGGAAATACAGTGAATCCGTCTTGGATCCTTTGGTTGATATCGGAGGAGGAAATTTCTTCCTTATACTTATCCAGCTCCGCCTTTCTTTCTTTTTTTAAAGATTCACGTAAGGCGGAATAATAAGATTCTTCCATTCCAATTAGAGTCGGTCTGGAGAAAGTACTACGATCTTATA
This sequence comes from Leptospira saintgironsiae, assembly GCF_002811765.1. Classification (NCBI taxonomy): domain Bacteria; kingdom Pseudomonadati; phylum Spirochaetota; class Leptospiria; order Leptospirales; family Leptospiraceae; genus Leptospira; species Leptospira saintgironsiae. Next base: position 345,637 of record NZ_NPDR01000003.1, on the reverse strand, counting down.
GCTAGGAGTTTTTTGATCTTCACGAGTAGGAAGACTTTCTGCGTAATGAATAGCAGACGCCAAAGTAGTACCTGTAGTCAGTCCCGCAAAAATTCCTTCTTTTTGGTAGAGTTCAGATTGATAACGAAGCGCCTCGTCTCTATCCACCCCAATATACTGGTCAGTCACTTTAGGATCGAAAGATTCAGGAAGTCGAATACTGGAATCACCTTGGATCATTTTACGGATGAAGCGAGAATTTTTGCTCACTCCCATGATCACTCTAAGAGAAGGTTTTTTACTCTTTAAATATCTTCCTACACCGGAAAGAGTTCCACCGGAACCTCCTCCTGCTACGAATGCATCTACATTCCCAGCAAGATCTCTCCAGATCTCAGGCCCAGTAAATAAGAAGTGTGCATTCGTATTTGCCATATCCTTGAATTCATTCAAGATCACGCTATTTTTCTCTTTATCTTTGGCTGCCTTTGCAGTTTCTAAAAGAGAATCGTCCCAGTTACCTTTTGCAAGTTGTACTACTTCTACAGTAGCACCGTAAGATTTTAATTCTTTGATCTTCTCCTGATCTGTATCAGGTGCTAGAAATACTTTGAACTTGTATTGGCGAAGAGTAGAGATCCAAGCTAAAGAGATTGCAGTAGTATTATATCCAGCTTGGAAAATAGAACCGCCCGGTTTTAGTTCCCCTCTTCTTTCTGCCGCAAGGATCATAGAAAGTGCAGTTCTATCTTTTACGCTGCCGGTTGGATTACAGAATTCTGCTTTTAGATAAATTTCCACATTCGGAATATGAGAACCGATCTGGTTCAATCGGATAAGAGGAGTATTACCGATCATCTGGAGAACATTCTCTTTGATCGGTTTAGCTACGCTTAGCTCTCTTCCGAAAGCATTTTGAACATTATTCAAAGCCCCCAGAAGGCTATTGCCGAATTCATCTATGGAGCGTGAAATTTCGTCGAACATAGTCTTCTAGAGTCCTGTATTTAGAAAATTACTTATGAGAAGCGTATAACCAAGGAACATCTTTTCGATTTTTCTCTTCATAAGTAGAGATCTCAGCAACGTGCTGCAGAGTTAAACCGATATCGTCCAAACCATTGAACAAACAATACTTACGGAAAGAATCCACCTCGAAATTGTAAACATTTCCGGAAGGACTGATCACGTTCTGTTTGTCCAGATCGATCTTAATTTTGGCTCCCGGAGTCTTATCCACGATCTTGAAAATTTCGTCCACTTCTTCCGGCTTTAAAACAACTGGAAGCATACCGTTTTTGAAACAATTATTATAAAAAATATCAGCGTAAGAAGGAGCAATAATAGCTCTAAATCCAAAATCTTCTAAAGCCCAAGGAGCATGCTCTCTGGAAGAGCCACATCCGAAATTGTCTCTGGTTACAAGAATAGAAGCGCCTTTATATCTGTCTTGGTTCAGGCTGAATTCAGGATTCGGTTTAGTTCCCTCGTCATCCAGATATCTCCAGTCATGGAATAGATGGGTACCAAAACCGGTACGTTCTATCTTCTTCAAAAATTGTTTAGGGATGATTGCATCCGTATCTATATTTGGGCGATCAATTAGGACCGCTAAACCGTCGTGTTGAGTAAAGGGTTTCATGAATTAGTATCCTTATTTCCAGTTCCGAATATCTACAAAATGTCCTTCGACTGCGGCAGCGGCTGCCATAGCAGGACCAACTAGGTGAGTTCTTCCACCCTTTCCTTGTCTTCCTTCGAAGTTACGATTGGAAGTAGAAGCGCATCTGTCTCCTGGCTGTAAAACGTCGTCGTTCATAGCAAGGCACATAGAACAACCTGGTTGTCTCCATTCGAAGCCTGCCTCTATGAAAATTTTATCTAGTCCTTCTGATTCTGCTTGGCGTTTCACTCTTCCGGAACCAGGAACAACGATTGCCTGGACCTTGCTGGAAACCTTCTTACCTTTTACGGTCGTCGCAGCTACTCTAAGGTCTTCAATTCTAGAATTTGTACAAGAACCGATGAATACCTTATTCACAAAGACATCTTCCATCTTTTGTCCAGGTTTCAAGTCCATATATTTAAGTGCGTTTTCGATACTAGTCTTTTCTACTGCATCCGGTGCATCTTTTGGATCAGGAACAATTCCAGTCACAGGAACTACTTGTCCTGGAGAAGTTCCCCAAGTAACTTGTGGAGCGATCTCTTCTGCTTTTAATACTATACTAGTATCAAATTTTGCTCCATCGTCTGTCACATAACGTTTCCATTTTTGGACAGCCAGATCCCATTCTGCACCCTTAGGTGCGAAATCTTTTCCTTTCAGATAATCAAAAGTGGTTTGGTCCGGAGCGATAAGTCCTGCTCTTGCACCAGCCTCGATAGACATATTACAAACTGTCATACGAGCTTCCATACTTAAGGAAGAAATTGCAGATCCTCTATATTCGATTACATATCCAGTTGCTCCGCCAGTTCCGATCTTTCCGATGATCGCAAGAACGATATCCTTAGCAGTTACATGAGGAGAAAGTTGACCATCAACTCTGATCTCCATAGTTTTTGCTCTTCTTTGCAAAAGAGTTTGGGTAGCAAGCACATGTTCTACTTCAGAAGTTCCTATTCCGAAAGCAAGTGCTCCAAAAGCTCCATGAGTAGAAGTATGAGAGTCCCCGCAAACAATAGTCATACCTGGATGAGTGAGTCCCATCTCAGGTGCGATAACATGGATGATCCCTTGGTCAGGGTGATTTAGATCATAAAGAGTAATACCGTTCTCATTACAATTCTTGATAAGAGTTTTCATCTGGTTGGCAGAGATTGGATCAGCCAATTCCAGATCACGGATCCGAGTGGAAACGTTATGGTCCATGGTAGCAAAAGTAGCTTCAGGACGGCGGACCTTTCTTGCAGCCATACGAATACCATCGAAAGCCTGGGGACTCGTTACCTCATGGATCAGATGTCGGTCTATATAAATAATATAAGACTCTCCTTCCATTTCACCGACCAAATGGTCTTCCCAGATTTTTTCGAACATCGTTTTCATGGTTTGCAGGTCCCTAGGGGGTAAATTCAAGAGTAAAGATTAGACTTCCTTACGGAAGCTCTCTTCCATGCTAAAAATCAGGGGTTTTTCGTAAAGAAGGTTCCGGGACGAGGCCCCGAATCTATTACTTGCCTCTAAAAACGAGTAAAGCCTTACCGATTCCAATCTCGTCAAAATCGTACAAGATCCTTGGTCTCAGAATTTTTTTACCATTTAAGAAGGTTCCGGATTCGGACACCAGATCATATATAATGTAACGGTTGCGGACCTTTCTGATCCTTGCATGATTTTTACTGACAGATTGTTCGTATAAGACCAGATCACAAAGGTCAGAATTTCCAATATTGGTCTCGGCTCTTGAGAGTGAGTATTGTTTACCTGGATTTCTTCCTTCTTTAAAAACAAGTGTGGCCTTTTCGTAGGATTCGCCTTGTTCGAATTCTTTTAAAGCAACAGGCGCCGCCCTTTCCGTTTCAATCCGGTCTTCTTCCGAATAGACAAGCTGGTACTGGTTTCCATACATTTTACGGTAAGCGTCTTGTTCGAATTCTATCGTATGAAGTCTTTCTTCTGGACTTACAGTTCCTTCAGGATTCTGCTTTTTTCCTTTTTTTAGAACTACGATCAAAGCAACCAAAGTAAGAACGAGTAAGAAAGTAAAGCTAGGCAAAAAGATAGAAGGATGTAATAAGAAAACGAGAAGCCTGGTCCTAAATGGAAGATCGTAGGAAAAACTAAGTCTTCTGGAATTTTTAGTTTCCAGTTCTACTTCTAAATTTCCACTTCCTTGGAATTGCCATTCGTCTTGGAAAGGAGATTCGTAAACCAAAGACCAAGGTTCTTTTCTGAAATAATCCAGATCTCCAAAAACCTGGGTCCTAAAATCAGGACTATTCAAGGAATAGAATGTTCCACCGTATCTTTTGACTAAGAACTTTCCTCCATTAGAAGGAAAAGACAAAACCTGGATCGGGATATTCGGAGTGTATTCTCCATTCTGTGCTTCATTGGAAGGGATGAGATCCTGATCGTAAAATAGAGTCAGAATATAATCAGTCTCTTTCAAACGAGGAGAGATCTTTTGAAAAACATAATCTAGGTTTGCAGAAGTATTCCTGTTGGACTTCCCACCTGGAACCTTAGCTTCTTTCAAAGCATCCGATTTACTTAGATCGTCTTTGGAGAAGAATACATCATCCGTAAAAAATACGAAACTGAAACGATCGGCAGAATCGGCTCTTTCTACAATAGTTTTTAAGATTTCTGTAGCTTGCACATTATGATCGAATGAATTCGTCATTTGAGTGATCAGATAAATATGGATCGGCCTTGTGCCTTCCGGTCTATGGATCTTGAGAGGCCCTACTCTCCTTGCGCGATTTTCTTTTTGTTCCGAAACTGTGAGTATCTCCTGATCCAGAGAAACACCCTTACCTGCTCTCAATTTTAATTCTACTTTAGGATATCTGGAAATATCATATTCTTCTAAATGGATACTTTCTGCCCCAACAAACGCAGGGTATGCGCAAGCGATTAAGATGAGAAAGTTTATGAAGAAGCGGCCGATCATAAGGTTTTGCAATTTATGCGGGATTTTCATCCAAAGTAAACAGTTTTCTGGAATACTCTAAATGTGGTTCCCAGGACCCATTTTGTTGTTTTAGGGTCTCTAGTTTTTCTCCACTTTTCATTACAGTTATAGTATCGGCTAGCTCCTTGGCAGAACTAAGATCATGGCTGATAAATAGAAGACCCGCTCCCAGATCTTTCACCCTGGTTCTCAAAAGTTCCAGGATCGCCTTTCCAGTGATCGGATCCAAAGCAGAAGTGGGCTCGTCTGCCAGAATCAGCTCTGCTCCAGAATACACCGAAAGTAGTACTAAAATCCTCTGTCTTTCTCCTCCAGAAAGTTGGTGAGGTCTCGCATTCCAGGCAGCATTAGGATCAGAAAGTCCAAATTCTTTTAGGAGTCTGATACCAGTTTCTGGATTTGCAAGTTCCGGTTGGATGAGAGAGAAATATTCTAGGATCTGTGATCCTATACTTAAAAATGGATGAAGACCAATTGCTGCGGTCTGAGGGATCAAACTGATCCGTTTTCCTCGCCAAGTTTTCCAAAGAGAGAAATCCCCACTTTGTATGTCTTGGGAGAAGATAGAAAACTTTTCCCAGGTTACGATAGCTTCTTCATTTAGAAGCCCAAGGACTGTGCTTGCAAAAGTGGATTTTCCGCTTCCGGATTCTCCAACAAGCGCATGAACTTCCTTTTTAGAAATTTGGAAATCGAAGTTTTTAAGAATATGAGAAGACCCGATTTTTACATTCAGATCTTGTATAGAAAGAATAGTTTCGGTGAGGTGATTTCTCTCCAATTTTCATCCTAACTGAAAGAGTTCGTATTCTACAATCGAACAAAGAATATGGCCGATCAGAATATGGGATTCTTGGATACGTGCTGTTTCTTTTCTTGGAATGATCAGATCTAGATCAGCCATTCCTTTCATTTTTCCGCCATCTCCACCTAAGAAAGAGATTGTTTTCATCCCGATCTTTTTAGCGGATTCCAAGGCAGCGATCACGTTTTTGGAATTCCCACTGGTTGAAAGTCCAACAAGTAGATCTCCAGGTTTTCCGAAAGCTTCTACCTGACGAGAAAACACAAATTCATATCCGTAATCGTTGGAACAAGCTGTTAGAACAGCCGAATCTGCAGACAATGATAACGCAGGAAGTGCTCTTCTTTCGTTTCCAGATTTATAACGAACTACAAGTTCTGCTGCAATATGAGATGCATCGCAAGAAGAACCACCGTTTCCACAAAAAAGGATCGTATTCCCTTTTTTTAATACTTCGGAAGCGATTTTTCCTGCTTCTTCAATCTGAGGAAGAAGTGTATCCAATACTGCTTTTTTAGTCTCGATGGAGTCCTGAATCTGTTTGGATGCGATTTCTTTTAAGTTCATTCTCATTTATCCTTTTTAGACCGAATTTTAGAGAGCACTGACTCAAAATCCTTTTTGGCGGAATCAAATTCATACAGTGTCAAATTTTCGGAATGCGGAGAATTCCTGTTTCCGCTTACGTTTAAAAAATACAGCTCTTTGGAAACGATCTGTTTCACTCTTTCAGAAGAATTTGCTTGGAATAGATCTTCGAATTCTTTTCCTAAAAATACCAATAATACTGCGATGGTGCTAGGCCTGAGATTAATCAATATCTGTTGTTTCCAAATTGGATCCCATGTTAAGATCTCTTTCCAAGAATCGATTGAACGTTTTAAATCCGCCTCTTCTTGCAAAACTGACCAAGATTCTTCGTCCCAATTTGGGGCATTAATTCCGGATAATATACTTTTTAGGCTTTTATGATCTCCGCTCAAAAGTCGATTTAAGTCAGCTTCTCCTAAAAAGAGAACTCCGCTAATCTTACCTGCTTGTTCCGTTAGATAGTTTCCAGTAGAGACAACCAAAGAGTATTCTCTTCCTGATTTTTCCTTACCTTCTAAACGGAATAGGTTTCTGTTATTTTTAGTAAGCTTTAAGGAAGGATTTTCAAAAATTACGCCAGAAGGTTTTTTACGTGTCACAAAAAAGCGATCCGCTTTTTCTCTTAGGTCTTTTAATTCCCAAGTATAACCTCGGCTATCTCGAACTAGTTCTTTTTCAGTTTCTGCAGAGATCTTCTTTTTCTTTCTCCAGAAAAAGAGTTTATTCCAAAAACCTGATTTTTGTTTGCCCTTGGCCATCTTAGTTCCCGTAATCTTTTCGGAGATTAGAAGGGCGTTCTATCAATTTTTTCCCCATTTCGTAGACCTTTGCTTCTTTTAGAAAAGTGGAATATGCAGAAGAGATCGCGATCGTAAATCCAGGAAATCCGTCTAGGAAACCAAGTTTGAAAACATAGATCTCTACAAATTTTCCAAAAGGTTTGATGATCGTACGGGCCAGGGAGAAATTTTTATTCTTCTTCCAGCGAGTCCAGGAAACGATAGAAGAGAATTTATTGATCGTATCCACTTGTTGTGCAAGGTCTGCAAAACTATAATGTAGTATATCCCCTTTTATCTTTTTACCTTTTCCTTCTACCACTAGATAGTCGTGAGGATTTTCTCCTGCCCATTTGGACTTTGATTTTCGAATAATTCGATATTTGGTCTGAGGATACCAGCCTGAAAAGCGGATAAACCTTCCCATATGAAATGTAAGCCTGGAAACTTTGAGTCCATTTAAGGAAGGATCTTCCGGACTTTCTAAAAATGCACGGAGAGATATTTTAAGTTCTTCGCTCAGTCGTTCATCCGCATCCAAAGACAGGATCCATTCATTCTTACAGAGAGAGATCGCGTCATTCTTCTGTTCTACATGCCCTTTAAAATTCTGAGAGGAAAAACGAACCTCTGGAAAGGACTCACTGATCTCTTTGGTTTTGTCTGTACTATTTGAATCTAAAACAACGATCTCGTCTGCAATATCTCGGCAAGATTTAATACAATCCCCGATATTCGCTTCTTCATTATAAGTGATGATCGCGACTGAAAGTTTTTTTAGAAATCTTTCCCGGACCTCATTTCTGCTCAAGGGTGCCTTGGCTTTAGATTTCTTTTTTTTAGGGGAAGAAGTTTCCTTGGTTTTAACGGATTCTGCCATATATTCGAATATCGCAAAGAAGCGAATGAATTCCTAAAATAGTAGGTTTTCCTTCTTTGTCAGCGGTTTTTTCTGGAAATCTGAGAGGAAAAGGAAAGTCTGGGGACCGGTGAAACCTAGCTTCTTTTCTCAAATTTCAGAGACCTCTGGAAAGATCTCCTTACATTCCTTATTATTATTTTTAGTAGCATTTCCACTTTCCGTTTCTGCCTCTCAAATCTTGGCAGGCCTAAGCATTTTCTGTTTTATATTCTCCCCTAAAGAGAATTTCCAAAAGATCAGATCTTACCTTCTGCCTTGGGGATTCATTTTAGGAGCTTATGCCCTTGTATTCATTTCGTCTTTGGTACACTTCGAAGAATATTCCAATTTCTGGAAAACATTCACAAGACAATCGGAAGCGGGAGATTTCTGGCTTTCGATCTTATTTCCAATTGCGGCAGTTCATTCTTCAGATGAAAAAAATAGAAGTCTGATCTATAAATATCTTTGGATCTCATTCTTACTCGTCTTGATCTCGGGGATCGCTTCTGTTTTCAGCGAATACAGGCTTGGTAAATTTATCTCCAATGGTTTTACTCCAGCGCCAGGAGATAGAAGGCAACATCCTGCCGGACCACTTTTTGGTCTGGATACTTATCTTCCGATCGGGTTAATGAACACTCATTTGACCTATGGCGGATTAATTTCTTTTTATATTCCTGGAATTGCACTTCTCACTTTAAGAAAGCTAAAGGAGAAAGATTTAAAACGTACAGTTGGATTTGGCATCCTTCTTCTGCTATCGCTTTGGGTCTTTTTACTCAACCAAAGCAAATCTGCATGGCTCGGAGTTTTCGCAGTTACTGTTTATTTTATTCTAAGTAAATGGAAAGATTTCTCGGGCAAATTACCAAGGTTCACTCTTGCAAGAATTTCGATTGTAATCTTACTACTAATCACTCTTGCCGGAACAGTTCGATTCTTTTACCAAAGGAACTGGTTATTACAAAGAACTCTTGCCCAACTCACAGAGATCCAAACTCCCGAAAACCAAAGATATTGGATCTATAAACTTAGCCTTCCATTACTTGCAAAAAATCCGATCTTGGGAACTGGAGGAGGAAGATTTAAGGAAACCAGCTCAGATATTTCTAAATCATTTATAGAGAAAAATGAACAACTTTGGTATGAGTTATATATCACTCCTAACAAACATGCTCATAATGATATCTTAGAATTTGCGATCGTAGGAGGATGGTTCTCCGGAATTTTATGGATCGGATTCTTCTATCTTTTATTTAGAAAGATTGCTAATTCAAGTTTAGAAGAAGGAAATTTTCCTTTGGTGGGTGTGGGATTTATCTGGGTAGCTGGATTTTTCCAATGTTATCTTTTAGATGATGAAGTCGCACTTCCCTTCTTTGCTTTGGCAGGACTTTTATGGGGAAGAGAGAAGGAAACATCTTCTAAATTTTCAACTGCCTCTACGATCTTCTTAAGTTTCACCTTACTATTAAATACTTCTTTCTGGATTTGGAGACTTTCTATCCCTGCAGAACTTGCATATGGGAGACAGGTATTTGCTTCTTCTTCTCAAGTTGCGAAAAAGATAGAAAGACGTATCCTTCCTTTTAGGAATCAAACTTCTGAAAGAGAAAAAAGAATTTCAGAAAATATTATAGTCTCCGCTTCGGAGGGAAATTCAGAATTTTCTCTTGAAGGTTGCCTTACTCATAGATATCCAAATCCAGCTAAACTCCGAGAAGAAGATTATTCTTTAGGGATCTATATTTCCCCGACTTGGGAAAATCCACCGACTAAGGTTAGCGTTACAGTATTTTCAGAAGAATCTTTTGATGAAGACAAACTATATTGGTCTCATAGAAAATATGATTTAGGAACTAAGGAATTAGATCTGAAACCTGGTTGGAATTCATTCATTTGGAAAGAGACCATGGAGCTCTCTAAAATTACGATCTTTCCAGATATCGTATTTTTCAGGAGTTTTAAGATCCGATTTGGAGGTTTCAGTCCGGAGAAGCAGATGGATCTTCCTGTCCTAGACTTGGGAGATCTCTGCGATTTTAAATTAAAGTAAAGTTGGTACCTGGAGCGGGACTTGAACCCGCACGAGCGTGAACTCACAGGATTTTAAGTCCTGGGTGTCTACCTATTCCACCATCCAGGCGTTTGAGAGACTCTGCCAGGCGTCGCCCGGATTCGAACCGGGGATCAAGCTTTTGCAGAGCCATGCCTTACCACTTGGCCACGACGCCGATATGAGGTATGATTTTGTGTGTGGGCAAGGTGTCAATAGAAAAGTGGAGGAAAGACTTTGAGGATCTATTTCTATCGAATCGACTCGAATGCTAGACTTTTCCATGAAGATTCAGAGCTGACGGATAAAAAGTTTTTAGAGTTCTTTTTCACTCATCTAGAAAAAAACCGTACAGGCAAATATCCTGAATATGCCTATATCTCTCCCTGTGGGAAAGAAATGAACTTTGTGCGAACAGAACATTATCCAGTTCTGTTTAAACATAGAATTGGAGATAAACTCTATTACGGAGGAGAAAAAGGGATCTTATTCCAGCCTGAAAATTTGAAATTTGATTCTTTCGGAAATCTACTCCACCCTTTTCAAAAAGAGATCTGGGGAAGAGTTTCTACAGAAATCCTTTTAGATCCGGAACTGGAATGGAGAGAAAATCCTGAAAATTGGGATCTGATCTGGAACGGCAAAAATTTTCTTATCCCCAAATTTGATCCAGGACTTTCAGATTAATTTCAGTGGTCTTTTAGTGGAAATTATTCCCACTCGATTGTTCCAGGAGGTTTGTTCGTAAGATCGAAAAAAAGATATTCTATCCCGGGAACTTTTAAAACTTCTGAAACCAATTCATCCAAAACATCTTTTTCCAATCGGAAGAAACTCGCAGTCATCGCTTCTTGAGAATCTACAGGTCTAAGAACGATACTTCTTTTTCCGGATTCGGAGCCCAAAGGAAGAAGTACTACTGGCATTTGCCAGATCTGATCGTAGATCTTTCTTTTTTGGAGAACCTTCTCCACCGCCGCGTCAGCTTCTCTTAAAATATCAGAGTCTTTTTTGTCCAAGTCAATTGGTTGGAATTTGAAGTTTGCTTTTGAGAAGGACTCAAGGCCACCTAAAAATAGAACCACTCGATTGACTGAAGAAATTTGATTTGTGATCGCTGTAGAAATTTTATCGAGCTCGTCCCAGGTTTTGTCCCCAGAAATTGCAGCACAATGCGCATAGGATCTCTGGTCTCCTTTTACACCAACAGAAGCCACAGGTAAAAGTTTTGCTTGAAGAGAAGAATCTGCCGCTACAAGTTCATCTAATGTTTTCTGAACAGATTCTTCGACTGGTTTTTCTTGCGCGATCATTCGAACCACAAGTCCAGGCCCCGGGAAAGGATGTCTGCCAGTCCATTCTTTAGGAAGCCCTAGGTAATTTCCAAGTTCCCTAACCTCGTCTTTATAAAGGTCTTTGATAGGTTCTACTACCTTACCTTCTTCCATTAATTTTTGGATAGCTTCTACTCGATTATGGTGAGTCTTGATCGTATGAGAATGTTTTGTTCCACCACTTTCTATCGTGTCTGGATAGATTGTCCCTTGTCCGAGTAACCATTCGTCTGCATTTAGCCCTAAACTTTTAGCACAATCCGCTTGCGCTTGTAAGAATAGATTTCCAACAATCTTACGTTTTTCTTCCGGATCTTTTTTACCTTTTAAAGCGGAATAAAAAAGTTCAGAAGAATCATGAACATGCAACTGGATCCCTTGTGGGGAAAGTTTTTCCTGTAGACTTGCAACCTCATCCTTTCTCATAAATCCAGTATCGATCAGAACACCCTTAACTCTGTCTTTTCCTAAAGCTCTGGAAAGAAGAAGGTAAGAAACTGTCGAATCCACTCCTCCGGATACAAGTAAGAAAATCTTTTTGTCTGCAGGAACGATTGTATGTAATTCTTTTTCTTTTAGATCTAAGAATTGTTTTAGATCCCAGGTGCCTTCTGCCCCTGAAATTTTTACAAAGTTTTCTAAAAGAACAGAACCTTTTTCTGTATGAGTTACTTCAGGGTGAAGTTGTATCCCGAACCATTTTTGAGTTGGGTTTTCAACCACTGCGTATTCGCAATCTTGGCTGGATGCAGTGCGAGTAAAACCTTCCGGCAGACGAGTCACCTCGTCCCCATGGCTCATCCATACAACTTCTCCACCTGCAAAACCTTTGAGTAATTGTGTTTTAGGAGTATCAATAAAATCTAAAGCGGCTCTTCCGTATTCTGCTATGCCTGCTTTTTTAACTTCTCCGCCGAGAAGTTTCATCATAAGTTGGTGGCCATAACAAATCCCTAAAACTGGAATTCCTAGTTTTAGGACCTCGACCGGTAGAGAAGGAGAATTCGGCTCATATACACTTTCGGGTCCCCCGGAAAGAATGATACCTGAAAGTTTGGAATATGTTTCAATAGGTTCGTCGTTACCTAAAATTTCGGAATAAGCCCCCAAACGACGAATTCTGGACGCGATCAAATGGGCATACTGCCCTCCAAAATCCACGATCCCAATTACATTTTGGTGCTTCATTCCAAGGTATCCTTAACGTTTCCTTTATGTGAGTTGTAAAAAGATTCCCAGAGACAAAGTCCGGAAAACTCTGGTTTAAAGAGGGAATCATGAGCCATCAACAAGAGTCGATAGGAATTTCCGCTTATGAGGGAAGACAGGACCATATCCCCAGTCTGAAACTTCCCGAGATAGAATCTTTCGCCAATGTGTACGAAGGTAAGGATTACACAATCGATTTTACCATTCCAGAATTCACCGCGGTTTGTCCTAAAACCGGACTGCCAGATTTTGGAGTGATAGAGATCAGCTATATACCGAAGGCAAAATGTATCGAGTTAAAATCTCTTAAAGAGTATATTCTCGCCTACAGAAACCTTGGAATTTTTCATGAGAATGTTGTGAATCATATCTTAGAAGATCTGATCCAGTCGGTAGATCCAAAATACATCAAAGTCAAGGGTGATTATAACCTAAGAGGTGGGATTAAAACGATCGTCACAAGAGAGTACACAAGCAAATGATAGATCCGATTTCTTTACTTGGATTTATTGCTTGTACTTTGACTACTCTGGCATTTCTTCCCCAGCTTATTAAAGTGATCCTGGAAAAAAGGACTAGGGATATTTCTAGGAATATGTATCTGGTCCTATCAGTTGGAGTGTTTTTCTGGCTTTGTTATGGGATCTTAAAGAATGATTTTCCTATCATTCTTGCGAACGGATTCACCTTACTATTTACCACCACTATTCTTTGGTATAAACTTCGTTCCAAAGAAGAAGAATAAAAAAAGCCGCTCCCTTACGGAAACGGCTCCTTGTTTTTCAGAATAGGAAATACCTTATTTAGGAGCTGCCTGGTCTTTTAAAGACTTACGCTGATTTTCCAATTCTTTCTTGGCATCATCCATAGAAGATTTTACTTTTTCTTTCTCTTCTTTGCCTGCTTTTTGGATGGCTTCTTTTTCTTCTTTTCCAGCGCTCTTAGCATCTTCTAGAAGTTTACGATTTTCTTCTTTTGCGCCTTCAATTAGTTCTCTATTCCTTTCTTTTTGCTCTTCCAAACCTTGGAGGATACGAGCCTTATTCTCTTGGAAATCTTTTAGGATCTCTTGGATACGAGCTCTTTGCTCTTCCGTAATGGATTGGATAGTAGCAGAATCTTCTTTTAATTCTTGGGATTCATCCTCTGTTAAAGGTTGTTCTTTGAATGTATCTCCGTTAGTACTAACGTTTTCTCCTGCGTCTGCAATCGCTTGGCTTTCAGGATTATCTGCGTCAGCAACTTCGACAGATCCATCGGAAACTCTTGTGCTTGTTCCTTTACCAGACTCCTCTACGATGAACTCAGTTCCTCTAACAGAAGCTACGACTGTTGGAGTTGAAACGGTGAATTTGGAAGTTTTGGTGAGTTTGTTTGCGACCTTGGTAAAAATTTTCCCTTTGGTCAAACCAAGATCCGCGAAGGTTTCCCCATTTGCGGAATCTATAAAAATTTTCTTTAGAGTGAGGCTCGTGTTTTCTTTGATCCTAACAAGAACTCCTTCAGTCAATTGAAGGTCTGCATAAGAATCTTTTCCGGTTTCTATCTTATCTTCCGGCAAAAGGAAAGTATCAAGAGATACTGCTTTTTCTTTTCCGGCTTTATCGAAAATTTTTACTGTTCCCTTGGTGAATGTGATCACTCCACCTTGGAGATCTTCTTTGGCTTTCTTACAATCTACAAATACAATACTGAGGGCCAGAAAGAAGGTTATGGCAATCCGTTTCATTTAGTTCTGATTCTCCCTTGAAATAGGTTTAGGAAGAATATCGATGAAAGAAATTTCCGTCCACATTTTTACTCTGGCCTTTTGAATTATTCGGGTAGTAACCTGTCTAATTGGTAGATGGCCTCAAATTCTGTTGAGACTGGCAATCAGCGGCGGAATCTGTAAGGAAAAGGTATTGCGCCATAGCCCCAGTCTAGAAATTGTAACCCTAGACCGCCAAATCGAAGAACTAAAAAGTTCCAAAGGAGTGACAGAATGAGCAAAATAGCCTATGTAGATAAGGACAACTGTACTTCTTGCAACCAGTGTGCAGACAATCTACCTAAGTACTTTCAAATGGACGATAACGATACTTCCGAGACTCATATCGGAGGAGAGAATGTTAACCAAGCTCAGATCCCTGAGGAAGATTGGAAAACAGTTCAGAAAGAAATGGATGAATGTCCCGGTGAATGTATTCACTGGAGAAAGTAATCGTTTTCCGATTTCTATATTCTTTAAAAAGAAAAAGCGGGAATTTTTTCCCGCTTTTTTTGTGTTTTGATCTGGATCAAAAGTTTTCGTAGAGAAGACTATATCAATATTCTTGTTCTGATCTAGTAGAACCAAGTAATTCATCAGGAATATCTTCTACTCTATCTCCAATTTGGATAGCGAGTCTATTTCCGACACGTCCAGGAAGACATTTGAACTTCTTACGTTCCCCTACTTTTACAAGCATGTCAGATCTTGTAGTGGTGTTTTCTAATTTAACAACATCACCTACAGTTAAGTTCATAAAATCCAAAATGGAAATATCTACTGAACCAACTTCTGCAATTACTGGAATTTGCACCTGATCCAAACGTTCTTGGATGATTGCCCTGTTCTCGTCCAACTCACCCTTACGAATAGAGGAATACCAATACTGAGCAGAAAGTTTGTTAATGATAGGCTCGATCGTGATATACGGAATACAAAGGTTGGTTAGACCTTCTACCTCACCAATCTTAGTTTCTAAGTTGATCAATACCACCATGTCATTTGGAGGTACAACCTGAGCGAATTGAGGGTTTGTCTCGATGTTACCCAAACGAGGTCTAAGATCGATTACAGTCGACCAAGCCTCTCTCATGTTTCCTAAGATACGAACGATAATCCCTTCCATTACGCTCATCTCAATCTCGGAAAGTTCTCGGGAGATTTTTGCAGTCTCTCCCTTACCACCAAATAGACGGTCAATGATCGTAAATGAAATAGAAGGATCTATTTCTAAAATTGCAGAACCCCTAAGTGGGTCCATATTGATTACGGCAAGTGTAGTCGGGTTCGGAATAGAACGAATGAATTCTTCATAAGTTAACTGATCCACCGCAGCAACGTGAACGTGAACGAGAGCTCGCAACTGGGCAGAAAGTCCAGTTGTAGCCAAACGAGCAAATGTCTCGTGCATCATCTGAAGAGTACGGATCTGGTCTTTAGAAAATTTGTCGGGACGTTTGAAGTCATAAATTTTGACCTTCTTCTGTTCCCCTACGGAAGAATATTCATCTTCCGCTACTTCTCCGCTGGAGATCGCGTTTAATAATGCGTCTATCTCGTCTTGGGATAAAATTTCGGTCATTTTCTTACCTTCGCTAATAGATTAGCCACTTTCCAAAACATTCCGTTTTCTTCCGGCATTCTTCTCAAAGTAAATTCGTATTCATATCGGACAGGGACTTTATTCACTCTTCTTTCTACAGCGACCCGCACTTTGGAAAGATTTGAATTCACCTTTTCCGTTCCCAAGATCTTATAGTATTGTAACATACCCGATCTGTTTTCTGCCAGATAATTTCGGAATTCTTCTAGAACAAAATCTTTTTCAGCTTCTTCCGATTGTTGCCAATCTCTTGCAAATCTGTCGTATGCTTGTATATATTCAGGGAAATGGATCCATTTGAAATGGAGCTTCCAGTTTTTCTTTTTTTCGGCACCTAAGAATAGATGGATCACTTCTTCAGGTTCAAGTCCGTCTGTTGCAGGATCTTGGTAAGGAACTCCAGGAAGCACCCAATCTTTTTTACGTTCTTCTACGCTAAAATAAGGATGGCTTTCTGATCTTACAAAATGGTCTCCATATTCGGAGATATTAGGATAGAAGTAAGCGGTTACGAAATATTTTTTACCAGGCTCTAACTCGTATAGATGATCGATCCGGATCTCTTTGGAGAAGGTCTCGTCTTTGTGAAGAATGATCTCTTTGACCTCGTCACCTACAAGATTTTCTACTTTGTTCCTTCTTCTTAAGATCGGGTCCTGTTTTCTTTCTTCTTCAATTCTTGAAACGGTTCTACCGTCTTCATCTCTTACGATTACTTGGAAGGAACGTAAATCTTTTCCATAAGGAAAAATCCTGAGAACCTCATTTCCTGTATTTCTAACTGAAAGTACAGCAGAGATTGGTTCCTTTTCTCGGAACTGCATTTTAGGAAGTTTGATATCCACTATACCCTGGGCTTGGATATAATTTTCGGAAACTTCTCCCCTTGCATTTCTGTTCGGATAAGATCCTAAGCCGAATGCACTCAGTAGAATTAGTATGATCAGAATTTGTTTCATTCTAAAATTTCAGTCCGTGTGGACGCAAAATCTATGGTCCTCTTTTAGATTTCGGCAAAAAGAGACAAAACCTACTAAAAAATACGGGAAATTATGAAGGAAACGGAAGTCTTTTAGCCTTCTGCGTCTTCTATAATATAATCAGCAATCCGGATCAATCGGCCAAGAACAGGCTTGAGCTTACTGTATTCCTGGTAACATTCCTCGTATTTTTCGAGAATTGGTCCAATTTGGGCCACCGATTTAGGAGATAAGTTCAAACTGGAGATATTGGATTCGGAGAGTTTTTCCGCGGATTCCAAACTATCGAAAAAGCGGCTGATCTCTTTTAGGATGGACTCATCCGCCCTATCATTCTTTTCGAAATTGGATTCTATTTTTAAGATATAGTCAGTAAGAGTTTGTTTGAGCCTTACTTCTTCTTCGTTTGCTTTTCGTTTTGCAGTCAGGGTATTCACCTTACTATAACGAGCCATTGCTTCTTCATAAGAATGACTGACTGATTGCCTATTTTGTTGGATGAGTCTCACGAGTGAAACCACAGAGCGGAAATCCCAAGCAGTGTCTTTTCTGCTCCGGACCTCAGGGAACATTTCTCCACCTCGAGAGTCGTCCACCTGCAATCCGGAAAGTTTTTCTAATATTCTTCCCGTGGAGCCAGAGCCTTGTATCTCTCGGGCCACCGAAAGAAAAATAGGATTTTGGTCCAGGGAAGTACTCATTATTTTGTCCTCTTATCGTAGATGGACACTTTGCGAATGGTTGTTTTGCCGTTTCCAGAAGCAATGATCTTATCTACTATATCAGCGCCTTGGACGATCTGGCCGAATACTGTATGCAATCCATCCAAATGAGGAGTGTCTACTTGGTTGATGAAAAACTGAGAACCATTTGTATTAGGTCCTGCGTTTGCCATTGCCAAGGC
Source organism: Leptospira saintgironsiae (assembly GCF_002811765.1). Taxonomy (NCBI): domain Bacteria; kingdom Pseudomonadati; phylum Spirochaetota; class Leptospiria; order Leptospirales; family Leptospiraceae; genus Leptospira; species Leptospira saintgironsiae. The sequence goes on along the minus strand of NZ_NPDR01000003.1, from coordinate 328,100 downwards.
TCCTTTGATCGCTTTCTTACTTTTAACAACATTATTATAACGATAACCTAATCTGTAAAGTATCTCCATTACAGAAAGATTTTTGGCCTTCTCCAGATTACTTTCGAGTTCTTCTCTTCTTTCGTCGGCTTCTCTTTGGCTACGAATTCCAAGCTCTCCACCAATATATCGATAAAGATAACCAGTATAAAATTGGGACTGTCCAATTTTAGTTTGGTCGAGACCCAGGCTTGCAGCATTGATCTCATCTGCAAATCTGTATCCAGGAGTTCCAGATCCGTCTCCGTAAGGACATCCACCTTGGATCATAAAACCTTCGATCACCCTATGGAATGTTAATCCATCATAAAATGGTCTTTTCTGAGGCTGGCCATTACGAAGAGTGAATTCTTTCTCTCCTTGGGCAAGATCGATAAAATTTTGAACTGTTTTAGAAGCATCCTTATCGTACAGTTCAAAAAGCATATTCCCTTGGGTAGTTTCTATCAAAGCATAGATAGCTGGTTTTTCAGGAAGAGCCACACGAGGTTTTTCCTCTTTTCTGACTACAACCTCGACTGGGCTATATGCTTCGGGAACATATCTTTGTTCCGCATATGGATTTGCCTTACAGGCAAAAGAAAATAATAAAATCGTAAACCATGCTAAGGCACCGAAAATTCTGGGCTTAGAATTCGATTTTATATTCGGATAATTCATTTCGTATTCCTTTGGATTGATTTAATAGATTGTTTCGCGAGTTCCAATTGTTCTAACTGTCTGGACCTGGAAGTTCCGCCATAACTAGATTTTTTGTCTGTAGAAAGTTCCAGACTTACCGCCTTGGAATATTCTTCTCCAGTAAAATAAGGAGAAATTTCTTTTCTGATCTCTTCTGAGATTGTGAATAAATTCTCTTTTCTTTCCACACATTCGGATACAAGTCTTCCTACCAATTCATGTGCAGTTCTAAATGGGACTTTTTTCTCACCTACTAAAAAGTCAGCCAAATCTGTAGCAGTAGCAAATCCTTCTTTCAAGGATCTTTCTCCTCTTTCTGGCCTGAACTGCATTTCTGAAACCATTGCCTCTAAACCTTCCAGGCTTAATAGAACAGTTTCTACAGCATCAAAAACAGCTAACTTGTCTTCTTGTAAATCACGATTGTAAGTAAGAGGCAATCCCTTTAAGAGGCCGATCAAATGATTTAAGTTGCCCGCCACCCTCGCAGATTTTCCACGGATTAGCTCCGCGATATCCGGATTCTTTTTCTGGGGCATGATAGAAGATCCAGTAGTTAAAGAATCAGGCAGTTTAACCAGACCAAATTCCTGGGAAGAATACAGAACGATATCCTCGCAGAAACGAGAAGCGTGAGACATTGTTTGGACAGCAGCAAATAGAAACTGTAAAAGATGATCTCTATTCGAGACTCCATCCATACTATTTGGAGAAATAGAATCTACTTTTAATTCAGAAGCCAAAAACTCTCTATCGTTTTGGTAATTCACTCCAGCCATTGCACCGGAGCCGAGAACTAAAATATTCGCAGTTTTACTCGCGAACTCGAAAAACTCCAAGTCTCGAGTAAACATCCAAAAATAGGCCAATAAAAAATGAGAGGCTCTAATTGGCTGAGCAACCTGAAGATGAGTATATCCCGGAATAATTGTATCTATATTTTTAGAAGCTTGTTCATGAAGTGCTTCTCTCAAAGAATCTAAACGTACTAAAATTTCTTGGATCCGATTTCTTACATAGAGCCTTGTATCTTGAGAGACTTGATCGTTTCTAGATCTGGCCGTATGTAATTTTTTTCCAACTTCTCCTTTCAATTCTGTAAGTCTGGATTCCACATGCATATGAATATCTTCCAACTCAGAACTGAATTTGAAATTTCCGGATTCTATTTCTTCTTCTACCTGATTTAATCCATCAAGAATATCTTTTAATTCAGTAGAATCTAAGATGCCCATCTTTGTAAGCATCTTGGCGTGGGCCCTACTTCCTTCTAGATCTTCTTTGTATAATTTTTTGTCGAAAGAAATAGATTCTCCTATCCTTTCCATAATGGAAGAAGCTTTTTCCTTAAATCTTCCTCCCCAAAGTTTTGAGTTTTTGTCCTCAGATGTATTCATTAAAATGATTTCGACGCCTTATTGATTTTCCGCAAATGATTGGAGCCAGTCTCTTAATATCTCTAGTTCTTCTTTATCCAGTTTAGAGTTAGAATGTAAGAAAATATAATCCTTGGGAGGCATATGACCTTCTTCCACTTCTTCTAATATTTCTTCCGCAAGATCCGCCTTTTTTTCTGGTTTTAAGCTTTCCCATTCGGAAAAATTCAATTCTTCCCGGCCTTCTTCTATATGATGAGAGATATATAAAGAAACCGGAAAAACCTTAGAATACCAAGGCCATTCTACTAGATCAGAATGACAGTCATAACAAGACTTTCGAAAAATCTTTTTGACGCGTTCTTCCGTTTTGATTTCATTAGCATTCTTTCCCAACGGAGGTTGTACGGGGATCAACTGAAGAGCAAGGAATACGACGAGTAGTCCCATTCCCAGACGAATCCAAATTTTTCTCATCACTCCCGCTAAGAATATGGACGGGAATGTTTTTGAAAATAGAATTTTTCCCCTTTCTTCTACCTAAAAACCATGGACTTTTTGCAAGACGGACATAACCTCTCTTATCTTTGGATCGCCTCTGGGATCGTACTTATGGTGGCGGAACTTTTTGTCCCTGGGGCCTTCGTATTCTTTTTAGGGCTATCTGCAACAATCGTAGGAAGTATTTCCTATTTTTATGAAATAGGATTTTGGACCCAAGCAATCATTTGGGCTGCACTTTCAGGAATTCTAATCTGGATAGGAGGAAGTTTTCTTAGAAAATTTTTCCCTTCTTCTTCCGAAAAAGTAACTCTCACTCCTGAAGAAGGTCCGGGAAGGATCGTTCTAGTTTCCAAAGATATTCTTGTAGAACGGAAAGGTGGTAGGGTCATATTCCAAGGCACTGAATGGGATGCGATTAGCAAATCCAAACGGATCCCTTCTGGTAAAAGAGCAAGGATTTTAGAAAGAGAAAATCTGACATTCGTTGTGGAGCCGATCGAGCTTCCCGAAATATAATCATTTTTGAATAGGAGTTAGAAACTAACAAAATGGACCCATTTCTATTTTTTACGCTGATCGTTATAGCAGTAATCTACCTCATTATGAAAACCTGTATCGTCGTTCCCCAAACATATAGTTTTGTTGTGGAAAGGCTGGGAGTGTTCCGTGGAGCATTCGGCGCAGGTTTTCATTTTCTCATTCCGATCATAGACCAGATCAGGTATAAACAACTCTTAAAGGAAATCGCTATCGATATTCCTCCTCAGACTTGTATCACCAAGGATAACGTCTCCATTTTGGTGGATGGTATTCTGTATATTAGGGTCATGGATCCCTACAAAGCTTCTTACGAAATTGAAAACTTTCGAAGCGCAACCATCCAGCTAGCCCAAACTACTCTTCGTTCCGAGATTGGTAAATTGGTATTGGACCATACATTCTCAGAAAGAGATGATATAAATGCAAACGTGGTTCGAGCATTAGATGAGGCAACAGATCCTTGGGGAATCAAGGTAACTCGTTACGAGATCAAAAACATTTCTCCACCTAAGGAGATCCTTCATGAGATGGAAGAACAAGTAAAAGCAGAACGTGTAAAACGTGCAGAGATCACCATATCAGAGGGAGAAAAAGCATCTAGGATCAATCGCTCTATGGGAGAAAGACAAGAAGCAATCAATCTTTCTGAAGGTGAAAAGATCAAGAAAGTAAACGAGGCAGAAGGTAAAGCTAAGGAGATTGAATTCATTGCAAAAGCCAAGGCAAAAGGGATCCAACAGATCGCAGAAGCCACCGGAAATGAAGGCGGATCAGAAGCAGTCAATCTCCAGATCACAGAAGATTATCTCTCAGGATTAGGAGTCATATTGGAAAAAGCTAAGACCACAGTTCTTCCTATTGAAATGGCAAACGTAGTCGGTCTCTTTGAAGGAATCTCCAAGGTGACTAACAAATTCCCAGGACTGGATTCAGAAAAGGAGTAATACTTAATATGTTTGTTTCAGTATTTTTATGGATATTTTGGCTTGGGTTTTTACTTTACCTTGCCTATAAACTGTATCGTTCTTTGAGAATTGTTTCTGCTCAAGAATGTATCATTGTAGAGAGACTCGGAAAATATAGTAGGACCCTACATGCAGGGTTCCATATTCTCATCCCTTTTATAGATTATGATGCTTACTATCATACTTTAAAAGAGCAAGCGATAGATGTTCCGCCTCAAACTTGTATCACAAAAGACAACGTTAAGGTAGAGATGGATGGTATTCTTTATTTGAGAGTACTCGATCCTCAGAAAGCAAGTTACGGGATAGAAGATTATAGATTCGCAGTTACCCAACTCGTGCAAACTACTATGAGAGCTATCATTGGAACCATGGATCTGGATACAACTTTCGAAACCAGAGAAGTGATCAATAGTAAGATCCTAGAAGTTCTAGACCAGGCAGGAGAACCTTGGGGTGTTCGCGTAAATCGTTACGAGATCGTAAACATCGCTCCTCCTAAATCCATTATCGAAGCAATGGAAAGGGAGAAAAAAGCACAGATCACTAAGAAAGCACAGATCTCCCTTTCTGAAGGGGATAGAGATTCTAGGATCAACCGCTCTTTAGGTATTAAAGAAGAAGCGATCAATAAGTCTGAGGGTGAAAAACAAAAAAGGATCAACGAGGCAGAAGGACAAGCTGCGGAAATTGAATCCATTGCAACTGCTACTGCAAAAGGTATCGAACTACTTGCGACTGCTATCAAAACAAAAGGTGGAAAAGAAGCAGTAAAACTCAGAATTGCTCAGAGATTTATCAAAGAGGTAGAAAAATTAGGACAGGATGGAACAGAGCTTGTTCTTCCGTTAAACCTATCTAATTTTAAATCTGTGATGAAATCAGTACTCGGAAGCGAGGACAAAAAGGCTTAAAAGTTATCGTCGTATCCGGAACCTACTCCGGATACGAACTTCTATTTTAGAGCATCCTGCGAGAAGGATCTACTATTTCGGTAATTCTAATGCCGTAATAATCATCCAATAAAACCAGTTTTCCTTTTCCAACCAGTTTGCCGTTTGCTAAAATATCTAAATCTTCTCCGACAGCATTGTCCAGTTCCACTACTGCACCTTCGTTCAGACCTAGAACATCTTTAATGTACATATTGGTCCTACCTAACTCTACAGTGAGAGCAACATTAACATCTAGTAATAGATTTAAGTTTGCTGTATTGGAAGAAACTGAGCTAGAACGAGCACTTGCTTTTGGAGGAGCTGGGGTAGAAGAAGGTCCCAAAGCCGCAGCAATATCCGCGAAAGATGGAGCTCCTCCAGATGCTGGAGACGTAGAAGCTCCTGCTCCACCGCCAGAATCTCCGAGTAGCGAATCCAATTCTCCGCTCAGATTAAAATCAGCTGAGCCTCCGCCCCCACCTCCCGGACTGGACCCGGTTAGTAATGCGTCTATATCGTCTTGTGAAAGGGAGCCTTCACCCATTAGGACTTGCCTCCAAAGGTTCTTTCTAAATTCTTCGACAGAACCGAAAGATTATACAAGAGAAATTCTAGGGAATAAAGAATGAAACCTGAAGATTTGACCACTGCACCCCTACGAAATTCCGGAAATATTCTGGATTTCACCCAGGCCAAAAACCTACTCTATTCGGAATTAAAAGGTCTAGGAGTCAAGGATTCTGAACTTCCTGCATTTGTACCTGACAAAAAAGATCTCAGGATAGAATTTCCAATCCCGGGTGCAGACAAAGGCCAACTTTTGGACTGTATCCAGATAGTTCGAAACCATATAGAAAATTTAAGGATCCATACGTTCGAACCTGGATATGTTTGCCTGCAAGCATTGAATGAGAACTTATTCGAAACCAAAAACATCTTAGACAATGCAAAGTTCCGTTTCTATTCGGGAAGGAACCAAAGCAAGATAGAGATGACTAAAAAGGGAGATTTCCATAGAGAGGAAATTTTCTCCGCAATCGACCTATTCAAATATCTCAGACTTTCCAAACAAGAGTCCGTTCAAAATCCTAAAGAACTTCTGCTTAGACTAGGAATCGATGTATTCGATCCAATAGAAGCAAAGAAGAAGGGAGATTGGATGACATTCGAAACCATAGCAGGTTACGAGGATGTCAAAAGGCAAATTTTAGAATCCATTATACTTCCTTTAAAATCTCCAGAGACCCTAGAGGAACTTTCCAAACTTACCCGTAAATTCCCAGGTAGAACAAAACCAAGGGCAATTCTTCTAGAAGGAGAACCTGGGGTGGGAAAAACCACAATGGCAAAGGTGATTTCCTGTATGACTGAGATCCCTCTTATCTATGTACCTGTGGAATCCATTTTAAGTAAATATTATGGAGAAAGCGCTCAGAACATGGCTTATGTCTTCGATGTGGCTTCCCTATTCCCTTCTTGTCTTTTATTTTTGGATGAAATAGATTCATTAGCTGGATCCAGGGACGACGGCTTATTCGAGGCTACAAGGAACATTCTATCCGTATTATTACGAAAACTGGATGGTTTCGAAGGGGGACAAAAATCAATCACCCTAGGTGCAACTAATAGAAAACAGGACCTGGACAAGGCATTGGTTTCGAGATTTGATAGATCCGTTTTCTTCCCCCTACCTAACGAAAAGGAAAGGGCTGCGATATTAGGAAATTATGCTAAACATTTACAGGATTCTGAGCGTTTAACAATTTCACAACGATTAGGATCGCATTCTGGGCGGGATTTAAGGGATTTCTGCGATTTTGTAGAAAGGAGATGGGCTGCCAATCTGATTGAAAAAGGATTGAAACCGACTCCTCCCCCATATGAACTGTATCTGGAAACCAGTTCAAAATCCGGAAAATAAACGTTTTCGGTGCGAAAATGTAAGTCTTGGATTTAATCGGGAGTCTATTTTACCGATACTAGAGACAGGCTATTCCCGACTTTCGGGGAAACCCAAACGCAGAAGAGACCAAGGAAATAGGGTACAATGAAACGCAAAATCGCATTTTGCCTGGCAATTTTTTCAATCGCAGGCATACTCAACGCTCAAGACAACCAAGGCCAAAAGAAGGAAGATCAGCAAACTGGTGCTGCCATTTTGGATACTGAAAAAGGTCTGGATCAAAGAGCATCCGCTCTAAACGAAAGACTGAAACGTCATACCGTACTCATGAAAATGAAAGTGCGTATTCTTCCATTCCGTACTGTCCTTTTCAAAGGAAAAGCAAACAACGACGAATGTGTGCCTGCTAATAGCAACGCACAAGAAGATGCAGCGAATAACTGTATCCGCGTAGAAGTTTACGATTTCATTAAGGACGAGGAAAGAGGACAAGGTAAGATCGTTCAAGGTGGACTTTCCAAATATATGGAAATCTACTTCGAAGGACCGAACACTAACGATCCGGATCCAAGAATGGAACCTCCTCGCAAAATCAGCAAAATTATCAGCAAAGTTTATAAGAATAACTTCCTAATCGAAGATAAATCGGTTTCCGAGATCATCGACAGGGCTCCGAATGATCAACCAGGGCATAACGACAAAATCGAACTTTTCTATCAAAAGAACGGTTATCCTGAAGGTGGTCGCCCTGAAACTCCTAGTGAAAAAGGTGTTGGTAAATACGTTCTTGCTAACGTAGAAAATACTAAGACCCACCCTATCCGTAATTCTTTCAAAAAGACTTTCTATATTAAACATTTGGATTCGTTCGACAGATTATTTACCAAAATTTTCGATTACAACGACCAATTGGGTAATGAGAATTATAAAGAGAACGTAAATACGCTCAAGGAATCCCTGAAATACTAAGCTAAGTGCGGTATATTCTTCCTTGTTCTTCCTGCGGCACCGAGCTCAGGATTCCCATTGATTTGGGAAGACTGACTGTTCGGTGTCCGAAATGTTATCATTCTTTCGTTTTTGATCCGGAAGACCCGGCCAGTTTTAGAGGCGGAAGATACGATCTCCCAGGAGGAGACTCCAAAGCGCAAAGTCCCCGTTCAGTACGGGGATTTTTTCGTTTTTTAGAAAATAAATTCGAATCCATCAAATCCAGATTTAGCCGGAACAGATCTTATGGTTGGCAAAATCCTGGAGAACGTCCTCAAACGTTCGAAAATTATAATGATGATCCGAACCGAACTGGATTCGGCCCACTACTCGCAAAATATATTCTATTCATTCTGATCCTGATCGGGATCGCAAGAGCCTGTTTCTTTTCTTCCCAAAATTGGAATGATTCCGTTCCGAATTGGAATTCTCCGGAGACACAAGAACCTTCTGTCCCAACTCCTAAAGAAGAAGATGATAAGGCGCCTCAAGTAGAAATTTAAACATATGAATTATCTAATATTGGATCCCACTCAGAAAACAAATTCTGGGGAATTCAAGATTTCCAATAAAGAGCGGATCAGTCATATTCTAAATATTCTTCAAAAGAAAGAAGGAGATAAGATCAAAGCTGGTCTTTTGAATGAAAGTTTAGGGATTTTTAAAATTCTAAAAATATCTTCTCAGGAAATTTTAGGATCTTACACTCCCATTATAAAACCTAAAAGAAGAAGTCCTGGTATAAATCTGATCGTCTCCGTACAAAGACCTCCGACTATCGAAAAAATCATAGAACTTGCGAGTGTATGGGGTGTACAATCCTTAGAATTTAGGCTCGCAACTTTATCCAGAAAAGAATACCTCACCTCCCCTGTTTGGAAAGAAGAGAATATAAAAGAAAAACTGATCTTAGGAATGGAACAAGGTGGTAATATATTTCTGCCTAAAGTAGAACTTGGATTTATTCCTCCAGGCAAAAAGACCAGTTTCGAGAAAAAAGAGTCTATTTCGGAAATAGTTTCTTCTTCCCGTAAGTTTTTCTATTTGGACAAGAAGGGAAAAGCTATCCAAGAACATCGTCCATTAGCTGATAAAGAATATTCTATATTGGTTGGACCTGAACCAGGTTGGACAAATGCCGAATTAGAAATATTCAGAAAATACAATATTCCTGGAATAAGACTTTCTTCTTCTGTTTTGAGATCGGAACAGGCCGTTTCCTTCTTCCTTTCCCAATGGGAAAATTCTATTTTTAGGCTATATTAGAATGATAAAGAGTTAGAGAATAGAACCTTTTGTTCGTCCTGGGCCACGAAACTATTTGATGTACTATCGTAGACCCATCTGCGAATATCTTGCACTCTGATCGCGATAAATCCTAGGTTCAGAGCCGCTTCTATTGCTCCAACTGAATTATCATCCACCTTGAATGCGTCTCTGTTCTGATCAAAATTTTTACGTGTATAATAACCTGAGATCATGAAGAGGGAACCGATCGGAAAATATAAACCTACGAAAATCCTAGAATTATTCGGTCCTGAATAATTCTCATAGTTTGCTTCTAATGATACTCTATAAAAATTTAAAACTACAGAAGTGAAATACCCTTTTAGCTTTGCTGCGTCCGGATCCATTAGTTTAGCCGCTTCCAACTTTGCCATTGGAAGTTGAGAGTTTATGTTCGACTGATATCTTTCTATCTCATAAAAGCTATCAAAGTACATAGGAATATAGTTTGCGTCCATATTCCTATATTCAGGTTTGATCTTAGCGTAGATATCTTTTCCACCAAAGCGGAACATTGCACCTGTATGAGTTCCTTTCGAATTCAATAGTTTGATCGTGTTTACGTCATAGTATGGAGTGATCTCCACATACTTTGAACTTATTAGTTTGTATTCTGCATCCATACCTTGGATGACTAATTTTTCAGATTGTTCTACGAGCGGATTATTATTTGAATCCAAACGTAAACGACCAGTCGTATCAAATGCAAGTTGAGTAGGAGCCTTTGTATCAAAGGCAGTAGTATAACCTATAGCGAATCTATTTGCGAAATTGTCCTGATTGAAAAATTCTTTTAATTTTTCCTTACGAGATTCAGGCTTTTTCTCGATTGGAATCATTTCTTCTCTCATCTGATGAGTTTTTTGATCTTCTACCAAAGCTCTGTATTTCTCTCTGTCTTCTGGGTCTACTCCAGCTTCTTCATAGACTTTTTTTCTACCCGCTTCGTCTGCTACGTTTCCTTGTCCCAGTTGTAACATTCCGAATAGCTGAGATCTTCCTGTAAATAGATCAAATAATTTGAATGCGATTGCAAACGGACGAACATATCCTCTGGCAGCACCTATCTCGTGAGTATAGACTGAGTTTGTGAATACCTGCACTCCACCGTAATCATTATTAAAATCAGCCATTAGACCTACATTATAAATGTCTATCCTTTGGTTATTCACATAACGGTTTACGATTGTTCCGTGTCCTATATATCCATCAAAAAGTTTTCCTGCATAAAAGGAGAAGGTTGTCTCCCCAGGTTTATAAAGTCCGTAGGTCCCGTACCAGATATTATTAATAAGCCTGAGATAGTCACTCTTTTGGTCGTAGTCAATTTTACGAATGCTACCTACTTTCAGAGTTGGGTCTTTTGGATCCTGATCGTACGCGAGAAAGTTCATCGGAGCTGTAAGTGATAGTCCGAATTCTCCCCCGAAATTCAAATTTAAGGTAGGAGCAAGATATAGATAATAATCGTTATTAAATTTGTTCACGCCTGCATCGAATGTAAATGGATCAGGAGGTTGCATGTATTGTCTGCCTGGAGGCATCCAGAGTTGGGCTTCAAGCTCTTCCCCAGGTACTAGATAAAGGGAGAGAAGTATAATTCCCGGAAGTATTAGAGATCTTTTAAATAAATTCAAAAAGTTTAATTTCATATTTGAGCCGGAATTTCTCCGGGGACCGTATTTCAATTCATCCAAAAATAGTACCACTAGTATCGTATCGAATTCGTGGAATCTAAATGACTTAACGATTCTACCAGAACCTTGCGTTGAAAAACCAATAAAACAGGAACATTTCTCGTATTTTAGAAAATATTTTCCAGAATTTACTGAATTTCATTTCTTAAGGGATGAATTTTTGAAATAAATTTGGATTTTTAGCTGGAGACAAAATTGTTCGCTATAACGATTATTTTATCCTATTTATTAAATTTTAGATGGACATTGTAGAATAAATTTCTACATTCAGTAAAAAGGAGCCCTACTAGCGATGGCAAGAAACTATAAACCAGAAACAATCGTTCTTCATGGAGGACAAGCACCGGATCCAACTACCACATCCAGGGCAGTCCCAATCTACCAAACTACGTCCTATGTTTTTAAGGACACTGATCATGCAGCGAGACTATTCGGTCTCCAGGAATTCGGTAATATTTATACCAGGATCGGTAACCCAACTACTGACGTTTTAGAGCAAAGAGTTGCTGCGTTAGAAGGTGGAGTTGCGGCACTTGCAACTGCTTCCGGTCAGTCTGCAGAAACATTAGCACTTTTGAATATAGTTGAGTCTGGGCAGGAGATCGTAGCTTCTTCTTCCCTTTATGGAGGAACTTATAACCTTCTTCACTATACCTTCCCTAAATTAGGTATCAAAGTTCACTTTGTGGACCAGTCCAATCCTGAAAATTTCAAAAAAGCGATCAATGATAAGACTAGAGCTATCTTTGCAGAAACTTTAGGAAATCCTAAGTTGGATACTCTTGACATTGAAGCAGTTGCTAAAGTTGCTCATGATGCAGGGGTTCCACTTGTAATCGATAATACCCTACCTTCTCCTTATCTTGTTCGCCCTATTGATTTTGGTGCAGATATTGTAGTTCACTCACTCACTAAGTTTTTAGGGGGCCACGGAACTTCCATCGGCGGAATTATCGTGGATTCAGGTAAATTCAACTGGGGGAACGGTAAGTTTAAGAACTTTACTGAGCCAGATCCAAGCTATCATGGCTTGAAATTCTGGGATGTATTCGGTAAGTTTGAACCGTTTGGCGGAGTGAATATTGCATTCATCATCAAGGCTCGTGTCCAAGGTTTAAGAGATTTAGGACCTGCAATTTCTCCTTTTAACGCGTTTAATATCCTACAAGGTATTGAAACTCTTCATTTGAGAGTGACTCAACATTCTCAAAATGCTCAAAAGGTTGCGGAGTTTCTCTCTAAACATCCTAAGGTAACCTGGGTGAACTATCCTGGTCTTTCTTCCGACAAAAACTATGCTCTGGCTAAAAAATACCATACCAGAGGATTGTTCGGAGCGATCATTGGATTCGGAGTAAAAGGTGGAATTCCTGAAGCGAAGAAGTTGATAGACGGTCTGGAATTATTCTCCTTGCTCGCAAACGTAGGAGATGCAAAATCTCTTGCGATCCATCCAGCTTCTACTACTCACCAACAGTTGAGTCCAGAAGAACAACTGGCTGCGGGTGTGACTCCTGAGTTTATCAGACTCTCAGTTGGTCTAGAACATATAGACGATATTATTACGGACCTGGACGAAGCACTGAAAAAGGTGTGACTTCCGACTCCGTCCAAAAAATCGTCTAATAATCGGCCACTTTCTCTTTTTACTTTCCTAAGCTTGCTTTGGATCGTCTGAAAAAGGAAAGTGGCTTAGTTATTTGGAACTTAAATCATGGGATCGAATCAATCCGTCGGCATAGTAGAACCAAAAACCGCAGTGCTGGGAGATCTACGCCTGGACAACGGTTCTGTTCTTTCCCCTACCGTAGTTGCTTATGAAACTTACGGAACACTTTCTCCAAATAAAGACAATGCAATCTTAATCTGCCACGCACTTTCAGGTGATGCTCATGCGGCTGGCTTTCATTCTGATTCAGAAAAACGTCCCGGTTGGTGGGATGAATATATTGGTCCGGGCAAAGCATTTGATACAGATCAATATTTTATAATATCGTCGAACGTAATCGGTGGATGTAAGGGTTCTTCTGGGCCTATGAGCATCAATCCAGTCAGCGGGAAACCTTATGGTTCTAGTTTTCCTTTCGTTTCCATCAAAGATATGGTGGCTGCTCAAAAACTTTTGGTAGAATCTTTCGGAATCCAAAGATTGCTCTGTGTGGCCGGCGGTTCTATGGGTGGAATGCAGGCATTACAATGGAGCATTTCTTATCCAGATGCTTTAGAAAACTGTATTATACTCGCCTCTTCTGCGGAACATTCCGCAATGCAGATCGCTTTTAATGAAGTGGGAAGGCAGGCTATCCTTTCAGATCCAAATTGGAATAATGGATTGTATGAAGACAATGCAACTCCTAGAAAAGGTCTTGCACTCGCTCGAATGATGGGTCATATCACTTATCTATCTGATCATAAGATGAGAGAAAAATTTGGCAGGAAACCTCCTATAGGAAACCTCTTGAATTCTGACTTTGCAGTCGGTAGTTATTTAATCTATCAGGGAGAAAGTTTCGTAGATCGTTTTGATGCAAATTCTTATATCTATGTGACCAAGGCTTTGGATCATTTCAGTTTAGGAAAAGGACAAGAACTTACTAAGGCGCTTAGTCCTGCTCATTGTAGATTTTTAGTGGTCTCTTATAGTTCAGATTGGCTCTACCCTCCTTCTCAATCTAGAGAGATCGTAAAAAGTTTAGAAGCTTCTGATAAAAGAGTCTTTTATGTAGAGTTGACCACGAATGAAGGTCATGATAGTTTTCTTCTTCCAAACCAAAGACAAGAAGATGTGATCCGAGGTTTTCTAAAAATGCCGGTGAATGAATGATAGATTCTAAAATCTTAAGTAGCACTACTTTGAGAGAAAGACCGGACTTCGCTTATATTCTGGATACAATCTCACCAGGTTCCAGGGTTTTGGACCTTGGTTGTGGTAACGGAGACCTTCTTTATCTTCTAAAACAAAAAGGGATTAGAGGACAAGGTATCGAGAAGGACGAAGACGCAATTGTAGAATGTATTCGCAAAGGTGTTTATGTTCACCACGGAGATATTGACGAAGGACTAAGTCATCACGAAGACAAACGTTTTGATTATGTGATCTTAAATCAGACAATCCAAGAGACTAGACATCCTGGTGATATTATAAAGGAATGTTTACGGATCGCTAAACGAGTGATCATCGTATTTCCGAATTTTGGATATTGGGAAGTTCGTTTTAGGATATTATTCCAAGGAAAAACTCCTGTTACGGATCTTCTTCCTTATCGTTGGTTCAATACCCCGAATCTACATTTCCTTTCTGTTTTAGATTTTCAGGAGTTCTGTGATATCCGAGGTTTTACTGTAGAAGACAGAGCATTCTTCACAGATCTAAAACAAGTGAAATTCAGTCCGAACTTTTTTGCAAAACTCGCACTATTTCAGATTAGATAAAATGTAGGAGTTCCTACACGCGCAACCTGAGGCCAATTTAACCTACAGGGATCTTCCCTGCTCTTTCTAATGCCTGGTCTACCAAAGATTGGTACAATGTTTGGATGGGAATCCCAGCTGCCTTTGCTTGTTGTGGGATCAAACTAGTCTCAGTCATTCCGGGTAATGTGTTTGTTTCGAGAACGAATGGAGTTTCTCCAACGATTATAAAATCTGTCCTAGAGTAACCTTCGCATCCAAGTGTTTTGTGAGCTAGAATGGATTGTTCTTGGATTTTAGAGATAATCTTTTCTGGTAAACGAGCAGGAGTGATTTCTTGGGAAAGTCCAGGTTTGTATTTGGATTCTACGTCGAAAAATTCTCCGCCTGGAATAATTTCTGTAGGAGGAAGAGCTTCTAATATTCTTTTAGAGCCTTCTTTCTTTTCCCAAACACCGCAGGAAACTTCCGTTCCTTTCAAAAATTTTTGTAAGATAGCATGTTCTTCTGCATCGAAAAACTCAGGCAGCCTTTTACGAAGATCTTCTTGTCCTTCTATCCTGAATGTATGAAAACTAGAACCGCCTTCTACAGGTTTTAGAAAAAGTGGATATTCTAAACCTGACCTTTCGACCGAAGTCGGATTTTCAGAGTATTCTTTTTTTCTCAATTCCCAAAACGGAGCAACAGACATTCCTGCAAGTTGGAATAATCGATTTGCTCTGATCTTATCCATTGCAAGTGCAGATGCTTTTACGTCTGAACCTGTGAATGGAATTCCAAGAACTTTTAAGAAACCTTGGACAGAACCGTCTTCTCCGCTGGTTCCATGTAATCCTAAAAATGCTACATCACAATCTAAGGAGGAAAATGCTCCTGCAACAGTAGCATGAATTTCTTCGAATTCTTTTAAATACTCTTCTGGATTTTTGGAATTTCCTTCCGGAAACTCAGGTCGATATTCTTTAGGGATGACCCATCGACCATCTCTGGAAATCAGAATGGGTTTGACCGAATGTCCCATGGCAGACAAAGTTTTACTTATGAAAGTGCCTGTGCGCAGGGAAATTTCGTGTTCTGTGGAAGTACCGCCGAATAAAACTGCAATTTTCAATGATCTAATCCCCTGTTGCTTAGGATTTTCCGGGAAGAATGATAAATAAGAATCTAGTACTGATCCTTTTCTTCCTAGTTTGTACGGAAAGTCTATTTTCGGAATACCCTTTCAAACCTGTTTCTCCTTATCCTTCTGAATACAAACAATTTTGGTTCTTATACCAGTCCGAAAAAAGATTAGGAGAAGAAGAGCATATCTTCAGACCATTCTTCTCTACTTATAAAGAAACTAAATCCAATTATAGATACGATACATTTTTATTCCCGATATATTATTCTGAAAAAACAGATTATTGGAGAGTTTGGAGTTTTCTATTTTTTGTTAGCGGAACGGAGACCTATCACGACGATCTAGGCTGGGATGAGGATACTCTTTCTCCATTTTTGATTTGGGGAAAAGGAGAAACTGCTAGAGAGTCCTATTTCGGATTTTTCCCTTTGTTCGGAAGACTTAGAGGAAAAGCAAGTTATTCAGAACTGAACTTTACACTCTTCCCTCTTTATTCCAATTGGAAGTATAAGAATTATAATGCTCATGGGATCTTATGGCCTCTCGTCATGTGGGGTGGTTCAGAAGTCAGAAGTGATTTGAGAATTCTTCCTTTTTATTCTCAAAAGATCCATAAGGGAAAATACGAACGTTATTCTATTCTTTGGCCATTTATACAATGGGGAAGTATCAACGAAGATAAAAGAGAACCTTTTACTTACAAAATGTTTTGGCCATTATATCTTGCCAAAGATTCCGAATTTGGGAATATGAAGGCCAGGGCTTTTCTTTGGTTTCCTATTTTCGGGTCCTTATTTTCGTATGGGTATGATAAAAGAACTCATGAAAAAGATCTGAATATTCTATTTTTCCTTTTTCAATATGGCCAGAACGACGACGAGGATTACAGAAAGTTAATCTTATTTCCTTTTTACGGTTATTACAGATTCGCTTATAAGGAGACTAGATTTTTCACTCCATTCTATTTCCGCTTAAGCACTGATAGTTATCATCTTAAATCTTCTGAAACTTATTTTATCCCATTTTGGTGGAGAACAAACAGGACTTACGTTCAGTGGGGAAGAGAAGAAAATTACTATAAACTCTGGCCGATATTCCGTTGGCATGAGGACAGAGAAGGTAACCTGTCTTGGAATATTCTTTCTTTATTTCCTATAAAATCCGAACTTGTGGAAAGGATCTGGGATCCGGTCTGGTCCATTATTGAGTATCAAAAATTATCCAATGGAGAAAAAAGACTCTCTTTTTTGATGAGACTTTATACCCAGAGATGGAACGAAGAAGAACTGCATATCCATGTGCCATTGCTCGTGGAATACAGTTCCACTCCGGAGAAAACATCTTATCAATTTTTATACGGTCTTTTCGGTTTAGAAAAGACTAAGGATAAGACCACTGTGCAGATTTTTTGGTGGATTAGGCTCTAATCGAAATGTTGGAATCCTTTAAAGAAAAAACGAACGATACTTTATATGCCGCAGGATATACGATCGTTCTGATTGCGGAAACTTTTTTAAATCTAAGATTTACCGTCGAAAAGCGGAAAGAAATTTTAGACCAAATGTTTATCGCAGGTGTAGGAAGTTTATTCGTAGTTTCAGTCGTTGCTGTTTTTACAGGAATGCTTCTCACATTAAACACTGGACTTGGCCTAAAAGATTTCGGGGCAGAAGGTCAAATCGGACTTCTTCTTACAATCACTCTTACTAGAGAGATGTCCCCTTTTATGACCGCGCTTATATTGGCCGCCTCCATCGGTTCTGCAATTGCCGCAGAAATCGGAACCATGAAAGTATCAGAAGAAATTGATGCTCTCGAAGTAATGTCAATCGATCCAGTGAGATTTCTGGTGTTTCCGAGAGTATTAGGTTTTTCTTTAATGGTTCCTGTACTTTGTGTATATTCTAGTATATTAGGGATTTTAGGTGGAGCAATCGTAGGGCATTTTCAATTGGGAATTGAGTATATAGTATATTTCCAAGATGTGAATGAAAGAATCACTTCTATCCCAGGCTTAAAAGATCTATATACGGGCCTATTTAAAGGTTATGTATTTGGCCTGATCATTTCTGCAATTTCCTGTTCTCATGGTTTGAGAACTTCCGGTGGAGCAATCGGTGTTGGCAGAGCCACAAGGGAATCTGTGGTAACTTCTTTCTTGATGGTTATCTTTTTTGGTTATGTGATCACAGCTATCTTTTACAGGCAATAGTCATGGAAGAATACGCAATAGAACTAATCAATCTGCATAAAACTTTCGGAGAAAGAAAGATCCTAAAAGGAATGAATCTCCAAGTAAAAAAAGGAGAAACAATGGTAGTGCTCGGACCTTCCGGAACTGGAAAGTCTGTCACTCTAAAACATATCACTGGTCTACTCGATCCGGATGCTGGAGAATGTAAGATCTTCGGAGAAACAATCTCAGGTGCAGAAATTCCTGAAAGAGAAAGGATCCGTTCTAAAATGGGGGTTCTATTTCAATCTGGTGCACTCATTAACTGGATGACTGTTTTTGATAACGTTGCACTTCCCTTAAGAGAGCATAAATTATATCCGGAAGAAGAGATCCAAAAGATCGTAGCCGAAAAACTTAGATTAGTTGATATGACAGTCGCGAAAGATAATTTTCCGAACGATATCTCAGGCGGTATGAAAAAAAGAGCCGGCCTCGCAAGAGCAATCGCTGCCAATCCGGAAATCATTTTATATGATGAACCTACATCTGGTCTTGATCCTGTGATGTCAAACGTGATCAACGAATTGATTATTCGTATCAAAAAGGAAACTGGAGCTGCTCAGGTTGTGGTTACCCATGATATGTCCAGCGCGTATATGATAGCCGACCGCATTTCATTTTTTTATGGGGGACAGGTCTTATTTACTGGGACTCCGGAAGAAGTGCAGAATTCTCCGAACGAATTCATTCGTCAGTTTATTAACGGACACACAAAGGGACCAATGATTCTGGAAACTAAGAATTGAAACCTGGGTCCTAAGAGAATATTCTGGATAAAAAGTCCGATATATATAGTAAGAGTTTTGGATCCTAAATGAAATCCTTTCGTTATCTTTTAGTTGGTGCTATCTTTTCAGTCGCCTTGGTTGTAGTAGGTTATTTTACCGTTATGACTGAAGGTGGTCCCGTTCAAAAACGGGGAGAATTCCTAAAGATCAATTTCAAAAACTCAGAAGGGATCAAAGTAGGAAACAAGGTCACCGTACAAGGTGTTCCATTTGGTTATGTTTCCAATATTCGACTCATCCAAATAGATGAGAATGGAGCAGTACTTCCTGCAGGAGAAGTCGGAGTCGCCACCAGGGTCGAAGTTACCATTCTTCTAAAAGAACCAGTACGTTTGTACGAAAATTATGATATTGCAATACGTAACGAAAGTTTACTTTCTGGGCGTGTGATTTCCATAGACCCGGGAACTTCTGAATCTACTGAAGAAGGTAAAGGTACACCTAGAACCTTCCAAGTTGTGGATTATAAATCTGGAGCATCTTCTTTAAAAGGAAGAGTTTTACAGGATCCACTTGTATCTCTTTCAGAATTGATCGCAGAAAACAGAGGAGATATCCGTAAAACTTTCTCAAACGTAGCAGATATCACTACTAAGATCAATAGCGGAGATGGGACCTTAGGTAGGCTAATCAACAGAGATGATCTTCATACAAATGTGAATACTGTTTTAACGGATGCGCAAATTGTTCTAAGAGAACTAAGAGAGGGTCTGGAAGATACCAGGGAACAAGCCCCTGTCACAAGCTTTATCCGCGCAGCACTTAGCTCTTTCTAAAACCTTTCTTGCCAAATCAGGTTCTATACGAGAGACTTTCCCTATGCCATCTCGCAAAATTGCAATCATCGGTACAGGAATTATGGGTAGAGGGATCGCAAATAATCTCTCTAAAGAAGGTCATTCTCTTCAATTATATGCACGTAACCCAGAAAAAATCCAAGACCTAAAATCAGCGAATATTTCCATCCACGGGAATATTAAAGAAACAGTAAAAAATTCTGAAATTATAATACTCTGCCTTACGGAAGATCATGTGGTAGAAGAATCAGTATTTTCCACAGGTTTTTTAGAAACAAATGCAAAAGTTGTGATAGATATGGGAACCACCTCCCCTTCTCTCACTTCAAAACTGAATACTACATTCCAAAAACAGAATATTCAATTTTTAGATGCTCCAATGACCGGCTCTAAAAATGCAGCCAGAGATGGACAGATCCTATTCATGATAGGAGCAAAATCGAAAGATAATATCAAAGATATTTCATTTATATTCGAGATCTGCGGTAAGAACACTGTATATTGTGGAGAAGTGGGAGACGGGCAGAAGGCAAAAATCGCCCTCAATATGGTACAGGCTGGTATCTTCCAAGTTTATATGGAAGGTTTTTCTTTGGCGAAAAGCCAAGGTATAGATCCTTCTATCTTAAAATCAATTTTAGAACAATCCGCTGCCAAGTCTGGAATTTCAGAATTTAAGTTTCCATTTTTATTCTCAGGAAATTACGAAACTCATTTTGCTTTGAAAAATATGTATAAGGATCTCAAACATGCACTCTCTTTAGGAAAGGAATCCGGAACAAAGCTTTCACTATGCTCCGGATTGGATGAGATTTACCACAAAGGTATGGATGCGGGTTTAGGTGAGAAGGACTACTGCAGCCTAAACGAGGTTACTGCACAGATACCTCCGGCCAAATGATCTTTTCGATGAGACCATTTCCGTTTTCATCTATCCTCAATTGGATTTTGGCACCAGGCTCTCTAAGTTTCGCTTCTAGTTCTTTTGCGCTCGCCTCCGGGATAAAGTATTTGCGGAAAGGATAATTAAAGTTTCCGTAATTACATTCGCCTTTGACGTAATTCCAACAAGTTGTATCGTCTTTTAATTCATTACAATCAGAGTAAAAACGTATTTCATATTCAGAAGGTTCTCTGGAATCAAAACATACACATGTTTCCTTTTTGGTCAGCTTACTTCCGTCAGTAGTCGCAGCTACTGATTCAACTGTTGAAGAAACGTAATCTCCCTTTTGGCAGATATCATCAGAATATTTACGATCTATCTGAAATCTTAGATATTGCCCAGAGAGTAAATCTCTTGGATCATATCCAGTAATCGGAAGGATCAGAATTTTCCCATTTCTAAGATCGAATTCTCTTTCTAATGCAACGGAAGCCAATACGATAATTGGTAAAAATACCGCTAGAACTGAAATGTTAAACTTCTTCATATTCCTAACTCCTCTTCTTCTGCAAAGAGTTGATTCGCAGCATCTCTGATTTTTTCTCTCATCCTAAACACTAAGATACTGAAACCTAAAATAAATGCTCCGGAGACTATCAGTCCAATTCCTGTAGCAAGTAAACTTCCAAATACTTCTAGATAGACTGATACAAATCGAAGGCCTAAAATTAACAAAGATAGATCAAACCATCTTCTGGATTGAAAAAATAAGAACGTAAATGGGATCCAAGATAGAAAGAAAAATACCATAGCTGGATATTTTCCATACCAATGAAACAACTGAGGATAATTCAAAAATCCTAAGAAAAGTCCTGAGATGGAAAGTAATATGATCTTTCTACGAGAGAATCGATTTCTAAAAATTTGAGAAACTACAATTAGCAAAATTGGAAGAAGTAAAGGCCAATACCAAGAGAAAGGTAAATCATATCTTCTGGCAAATTCAGGATCCTGATCTAAATTAGGAATATCATGAGTCTCAAAACTTCCCCAAATAGAAGAAGTCAAAAAGAAACCGAAAGCCCAGAGTAAAAACGGATTCACAAGTATTGAGGTTTTGCTCTCTTTAGTTTCTAACCTTCTTTCCTTAAAGATAGCAATTCCTGCAAACACCCAAGACGCCACAAAGAAGAAAAGAGAGAAATAATGACTTCTTTCTTTCCAACCAATATCAGGATGATTGTCTATCCAACTCAAGAAAGAAGAACTGAATATTGCAATCCAAAGATGTTGAAGCACCCTACCCGGATACATGATCACAAGTAAAAGTGTAATCCCTGACCAAAGAAGTAGAGCCTGGTATAATTTTCCTTGGGTATGATAAATCTGGGAAACCAGACCAATATTCGCAAAAAATAATACACAAAGAAGTAAAACTAAAAGGTAACGAACGGTATCGTTCCAGATCTCTTTGCTTTGAGAATATAGGATCGTAATCCCTATTCCAGAAAGGAGCGAGAAACTCGCGATCAATTTTACAGAATAATGGATCTTATCCCAATTAGCAGCCACCATTGCGATGACTCCGAGTCCGATGACAACGATCCCCAATGCTAAAAAGGAATAGAAGACGTAAGGAATTTTTTTAGAATCTTCAAATTTGAGAATAGACTCTGCCTGAGACTGGCTAATGAGTCCGGAATCCACCCAAGTTTTTAATTTTTTCTTCCAATTCATGACCCACAGGTTATCTGAATGGAATCGAAATCAGTCAATCTTTCTTTTCTATATTACTGTTAGAAGGAGCCGGATTGAACGATCATCTGTGAACTGGTTCAATCTGCTTCTTTGGTTCCCAAAGATTTTTCTATATTATTACGATATCTTTCTTTAAAATAGGACTTAATATTTGGCGCACCGATCTTAGCGTCTTTCAGTCTTTTTTCGTTCGCTGAAATTCTATCTTCGTCCAAAGGATGAGTGCTCAAATATTTTTCCAAAGGAATATCAGCACCCTTTAACTCAGGATTTACCTTTTTCTCCTTTTGGATATCTTTGAAAAAGTCAGCAATTGCTCCTGGATAATATGGAGTGGATCTCATATAATCAAAACCGTATTCATCTGCTTCTTCTTCCATGGAACGTGAATTTGCAAGACCAAGTAGATTTGTAGAAAGCCCAGCAATATCAGCCGCATGTTGTGCAAGGTCCGGGCCTAATACATAGGAAAGAACAAAGTATAATGCAAAATATAAAGTAAGATTTGTAGATAATTGTTTGGTAGAATGTCTTCTTTCTGCATGAGCGATCTCATGAGAAAGTATACCCGCAAGAGTTGCCTCATTTTTTACAAAATGTAAAAGTCCAGTATATACGAATATATATCCGCCAGGTGCGCAGATTGCATTGATTACCTTATCATCATCGATTATGGTTACTTTATATTTGAACTCTTCTTTGTATTGAATGGATTTTGATTTTAAGATACGATCCACAACAGATTGCAGATATTTTTCTAAGGACTTGTCTTTGTAAATTTTACCGTGGCCTTCGCCTGTTACTGCAGCCTTGTAAAATTGTTCTCCTAAAAATCGGTCTACGTCCAAAGGAAAAACAAGATCTACCATCCAGCCGCAGCCTTGGAGGGAAAAAAGTAAAAATAGGACCAGGAAATATTTGCGAACAGAAGTTTTATTCATAGGATGACTCACTCCGAGTATAAACGGATTTCATAACCGCCATAGGCGCGGATATTGATTACCACATCCTCGAACAAAAGGTATTGTCCTTTGATACCGAGTAATTTGGAATCTATTTCCTTCTCCTTATCCGGAGAGAAAGATTTTGATTTTTTAGGATATTCTGAAATAGGATAACTTAATTTTGTAATATTCTGCTCATTAGATTCCGTATATGGAACGCCCAAGTCCCAGGAATCCAATACTTCTAATAATTCTTTCTTTTTAGAGATTAGATCGAATGAAACCGAATCTTCTGTTACCATCTTTTGCCATTTGGTCTTATCATCTATGATAGAAGTAAATTGTTTTTCGATAAGACCTGCATCTCTTCTGGAAGTTACTTCTAAAAGTGGAATTGCTTCTTGCGCGCCCTGGTCCACCCAACGATTGGAGACCGGTTTTTCTCGAGTGATTCCTACTTTTAATCCACTTGTGTTTGCGAGATACAGAGTATGCTTTTGGAAGCAATAACCTTCTCCCCATTCAGGCTCTCTACAAGTTCCCAAATGAAAATGACAGGTCTCTGGACGAAGAATGCATAGATCATTCTCCGCTAAAGTTTGAAAGCAGTTAAAACAACTTCCTTGGTTAAAACTTTTGCTTGTGACTTTTCCGCAATTCACACAACGGATCTTTCCGGTAAATTCAAGTTTTACTCTTTTACCCACAAGACTTGCGATCTTAAAATTTGCAGGTACAAGTTTTGCCTCTTGTTTTCCGGATTCAGAAGATGGATAAGAAGCTACTACCCAGATATATTCTACTGGGTCGATACCTTCGTGGTCCATCATTCTTAAAAAACCCGAAGAGAGTTCTTTCATGGAAAAAAATATTCCTTACCGCCAAGTGGTCGTAATTTTGGATCCACTTTTACAATTAGAATAGTACTTAACTCTTGGCCTTTCCAGTCAAAAACCACTATTTTATCTTCATAAGAATAATGGCTTAGCTTTCCATCAGTATGATAGAATAATTTCAAATCACTCAGCCCTTCTTTTCCAGGAAGAGAAAGAACTCCTTTTCCTGCAAGAGTCCTTCCCTCATACCATTTTGCTTTTACCGGAACCTGCGGTATTGTTTTACTCGGAGTTAGACCATTCGTAGCAGATGCAGCATTAGGAGTTACAGGCTCTGAGTTTTCTGCTAATTTATCTTCGAATGTAGAAACCTTAAGTAATGCACATTGGAAACTTCCTTCAAGCTTGGGAAAGTCCTGGCTGCAAGGAGTTTCTTTTACGTATAATTCTTGGTCAAAAGAAGCTCCAGTGCGAACACTCTGAGCAATCTTAGCAAATGCATAAAATTTCAGACGGCCTAAAACTTCTTTTAAGCCGTATTCCTTCCATTCTCCGTTTTGATTTTCTGCAAAAATGGAGAAGGAAAAACAAATCAATACTATAACGGCAAATCTGGTTCTCATAATATGTCTTTCGAAATTAATTTATAAAACATTAGTAGATCAGATATTTCTGGATCAGTTTATTTGTAGAGGATTCGGATTCCGCGTAAGTCGCCTTAAATTGTTCGTATGTAAGGCCTGCATCCACTGATTCTCTGAACTTTTCTGTTCCCCAAAGAAAATCTATATTATGGGATCCGTCTGCATACTGTCTCCATTTGAAATCTTTGTATTTCTTTTTCATAATGGCAGTCAGATTATATGCCATTCTGATCGGATCATATTTACGATTTACAACTGTTAAACGAAGACCTCTGCAAATTTCTCCTTTAAAAGGTCCAAATACTGGTTTAAAGAATACACTTTGGTAATAATAATCACCCTTGCTGTCTTCGTTCAATTCTTGGATAATATCTTCAGGTTCATTCATCCAAGGAGCGCCGAAATATACGAATGGAGCTTGGGTTCCTCTTCCTACGGAAACATTCACACCTTCTAATAATACTAAGCCTAGATAATTTTTAGCAGAATCCAACATAGGAAGATTCGGAGAAGGTGTGGACCAAGGGATTCCTTCTCTCTCCCAATCAAATCCTCTTTTTAGATTTTCAGGAGAGATAATATCTAGTTTCACTTTTCCACCTAAATATTCTCCATTATAGAATGCAGCAGCTTCTCCAAGAGTCATACCGGTAAAAAATAGAGAAGGGAATTCTCCTGCAAAGTTTAGGAACTTCTTCTGAATACCTTCTCCCCTTGCGCCTAAATACAATGCTGGGTTCGGATGATCTAAAAGAATAAACTTAGTGTTTGGATCTGGCAAATTATCCATCAAACGTTTGAGAACGCTTAAGTAAGTATAACAACGCATTCCCATGTCGACTACGTCGAACACTACTGCGTCTGCACCTTTCAGGATTGCAGGTATCTCAGAGTTTTTAACCTTATAAATATGATAGATAGGAAGTTGAAAAGTTTCATCCATTGTGACTGGAGACTTGCTGAAATCTTCTTCCAATCCTAAAAATCCGTGTTCGAGTCCGATCAAATGTTTGATCTTAACTTTTTTATCCTTAAATTCTTTTAAGATCTTCTCTGGATGTCTTCCAATACCGGAAGGATTTGTAACGAGCACAACGGATTTGCCTGCAAGACTTGGAAGTACTTGTTCATAAAATGAAACTTCGGCAGGGATAATTTTGGATTTAGAAATATGACTTCTGGATGACGCCTCAACGCATGAGCCTGAGGAAATTGTCAGAAAAAAAATGAGTAAAGTTAGGATTTTTTTGTTTCTTTCTTTGAACCGCATGTAAGATACCTTATTTGTTCAGTAAATAGACAGAATTCAATACATCAAGGAGAAAAAGGAAGCGATATGGCAAAGCTGCCCATCCTGCGGATTACCGCTCTCACACTGATTTTAGGTTTCGCTTTTGCATGCGCAACGGGTGACGGATCCCGACGCAAGAAAAAAGAAGAATTCACTAGAGAAGGAAATACGATCACCGTGATCGGAGAAGCTCCGATCTATAACGGAGATATAGCGAACGCAAAACAAAGAGCGATCAAAGACGCGAAGGTTAATGCGGTACGTAAAGTAGTTGGTGAAGAAATTTCCAACAAAAGCCAAGCTTCCGACGGAGAAAGTTTAGGCTCTAGTCTACTTTCCAAAACGGATGCATTCGTAAAATCTTACGACATCGTTGCGGAAGACCAAGGCAAGATTGATACTCAACCTATTTTAAAACTTACTGTTCGTTGTACTATCGAAGAATCTAAACTTTCCACTGCTGTAGAAGGTTTACTTGCTGATGTAGGAAATCCAAGAATCGTAGTTTTAGTTCCTTCTAAAGTTGGAGGAGCACCGGTTGCTCCTTTAAGCAATGGTAATATTGCAGAAGCTGAGGTCATCAAAGGACTTAAAAAAGCAGGAAACAAGATCGTGGATCCAGGAACTGCTTCTAAAACTGTTAAACCTTCCGGCTTGAATGCTGATGCAGTAAACTCTTTAGATGCAGGAGCTGCGATTTTAATCCAAGCTCAATCATCTGGAGCAGAAGTTCTGGTAGTTGGTTCAGTAGAAACTGAAGACCAAGCTCCTGTAACTGCAATTGGCGGAAAACAATTGGACAGACCTTTGTTCAATACTGCGGCCACCGGACCTTATAAAGTGATCCTACTTTGGGGAGACGGTAAAGTGGTAGCTTCTGGAAACGGAGATGCTCGTGGAGCAGATATCACTCAAAAAGTTTCCAGAGAAAAAGCACTTGCTGGTTGGGCAGAAGACGTAACCAAAAAAGTAAACAAACAACTAAAAGAAGAATGGTTCAATCTCACTGAGAATAATACGATCATTCTTAAGTTTACTGGTTTGGATGCAGACGAATCCACTAAATTCAAAGATGATTTAGCAGAATTAACTGCTGCAAAAGACATCAATGTTAGAGCAAGCAACGTAAGCGGTTCTGAGTGGGAAGTTACCTACCCTGGAAAAGACGCACTCTTTATGGACGAATTAGTCTATAAAAAGGACAGAGGATTTACTTTCTTAGCAACTAAGAAAATGAATGTTAAGTCTGCAGCAAGAGGCGTGGTTACTTTGGAGTTTACTCCGAATAAATAATCGACTAACAATCGATTTTAAAAAAAAGCCGGCGAGAATTCGTCGGCTTTTTTATTTTAAGGATCACTTCTTGGCGATACTTTTTAGGGTCTCACCATAAACATTTTCATGATGAGCAAATGTTTGCCAGAACTTAGGAACTGATTCTTTATAAAGTTTAGAAGTAAGAATATCCAAATGAGTATGCCACCCGCTCGAAACCATCAGTTTACCGAATTCATCTACAAGTTTATAATGTCTCAAAGTAAGAAGAACATCTTCTCCCTTCTCCACTAGTTCAAAACTAACTTCAGAATTAGGATGCCAAGTAAAACTTAAAAAACGAGGAGCATCAATTGCAGTGATCGTTTCTACTCCGCTAATACCGTTTTCCATTTCCTTAAATCTTTCCGGATAAATTTTCTCATCTGAAAGAGAAGAATGCAAAAAGTTTAATTCTACTTTTCCACCTACCTTCAATTCCATAGTTCCAGAAGCAAGCCAGGTGCCTCTTTTTTCAGAATCAGTCAGATATTCCCAAACAGTTTCAATCGGCCCAGGTAATAATCTTTGGAAACGAACTTCGGAATCCGAAGTGAAGCTTCCATACGTTTTGTTCACAGATAGATCTTTCATCACTATCTTCTCCCTTTTTTTATTTTATTCGCCCTTAATTCTTTTTCCAGAAGATCTAGTCGACCTTCCCAGAAAGTTTTAGCTCTATCCAGCCAGTCTTGGATCTCTTTCCAACCTTTATAGTCCAAGGAATGGATCCTTCTTTGCCCATCCACTCTCACTTGGATCAGATTGCATTCTTTCAAAACCTTAAGGTGCTGTGAGATCGCAGCATTACTTATATCAAAATGCCCAGCAATCTCCCCCGCTCCCATTTCACCGTCGAATAGTAGTTCTAAAATTTTGCGCCTGGTTGGATCGGCAATTGCATCTAAAGCCTGCATGACCATATATTTAAGTATAAACTTAATTAAGTCAATACTTAAATATTGATTTTTAGGAAATTTCCAAAATAAAGCTTTAGGGGGTTGGCGAGAAAAAATACTGGTATTTCGTTTTAAAATTTTTCAAAGGAAATATTTAGAAAAAAAAGATTTAGACGATTAGAAAAGTAAAAGAGATAAGCTCGGAAGAATGAAATGTATATTAAAAATCCTTAACAAAGGATTGATTAGGATA